>NZ_JAVDDW010000019.1:0-24018 GCF_030848585.1 Halobellus sp. H-GB7 | reverse complement strand
ACCTCGTCCAGAAGGGGATTCGCCAAGCCGTCGAAGCCACCAAAAGCGGCGTCGAACGCCTCAAGAATGGCCAACACACGTCCCGGCCGACGTTCACGGCCGATACCGCCATCTACGACAAGCGAAGCGCCACGTTCCACCGTGACCACGTGTCACTGTCGACCGTCAACGGACGAGTTGAGTGCGACTACATCCTTCCTGACGATGCCGAGACACCGCCGACGAAGTACGTCGCCGACGAGGACTACGCGTTTCGGCGGGCGACACTCCATCGACGTGACGGCGAGTGGTATCTGCACGCGTCGATGCTCAAAGAAGACGATGACGACACCGAACCCACCGGGCACAGAACAGTCCTCGGTGTGGACCTCGGTGTAACCCAACTCGCGGTCGCTTCCACCGGGCGGTTCTGGTCGGCAGCCGAGTTCACCCACTGGAAACGCGAGTACGAAATACGGCGTGGCGACCTCCAACAGTGTGGGACGCGGGCCGCACACGAGGCGATCGCAGGTGTCAAACGGAAAGAAGCAGGGCGCTTCGAGATGTACCTACACCGCGTCGCCAACGAACTCGTAGCCGAAGCGGTCGAACACGACTGTTCGCATATCGTATTCGAGGACCTCACGGACATTCGTGAGAACGTGCCAGAGGCGTCGTGGCACCACCTGTGGGCGTTCCGCCGTCTCTACGAATACGTCGCATACAAGGCCACAGAGCAGGGTGTCGAAGCCGTCCAGGTAGACCCACGAAACACGTCGAAACGGTGTTCGACGTGTGGATTTACCCACGAGGACAATCGCGACGGCGAGGACTTCGAGTGCCTGAAGTGTGGCTACCAGAACCACGCCGATTACAACGCGGCAAAGAACATTGGACTGCAGTATCTCCGTCGCCGGCAAAACGCAGACGACGGAGGCGCACCCGTAGACGTGCGCTTGAATCGCGGGACGCTGAACGTGAGCGGGGAGTACAACCCTCCCGCCTCTGGTGAGGCGTAGAACGGGAGTCCACGCGAAAGCCCTTCCCTCAACGAGCGAGCGGGTCCTTAGACCCCGAGCGAAGTAGGGGAGGGTCGTTTACCGCTCGTCTCAGTAGGTGCTGTGGCCCTGGGTGCCGGTCGTATTCCACACTTAAGCTCTGATTTAGCCGTTTCAAGGGCTACAAACACCGTTTTGCGGCCGCGAAATCTGGACGGCATTTTTTCTATCCCCCTGTCATACGTCAGTTCGCTGTGGTCCCCACCCCGAACTGGATTGACAGGCGTATCGACAGTAATCTCGATAACACGCTCACACAAGAACACGTTGTCGAGACGATGCTCGAAGCCGACCGGCCGTTCTTTTCGAGTCGGCAACTCGCCTCGCGCGTGAAACCCGATGTGAGTAAAGCCACAGTTCGGAACCGACTAAATGAACTCCAGGAGCTCGATGTAGTGGCGACCGAAGCGTATCCTGATTCGGTCACCCTCTACTACATCAAGTATCCCGACTCGGAGTGGCCACTCTCGCCGGAAGGGAAACGTGCACTCACAGCCGAGTCCCCGCTCGATCGGCTCTCCACTCGTGGCTTCCTGACACTACAGGATACAGTCGGGGTGCGAACACTCGTTCTCGCTGGCTTTCAGTTGTCACTCGCCCTGTTGGCTGCTGGAAGCCTGTTGACCATCCTGGGTCTCGATCCCGGCCTCGAGAGCGATATTGCACTGTGGGCGACGGCGTTCAACGTACTCGTGTTCAGCGGCATTCTGCTGGTCACCGAACGAATCGTCCATCGGGTCCGCAGTCGGTTTGGCCCGTTACACCTCCTGCCGACGACGTGAATCGAGCTGAAGCTATCCTCCCCATCACACATCACATATGGATACAGATACAATGACGCCCGATCGTGGTCCCGAACTGCTAACCAAACGTTCCATCGGTGGTATCGCTGTCCATCTATTAGCCCTCTTTACAGGGGTTATCGGAGCTGGAATCGTGTACCTCGTCTCTGATCACGCGTTCACCAAAGCGAACGCGCGAAACGCGCTGAACTGGCACTTTTCGGTGTTGCTTCTCAGTTTCGGTGCGTTCCTGACGTTCCTCTTGGGTGCGGATACGATGACAGTTGGCGGCGAGATGGTCTCGTGGTCACCACTCCCCGGGCCACTCGCCAATATTGTCGGCCTGCTGGGGACGGTGTTACTGTTCGCTGCCGGGCTGGCGTGGCTTCTGACAAGTCTATTCACGCTCGTTGCAACGATCAAAGCGATCTTCGGAACCTCCTGGGAGTACCCGCTTGCCCGGGAGTTCATCAACTAAGTCTCACAATGAGCCTGACAATACTCCAGGAGATTACCACAGATGTCTAAGCAAGGCCCCGCCAATCGACCTGTTCGGGCGCTGAAAGCGGGTGGTCCACCAGCCCTCATCACGGCCGGCATCGCGATCGCATCGACTGGGATCGCTGGCCAAGGCCTCGAGAAAGAAACGCGCCCGATCGCAACAGCAGTTGCATCATTTATCGGGCTAGATCCACAGCTCGGACCGCTATTGCTGTTGGGGATCGCGGTGCTCATTCTTCCAGTCGCGGTGGTGATGCCCGGCTTGTTTGAGGACCACCCGTCTCACTGAGTGAGCATCCAAGGAACCGTACTGCCATCCCCTGAGCGCGGATGTCTCATACTGTCGGACAAGAGTTCGTGAATCATATTGGCACCCACGGGGTGCCGATGATTTCCACATCGTTCTGTCCGACAGTATCACTCGCGTGTTGTAACACCACTCTGCAACTGTTTCTCGCCCACAGCACCCGACGACAGATCCGCAACCGGCCAGACAACGAGAACTCTATCTGAAACAGGCAATACTTCGAGTCGTCACCTGATGGGTGGTGACACGACCACTCGCTGGCGTCTGTGTGCTCGAAGATCTCGACCTCAGTGCCCATCGCTAATTTCGTGGGTATATCTGCACTGCTCGTACTCGACCACAGTTATCACACGACGCGTAGGCAGTGTTCTTCAGCGTTCGGATGATCAGCAGCAAGGGCATACACGGTCCAACACGCCCCACTATGCTGTGCAGGAAGCATCGGTATCGCAGAGTGTGTCAGACCAGGAATAGCGGATAATGAATCCCGACTCTACTCACTCGATGGAGCCGTATTACGAAATTTCAGATAAATCATAACACAACATCCATTTCTCCAGAATATCCATCACCAGTATGGCTGTTCTATTCTGGAGTGCATCTGATCTTCCTCCAGCGAGCGTTCTGAAGTACTATCTCTACAAATCGACGAAGGCCGTCGAGTTTTATCGGCCAATTATGTATCTCTTCTTTCTCGCTCAGGGGCTCAATTTTACGCAAATCGCCATCCTCGAAGCGATATACAATCTGACGACGCTGCTAGGTGAAATTCCGACTGGCTACATCGGTGACCGGATCGGTCGGCGCAACAGCCTCCTGACCGGAACCGCGCTCATCTCGGTCACATTGCTCGGAATCGGACTATCCAGTTCGTTCTGGGCGCTCGCGGCTCTGTACGTCTGTTGGTCGATGGGCTACAACTTCCGCTCGGGAAGTGAAGACGCGTGGCTGTACGATACGCTCACCGACGACCTCTCCGAGGACGAGTTCGCGCACGTCCGTGGCCGCGGCGAATCCGTCGCCCTAGCGATCGGCGCTGGAGCGGCGATCGTCGGGGGCTACCTGGGCAGTATCGACCTGTCGTATCCATGGTTCGTCGCTGCCGGGGTCACGGCAACTGGCGTGGGTGTCCTCCTGACGATAGACGAGCCCGCGACCTACGAACGAACGGACTCCACGAAACTGAGCTTTCGTCGTACGCTCTCGATCATCCGACGGACCATCTCACAACGGAATATACGGGCGTTCGTGCTGTATTATTACGTCCTCTACGCGGCAGTGACGTATCTGGTGTTCGTGTTTCTTCAACCGATCTTCGAGACGATTGTCCTCGACTTCGGCGTCTCGCAGTCGCGAGTGAGGTCACTGCTCGGGTGGTTCTACGCGGCGTACAGTCTCTTCGGCGCAGGGCTGAGCTACTACACTGGTGCGATTCGTGCGCGCCTCGGGCTCCGAACGTGGTTTCTGTGGCTGCCCTTCGTCGTCGGCGGCGCACTGGTGGGGATGTACTTCGTGCCGGTACTCGCGCTGCCGACGTTCCTGCTGATCCGCGGGCTTTCGGACGTGACGCGGTCGTTCGCTGGCCAGTACATCAACGACCGCATCGAGACGATGGGCCGGGCGACCGTGCTCAGTGCGATGGCGATGGTCAGTGGCCTCGCCGTCGTCCCGTTCCAACTCGGGAGTGGCGTCATCTCCGACGTTGTCTCGCCTCTGTTCGCACTCGCTGTGGCCGGTATCGTGCTGATCGTCGGCTCGGTTGGAATCTTGCTCTGGGAGGCACCCATCGAGAGATAGCGGCTATGACTGTCGACTCACAGAGAGAGCATACTCGGGACTCTTGTACGGGTAGTCCGAAAAGCACCCGATGCGAACGAGTTTCAATATCCCGGATGCGATCCTCGAGGAGTTCGATCGGGTCTGGCAAGACGAGGGACTGGATAATCGGTCCCGAGCAGTTCGCGAGGCGATGCAGGAGTACATCGAATCGCATTCTCGACTCGAAGACCTCAGCGGAGACGTTATCGCGCTCGTCGCCTTCGACTACCGCCATCACGAGGTGATCGGAGAACTCCACGCGGTCCAACACGAGTATCAAGATGTGATTCTCAACACGAGTCACACACACCAGGGCGAGTGGTGTCTCGAATCCTTATTCTGCCAGGGGGCCGGCGACCGCGTTCGGGAGTTGACCTACCGCCTCCGTGACTTCGACGGCGTGAACCGAGTGAAGATAATGGTGATTCGAGATAACTGAGCGCGGCAGACGCCCCGGAAATTCGCTCGCTCATACTGTCGGACAGAACGATGTGAAAAGTATCGGCACCCCGTGGGTGCCAATATGATTCACGAATTGCTGTCCGACAGTATCAGTCCACCGTCGTTGCCGTGTTCCCGGTCGACTCGGACCGCGTGGTCAGATAGAGGTAGATCAACACGAGGATCAAGACGACCTGGACCGCCTTGTCAACGTAGTCGATCATCCCGTACTCTGACTTGGCCACGATCCAGAGGGGGAACTGCACGGCCGTATACGGAATCCCGATCAGGTAGAGCATTCGCCGGCGGTAGTCGAGGAAAAAGAGCACAAGTGCACCAGCGTAGCCGACGCCTGCGAGTGCAACAGGAGCCCGGCCCTCGACGATACCAGCATACACGTGGAGGACGCCAGTAATGACGACTAACACAACTGCTAGCCACTGGATCTGGGTAAGAGGTCCGATCCGACCTGTCGATTGATTTTGTTTATTTCTCACAATACTACAGAGTGATTAGCGAGGGATAAAGACTGTTATTATCCGACTCCAGATTGCGTAATACGGTTCTACTCGAGACCTCTACGTCGTGGCCAACGTGTTGATGAGCGCGTGATGCACCCATCCGAGCAGTCTTGACGACACATTTTTGAAACCCACCTGAGTCCGATAGTCCGTGTCAATTACGCGAGCGAAGTCTATCGATTCGCTCTACGAGGAGTGCAAGGAGTTCGACCTCGTGCTCGTGCCGGATGCGCCGATGGCAAGCGCCCTGAACCGGCGTCTCGACCACCCCCACTTCGGAGCTTTCGCGATCACACCACGTCGACTCGCTGCCAGACGGCGAGAAGAGGCCGAGGACCGGCTCGCGTTTCTCGAAGTCATCAAGGCGACCGATCTCGACTGGAAGGAGGCGTCCTACGCGGTCGGGAACATCCTCCAGTGCTGGGAGTACCAGGGGACGGCCGAAGCCGTTCTCGACTACGAGCAGTTCGCGACGGACCCGACGCACACTGCGGTCGACTGCATCGCGGAGATGGATACGACGTCCAAACGGCTTACCGAGTACACGATAGACGCCGACACGTCGGTCGCTGTCGTCGGATTAAAGCAACTCACCGAACTCGAACGCTCGATTCTTCCCCCAACCTACGAGACGATCGACCCGTTCTCTGAGGACCCGTTCGATCAGCCACCGTTCCGAATCCTCGATTCGCCGGCCGCAATTGTCGATACTGTCCTCGATACCGTAACGCAGGAGAACGCCGACGACGTGGCCGTCGTCCTCGATGCTGCCAGTCAGTATTCCCCGCTCATCGAGTCGGCGCTGGACGCAGCCGACATCCCCTACTACGGCGGCCCGGGGTTCAGCGACGATACTCGCCACCGCGCATTTCTGCAACTCCTCCGAAGTGCACGCGCTGGCCGAGATACGCGAGTTGGCGACGTTCGACCACTCCTCACCCAACTCGGGATGCCAATCGACATCGAGCACGACGAGAAGCGGCTCGTCGACCTCGACCACTCGGGAATCGAGTGGTTCCACGAGTTCCGTGAGGAGGTCCGTTCCTGCACCTTCGCGGACGCCACCGACGCATTCGAGGCCGTCATCGATGCCGATGTCGACGCCTTCAGAGACGAACTTTCGACGCTCGGCCTCCTCGACGATCCCGTCACCGAACCGGCGGTTGACCGACTCGAATTCTATCTACAGTCCTACGACGTCCCGGTCGATCGCGAAAACGAGGGCGTTCTGCTGGCCGATGCGAAATCAGCCGGGCACGTCGACCGCACCGTCGTGTTCTATCTCGGGCTCGACGAGGGATGGACGCATTCGTCGCCCCGCCGCCCGTGGGTCGATAACGATCAAGAGTTCGAGCGGAACATCCGGCAGTTCCAACGACTCCTACAGAACGGTGTCGAGCAGTACTACCTCGTGCAGGACACCGCCGGTGGAACGCCCGTCACTCCGTGTCTGTACTTCGAGGAACTGTTCGATGCTGAGTTCGACCAATTCAGTGACCTGGACTCACTGCGACATTCACGAACATCGCGACCGACGCAGGATGGGTTCGAGAAAGAACCGCTCGATGTCTCTCCCGAAGACGTCAGCGCACTCAGCCAGTCCAGTCTGAATACGTACGTCAACTCCCCCCGCGATTACTTCTTCAGTCGACTCCTCGACAACCCGGACAAAGACCACTTCAGGGAGGGCAATCTGTTCCACGACTTCGCAGAGTTCTACGTCTCGCATCCAGGCGTCGTCACACCCGAGACACTTGAGGAGGTCGCGACTCTCATTCTCGACGAAGTCGATCCGTTCCTCCGCGGCGTCGACCGAGAGGTCCGACGCACCAAATACCGCGTCGGGCTCCAGACGATCGCCGAATACCTCGATACGAACCCGCCGCAGGGCGATGGGTTGGCGACGCCCGACAGTGGCCGGAGCGAGAACTTCTTCGCCGAATACTACGACCGTCCCATCGAGTCCTCCCACACCGAACGCTGGTTCGAGAACACCGACCTCGGACTGAAGGGGAAAATCGACCTCGTTCACAGTCCCACCCGACTCCTCGATTACAAGAGCGGCTCGAAGAAGTCGGCATACTCTGTCGTCAAGCATTCGGCGGTCGATCCCCCGAGCGACAAACCGAACTTTCAAGCACTCCTCTATCTCGCCCACCAGCGGACTGAGCACCCAGATGAGGAACTGCAGTTCACGTTCTTCCACTTCCTGGAGACGCTCGACGACGTCGTGACAGGGGAGAACACTCTGGAGGACTGCCTCACGACGGTGACCTACTATCCCGTCACATACGAGGAGTACATCGCGAGCCCCGCTGTCTTCACCGAGCTGCAGGAAGACGCCGCGAACGACTGTAACAAGACCTTCTCGAAATCGACGTACGAGGTGTATCGGTCTGTGTTGGACGGCCAGGAGTTCCCAGACACCCGCGACAGCGACGAACTCATCGAATCGGAGTTCGCCGACGCACTCACGGCGCGATTGATTGCTGACGTTGGAGACTACAAGTACGTGAAAAACGGCTGTAAGCAGGCACTGAGACACTTGCTTCGAATTCGCAACCAGAACTACTTCACCGGCGACGTGGACGCGTTCGAGCAGTTTGTCCAAGAACGCCTTTCAGAATTGAACACCCGCCGTGCCGGCGAGGAGCGCTTCCCGGTACAGGGGCTCTCCGGCGACCCGAACTACCGGTACGTGGACAACCGGGACTGTATCCTGGAGGATGGATCGCGATGACCTCGCCGAACGATCGTCAGCAAGACCTCATCGACAGCAAACAGGGAATCCACGTCGTCGACGCCGGTGCCGGGACCGGAAAGACGTTCACGGTCACCCGCCGCTACGCCGAAATCGTCGACCAAGACGACGTCGAGCCCGAGGACGTCCTCCTCGTGACGTTCACCAACAACGCGGCCGCGGAGATGAAAGACCGAATCGTCGCCCACTGTGACTACGGGATGCGTGAACTCTCTGACGCGCCGATACAGACGTTCCACAGCCTCTGTCACGACATCCTGATGGAGCACGGCTTCGAGGCACCGACGCTTCTCGGCATCGACGACCGCATCACCGGATCGACGCGAGTCCTCGAAGACGAGAACGTCGAGAAGGCGCAGTTCCGCGAGTTCGTCCGGCGCTTCAGCGACGATCACCCCGAGTACGACGACTTCTTCCGCGCCGTCGAGGACCCAGTCGAACTTCTCGGATTGATCAATCAGCTTGCGGCGAAAGGTGTCTTCCCGACGGCCGAGGGCTGGTATCGCAACGGCGAGCGATATCTGGATGGTGACTTCAAGTCGTTCCGAGAAATCTTCGACGAGCAGAACCAACCTAGAAACGACGGGAGCAAGCAGTCCAAGCTGCGCTCGAAGCTTGGCGACTACGGGAAGGGTAAGTGCTATCTCCCAGACGCCCCCGAGAAAGAGGCGATTCGCGGCGGATGGGGAGAAAAGCAGGTGCCTGCTGCCGTCGCTCAGCTCGCGTTCGAGGAACAGCGAGAGGATCTCAAGAACTTTGTCCACGACGTCTACCACGAGTACGTAGAGTTCGCGCTCAGCCGCAATTACCTCAATTTCGGATTCCTCCAACTGTTCGCGTTCGTCGTACTCTGTGAGGATCACCGACTCCGCGACGACGTCGCCTTCGAGTACGTGATGATCGACGAGTTTCAGGACTCCAGCGAGATCCAGTTCAAACTCGCACTCTTGCTCGCGGATACGAACAACGTCTGTGTCGTCGGCGACTGGAAACAGAGCATCTACTCGTTCCAGTACGCTGCCGTGGAGAACATCACCGAATTCGAGTCTCGACTGGATCGGTTCGTCGACGAGCTCAACGAAGACCACGAGCGCGTGTCGTGGGCGACACGCCCGATCATCGACATCGAGCTCGTCGAGAACTATCGGTCGACGCAGGACATCCTCGACTTCTCCGAACACAGTCTGGTGACACCCGCGGGGAGCACGGACGACGTCGACGAGGCCGCCGTCCGAGACCGCATCGTGTCGCTCTCTTCGAGTACTGCCCACGAGAACTCCCACATAGAGGCGGTCCAACACCAAGACGAACACGAGACCGTCCTGACCAAGATTCAGGAGATCGTCGGGAACGACGCGTATCAGATCGAGGAGGACGGCGACCTTCGCTGCCCGGAGTACGGTGACATCGCGGTCCTCACCCGGACTCGTGACTTCGGCCGAGAACTCCTCTCTGTTGCCGAGGAGTATGGGTTGCCGATGGCGTACGAGGGTGGCATCGAGTTGTTCCGTTCCGACCCGGCAAAGATCCTCTTGGCGTGGCTGCGGATCCTCGAATCCGATTTCGAGCGAGGCTGGGCGGTCGTACTCGAGGAAGCCGGGTACACGCTCGACGAGGTCAAACACGTCCTCCAGAGCGAGAAGTATCCCAACAATATGCAGGCGTTCGAGTCGGAGCTCGCGTCACTGGAGACCGTCGGTGGCGTTGCCCAGCGCGTGTTCTCTCAGTACGACTACGACGGGGCCTACGCCGACGTGTTGCTGACGACGATACAGTCTGTCCACAACGCGACGACGTTGACCCGAGGAGACCTCATTCGGTTCATCGAACGCGGCATCGATGATGGAAGCACCCACGAGGTCCACGCGAGCGCTGGTCTGAACTCGGTGACCGTCCAGACCATCCACGCGGCGAAGGGGCTCGAACACCCCATCGTCGTGCTCGCGAATATGAACGCTCGTCGCTTCCCACCGTCGGGTGGGAACAGTAACGTCATCACGTTCGACGATCCGATCGGGTTACGCCAGCGGAAGCTCTACGCCGACGACCACGGGTATCCCCACATTCACGACAACTGGCGGGCCGACGTCTTGCAGAAGTGCCTGCCGCGTGGGTACGACGAGGAACGCCGCTTGCTCTACGTCGCGATGACCCGGGCAGAGAGCCATCTCGTGTTTGCAGCAGGTGAGTCTCCGAACACGTTCATCGAGGAACTCCCGGTCGACCTGGAGGAACCGGAACCCGACGTTCGGGCAGACGACGTCAGCGAGACGACGCAGTCACACTTACAGATTTCCGTGCCGACGCCAGAAGGTCCAGTCGGACACTCGCCACACACGCTGATGCGCGACGACGTGTTCGAGGACGTCGACGACGGGAGAGGGACCGCGTTCGGGACGGAGACCCACGAGTTCGCTGAACGCTACGTGTTGGAAGAAGGCGTCGAGCCCTCGAACGAGGACGAGCGTCATATCAAATCGTTCCTAGACTCGCTTGGCGGAGAACTACGGGTCGAGGAGGACGCATATCTCCCACTCACCATCGATGGGGAGCAGGTCACCATCTCAGGAGTCGTCGACCTCGTGCACATTCGTCCCGATGCCGTGGAGATCATCGACTTCAAGACCGACCTCGGACGGCACGCCGCGGATGAGTACCGGAAGCAACTCAGCGTGTACTACCACGTCCTGAACGAGTGGTTCCCTGACCGGGACGTGACTGCAGGGGTCTTCTATACTGCTGACGGGTCCCGCGTCGATGTCGATCCGATGTCGGAAGCGGAGATCGCGGATCTTGTTCGGAGTGTTCTCGACCGCTCTGAAAGAGCGGTATAAGTGGTCTGCACACGTTCTAATTCTCATCGAACTGGGCAGCCTTACTCTTCGACGGGCTTCATCGCGGAGGAATCAACTCAGGGGGGCTGCATCCAGCGGTGCTGCACGGCACAGCGCAATCGACTTCGAGAAAGAGTCGGACAATCCCCACCGCTATCAGCCGAGATGCCTGAGAATGTAGAAACGAACGTAACGAATAGAATGAGAAGAACGAATGAAACTAAAACACCGAATAAAACGAGAACAGTGACCGGAACGAATGTATTTACAGCAATGAACTCCCGTCGACGTATCGAATACGAAAGAGTCGTTGAGAAAAACGAAGGTAACGAAGGGGACGAGAAAGGTGAACGAAGGGGCTCGGTTAAAAACGAATGAAATGAGAGTAACGAACTCAACGAATAAGTTCGATTCAACGAGTACAACGAACGGGTGGTTTTAACATCGTCGTCATCATCTCACCAAGTGAAAATCCCTCACTGAATGCACCGAACTAAACGAGCATAATGAAAGAAACGAATCAAACGAACTGATTGAGAGGAACAAGAAGAATGAGCGAAACTAACACGGCACGAATCACGGTGGCGAATCAGAAAGGTGGTGCGGGAAAGACAACCGACGTCATTCACACTGGTGGTGCACTCGCAGCACGCGGCTACGACGTCCTCCTCGTCGACATCGACTATCACGGCGGTCTCACGTGCTCTCTCGGCTACAGTGGTCTGTACTACGACACCGATCGGACCACGCTCTTCGACGTCCTCGACTTCGATCAGATGGAGTCGGTGAACGACATCATCGTCGAACACGAGGAGTTCGACATCCTACCAGCCAGTGAGAAGCTCGCGAACAACAAAAACATCCAGACGCTACTCGAAGCTCCGAAGAGTCGTGAGCGGCTGGGAATGGCACTCGACGAACTCGACAAGAACTACGACTACATCATCGTCGATACGCCACCCTCGCTGAACGTCCTCACCGATAACGCCCTCGTCGCGACCAGCAACGTCGTCATCCCCGTCATCCCCGAGAAACTCAACGCCAACAGTCTTCAGATATTCGCGAAGCAGTTGGGTTCGCTTGAACCAGCGTACGGTGACATCAACCGACTTGCAATCGTGTGTAACCGTGTTGAGCAGAACTCCGAACACCGGAACACAATCGAGGAGATCAAATCGGCGTACTCGCTCCCAGTCTTCGAGATCCCAAAGCGCACCGACCTCTCGCAATCGATCGGTGACGGCGTGTCCGTCTTCGGCTTCGGGAAAGAGAACAAGCGGGTCGAAGACGCGCGGGACCTGTTCAACGAGATCGCCGATCTGTTCGACGAGACGTTCGAGAAGACGGCACCTGCGGAGGTAGACGTATGACTGACGGCTGGGGTGATGCCTCCGGTATCGAGGGCAACTACGACGACGAGGACGGCGAAGCCGATGCAAGCGAAACGAGTGAAGTGAACGAAACGAGTGAAACGAGTTCCTCGGCTGGATCATCGGACTCGAACGAAACGAACGAAACGAGTGAAACGAGTGAGACGAAAACGAACATCAAGGACGAGTGGAACGGGCGAACCATCTACATCCCGGACAACATTCTTGATGAGATGGAGGACACCTATCTCGAATCACAGCTGACGCTTCGAAAAGCGGGTCAAGACGAGTTCAAAAAGAACCGGCACTTCTACCCGCTCCTCGTGCAGTTCGGCGTAGAAGCCCTCTCGAAGGCGGATGCTGATGAAATCCAGGCTCGACTTTCGACTCTGGAAGACGATTGAGGTGAAGTACCTCGGGGACAAGCCCCGAGGCTTCACCGTTTTGTCCAGACCGTCCAGAAACGGACGGATGGACGCAGGCGAATTTAATTCCCCTCGACCTTCCCGAGATGGGTCGGCTGGAATTCACACCCGAACGTGCGATGCGTCCGTGAGGGTCGGCGGCTCCACCCCGCCCGACAACTCCCGTCGCACCGCGCCAAAGACGCGGGTTTTGAGAGGAGTCGCATTTCCAAATTGTCTCAGTCAGCGTTGGGTTAAGGTCTTTAACCCGTCTTTGTGGGTTTCTGACTGTAACAACTGTACGAACCGTGATTTCGTTAGTCTTTCGACGGCCTTCACCCTCGCGGTCAAGCCCCGAGGCACTCGGCCTGCTCCGCCTGTAGATCAACTCATCGATCCGGAGTTACACGTCGAGATCGAGACAGTTGCAATTATCCCGGGGTGACGTCCGCAACCGCCACTTACCGGGGTCCTTCAGGTGTTGGAGCTCTCCTGCGTCCCCCACCAGAAACAGTTACTCGCCCTGTCTCCGCGCGTGGAGTTGCTTTTCGACTTCGTCACTGCCGGTCGCATCCACGGCTACCGCAACGAGGTCGTCGTGATGCTGTTCGATAACATCCGTTAGCTGGCGTGCGGTTCTGAGTTTGTATCGGACTTCTGGATCGTCGACTTCCGCTGTCGCGTCCGCCAGGAGAGTGTCGATTGCACCGACGGGTGTGTCCGCCATATCAGGACCTAGGATTCTTCCTAAAATAGTATTGGGAAACCGCGCTCATTCGTGGGTGGGCACGCACAGTGCTGCAGTCCAGTTCGACATCAGTTACTGAGTGCACGCCTTCACTCACGTGACCGCACGCCGTCGGGCGATCACGTGCACGATCAGTTGGAAACGGCTATAGATCTGCTAGACGGCATCTCTTCGGCCGGAGCGCTGGCCTATCGGATGGGGATCGTCATCGCGACGATGGTCCCGACATCACTCGTTCGGATGTCGATGTCTCCGCCGACGTAACTGACGAGCCAGTAGGCGAACCACAGTCCCAATCCCGATCCGTGTTCGAGCGGTTCTTCGGTTCCGGCCTCGATGACGCGCTGCTCTTGTTCGGGAATTCCAGAACCGTTATCGACCACCGAAATCGTACTAGTCGTCTCGTCGACTGAGGCGGCGATTTCAACCTGTGGCAAGGAGGCATCCGAGTGCTTGACGCCGTTCTCGACAAACTCGCGAATGCCCGGCAGCACACGCGAGTCGATTTCGACTGTCTCCGGAGGCAGTTCCTGGATGACGACATTCCCCTCCGTGTACTGTGATTCCACACGGTCACGGATCCGCTCGAGACCGGCTTCTAGCCCGCAAACGGAGTCGGCTTCCTCGATGTTGTCTGCGAAGATCTGTCTGGCGTGGTGTGCTTTCTCGCTGATATCCAGCAGGGAGTCGATATTGTCCTGGATCGTACGCAGGTGTTCGACCGACTGTTCGTCACTGAGCGTCTGCTCCAGAATGTCGGCGTATCCTTGGATTGCAGTCCCCTTATTGCGGAGGTTGTGTCTGAGCACCCGATCGAAGACGACGAGTTGTTGTTCCCGCAGTCGGTGGTCAGTGATGTCGTCTTGGATAGCAACGAATCCCTGAATTTCGTCATCGCCGTTCTGGATCGGAGCGATGGTCTGGTTAAGGATGATCCGCTCGCCCGACTTGCGTTCGTTGACCGTTTCGCTCGTCCAGACTTCGCCCTCGAGGATGGTCTCCCAGAGGTCGCGGTAGAACGCCTCGTCGTGATCGCCCGATTTGAGGATGCGCGGGGTTTCACCGATCGCCTCCGCGGCCGTGTAGCCCGACATCTCCTCGAACGCCGGGTTGACGTACTCGATCGTGCCGTTGGTGTCAGTCATCATAATCGCGTGGCCGGCGTGTGAGACGGCGTTTTTGAACTGCCGGAGATCCCGTTCGCGCTCCTTTTGTGCGGTGATATCCCGAAAGAGAGCCAACACCGCCGGCTCGCCGTCGTACGTGATCCGTGACGCTCGCAGCCCGATGTCTTTTTGCTCTCCCCGGGGCGTTACGACGGCGATTTCGTACTGGGTTGGCGGAGATTCTCCCCTCGTTCGTTGCTGGTGACGTCTGCGAACGAGCCGTTGATACTCCGGTGCGATGACCGACTCGAGGGTCATTCCCTCCAGAGCCTCACAGTCTCGTTCGACGATCGTCGCCATCTGCTCGTTGACGAACACGAACTCGCCGTCCTGTGCGACGGCGATCCCGTGTTCACTCTGTTCGACGAGCGTCTGATACTTCCGCCGTTCCTCGCGGAGCTGTTCGTTCTGCTCTTTGAGGTCCATAGCGAGCTCTTTCGTCTGCGCCCGCCGGACGAGGAGATTCGAGATCGTCCGGAAGAGCGCCTGCTTGCCGACCGGCGCCGTCACCACGTCGTTGACAACGAGAGGACGGTCGCTGGACTCGATATCGGGAAGCGTGACCGAGACCGGCGACTTCTCACGTCGAATCAGGACCACCGGACAAAACACCGGCTCTTTTCGGCGCTTATACGATTCCAGTTCGTCGCGGTACTGCGGAAACGACGACTCGTCGACTATGTGGAGGTCGGCCTCTTGGACCTCCTCGGCGGTGACAGGCGTGTGGTGTTCGGATACGAGTGACGCCAGTGCCTGTCGATTTCCCGCTCCGGCGAGTAACAGCTGAATCTGGGCCATCTTCGTGATCAGCGTGAACGGTCCGTAGTTTCGCTCGTGCGCTCCGGAACTCCGTTGAGTACGCCGTGGATGCCCGTCACCGGTTCGCCTATCTGCAAGCCATCGGCAGTGATCGTATACCGGCGGGGAACCGTCTCGAAGCCGCCCACACGCTTTTTGAGAACCCCGGCGATACGCTGGAGTTCCCCTTCGAGTTCGATGTAGTTCTGGAAGACGATGTTATCGGCGATATAACTGACGTGTTCGCTCGTCGCTTCCGGGAGCCCCGTCACGGTCGTTCGTTGGTCGATCAGAATAACGGAGACGTTCATATCCACTAGGTGCTGTGTGAGTGCGTGGAGCCGACGCCGCAACTCGACGGCCTCGCCTGCGCCTTTGATGGCCGTTTTGTACCCTTCGATCCCGTCGATTACGACGAGTTCAACCGCGTTATCCTGGACCTCTGTCACTACTCGGTCGGCGAACTCTTCCGGCGACTGGGTGAGCGAGTCAATTTCGTTAACGAAGAGCGATCCCTCCTCGCGCAACCGCGTGATCGGATGCCCGAAAGCCTCTGATCGGTAGGTAAACGTCTCGATTGACTCCTCGAACAGATACGTGAGCGCCCGCTCGCCGTTTGCCGCGGCTGTCGCGAGGAACTCGGTGGCAGTCGTCGTTTTGCCGACGCCGGAGGGACCAGTGATGATCGTCACCGTCCCCCGTTCGAGCCCGCCACCGATGAGGGAATCGAGTTCGGAAATGTCGGACGTGAACTGGTCCGGCTCGAAGGTCCGTGCGTGCCGTTCACGTTGCAGCGCTGGATATACCTGCAGGCCGCCCCCCCGAATTTCTAGCCCGTGCCTGCCGTCTCGCTGGCCGACGCCACGGTGCTTGGGGACGTGGATCCGACGGCCTTCTTTTTCGTCCTCGTATTCGAGCACGATGACGCCGTCGCTGAGCGATCTGAGTTGCATATCCATCTGCGCGTGCGGCGTCTTGGTGGCGAGGACGGTCGTCCCCCGGTTCTTCAGGTATCGTGCGAACGAGATGATACGCTTGCGAAACTGATACTCGCTCGGTTCGAGATACTGGAACTGCGTAATCGGGTCGATCAGTACGCGACCCGGATCCAGTTCCTCGATCGCATCGCGGACTTCGGCTATCAGGTTCCCGTCTTCGATGTCCTGGGGATCGACGACGTCGTAGGACTGCGCCCGCTTGAAAAAGTCCGATTCCGGCCCGACATCGAGGAAGTTAGCGCCGCGGATGTCGATTCCGAGTTCGGCCGCGTTCGCGCGAAGGTCGTCGGCAGATTCTTCGCCGTGGATGAACAGCACTGTCTCACCGGCCGAGAGACCTTCGCAGAGGAACTCCGTCCCAAGCAACGTCTTGCCAGTGCCAGGAACCCCCAAAACTAGATATAGACGGCCGTCTACGAACCCACCTTCGAGAAGCGAATCCAGTCCCGGGATTCCGCTCGAACTCCGGGTAAAGGATTGTTCAGGGGTATTCATATTCGTCCTTCCTCACAGAGAGTGGATAAACATCACTATCGGTTATCGGGCCTGATAACCTGATTCCCGGTCACTGCCGGTTGTGCGGGGCTTCGAGTTCGGCTGGCAGGGCGTCGACGGGATCTCCTCCCTGCTCAAGTGTGAAAGTGCCTTGTCGGGTCCCGCGCCAGTGGATCAGATCGTCTTGCGGGCTCATACTGTCGGATAGAACGATGTGAAAATCATCGGCACCCCGTTGGTGCCAGAATGATTCACGAACGTCTGTCCGACAGTATCACTCCCTATCGGAGGCGCAGTCAACTCCCCGGAACTCGAAGCGGGCCCCACCGTCGGTCCCTGCAGTCACTTCGACCTGCCAGTTGTGGGCGTCGGCGATCTGACAGACGATGGCAAGACCGAACCCTGTCCCGTCCTCGGAGGTCGTAAAGCCCGAACCGAAGACGCTATCTCGATCTGACGGCGGGATTCCGGGACCATCGTCTTCGAGATAGAATCCCCCATCTATCGTTCCCAGTTGCACGGTCACGTCGTCGCCAGCGTGTTCCCGCGCGTTCCGAAAGAGGTTCTCAAAGAGTTGTGTCACTCGGGAGTCGTCCATCAGACACTCGGCGTCGTCGACGATTTGGAGTTCCATCTCGTTGGTGTTGACGTTCTCCCACGCAGCCGTTGCGACCGACTCCAGCGACGCCAGTTCCGGGTCGAGGACGGTCTTTCCCTGCTCAGCCAGCGCCAGTAGCTCTTCGATGAGTGCCGCCATCCGATCGGTGCACCGCTGGATCTCGTCGTGTGCCTCTTTCGGATCGTCCTCGAGGCGGGCTATGTCGAGGTAGCCCTCGATGACGTTGAGCGGATTGCGAAGGTCGTGGGCGACAGTGCGGCCGAACTTCTCCAATCGATCGTTCTGTCGCTCTAATTCGAGCCGTTGCTGTTTGAGTTCTGTGATGTCGCGGTTGATGGCCACGAACCCGGTGACCTCTCCGTCGTCTGTGAGCGGCGAGATAGTCTGATCGATGATATACCTCTTGCCGTCCTTGCGCTCGTTGGTGATCTCTCCCGTCCAGACCTCGCCATTGAGGATCGTCTCCCAGAGATCACGGTAGAAGTCGTCGCTCTGCTCCCCGGATTTGAGGATCGCTGGCGTCTGGCCGATGGCTTCTTCGCGGGCGTAACCGGTCATCTCCTCGAACGCGGGGTTGACGTACTCGATCGTCCCGTCACTGTCAGCGATCACGACTGCGTGTCCGGCCTGTTCGACGGCCTCACGGAAGACCCGGAGCTGACGCTCGCGCTCTTTCCGCTCTGTGATGTCTTGTGCTGTTCCGATGTGGTATTCGTCGCCCTCGATAGTGACGTGAGTTGTCACGGTCTCGACCGGGACCGTCGAACCGGTGTCGAACCGCTCGTGGAGCGTTTCTCGACGTCGTGACTCTCCGTTCTCGAAGGAGTTCCAGTAGCTCTCAAACCGGGTGACGTCGAACCGGGGATTCGCGGTCGCCATATGCCGGCCGTTGAGGTCCTCTGATGTTGTCCCGAGAATGTCAGCGTACGCCTGGTTCGCATACAGGATGGTCCCCATTTCGTCGTAGGCTGCGATTCCAGTTCCCACCTGTTCGATCGCTTGCTCGAAGAACTGGAGGTTCCGCTCGCGCTGTTTCCGCGCGGTGATATCTCGGTTGATGGCGACGAAGCCAGTGATCTCGCCCTCCTCTGTGATCGGCGAGATGGTTTGATCGATGACGTACTCTTGGCCATCTTTGCGCTGGTTCACGATTTCGCCTGTCCAGACCTCGCCGTCGAGGATGATCTCCCAGAGGTCCTCGTAGAATTCCTCGTCCTGCTTTTCGGAACCGAGGACGGCGGGCGTTTGCCCGCGGAGCTCCGCTAGACTGTAGCCTGAAATGCTCTCCATCGTGGGATTGGCGTACGTGATCGTCCCATCCGCGTCAGTGACGAGAATCGCGTGACCGGCGTGCTCCATCGCCGTGTAGAGGTCCTGCAACTTCTGCTGCTGGCGGGCGATCGTCACACAGCTATTGATCCGGGTGGCCAGCAGTTCGTATCTGGTCTCGCCGGTGTCTTTTTCTAGGTAGTCGTCGGCCCCGAGTTGGATCGCGCGGCTGGCAACCTCCTCGGATCCTTGCCCGGCGAACATCACGAACGGAAGGTCGGGATACCGACCCTTCACCGCCTCCAGGAACTCCAATCCGTCCATCTCCGGCATCGCGTAGTCGCTGACGACACAGCTTATCTTGGATTCGCTGTCGAGCCGGCCGAGAGCATCTTTCGCGCTCGTTTCGGTGTACACCTCGAACCCGAACTCCCGCTCGAGATAGGTCGCGACGATGTCGGCGAACGCGTCGTCGTCCTCAACGAACAGCACCGTAATTGTCGTCTCGGTCGACCCAATATCGACAGACTGTACATCGGCTTCGAGCTGGGTCCGTTGTGACATCATTGTTCTAAGAGCACAAACAAATCTGACCGACCGGAAGACGCCCCCCACAGCGTCGCGGACGTTTCTTGGTTACGATAGACATACCTGCCGATCCGTCCGCCTTATTATTTTTGAAAAGTTATTAGATTTGATACTGGTAGTTTCGTTGCCATCTCCCGCCTCTAAGCGCCCGCTCTACCCGACGCTAATAGCGTGATCGGGGCCTCCAGTAGAGGGCGTTTCCACGTCTGCGTTGCCCAAGGCTACCCCTACGGACCGAGGCGCTAGCGCTGATGGAGTAGTTTACCGAGCGTCGTGTTCCCAGATCGCTGCTACAGATAAGCAAGGCGAGTGCCTCGGGGTCATACGGAAATATTCGATTTCCGTGATGACGAGAATCGGAGATTCTCGAACCACTTGACCCCGAGGCGGTTCACCGTGCGAGGTGCTGCGGCAGTGTCGGAATTTGCACGTACTAGAAATCGGGACAGAACAGTCCGAGTTGGACCTCTTAATCGGGAGCCGAAGCAATTCGGCTCACAGCAAAAATAAAGTTAACTATTATTTATCATTGTTGTCTATGTATTAGTGTTCGCTATGAGCACCGATGAACCAAGTCATTCGACGGAAGAGCCCGGTCACGATCACCACGAGGTAGCAGGTCCGGGGTACCCGACACCGGCGGCGATGCGGACGGAGTCCGAACGAGAGAAGACGGCGTTCGTTATGGCGCCTCGCGTCGGTATGGACGTCGACGCGCCCGACTTCGTCGGCGTTGTCGACGTCGATCCAGATTCAGAGACGTACAGTGAGCTGATCGACACCATCGAGATGCCGAACAAAGGCGACGAACTCCACCACTTCGGCTGGAACGCCTGTTCGTCGTCGTGTCACGCTGAAGGACTCGCCCGCGATCACCTGATCGTCCCAGGCCAGCGCTCCTCTCGAATCCACATTCTCGACGCCACAGATCCACGTGATCCGAGCATCGAGAAGGTAATCGAACCCGAGGAAGTGTTCGAGCACGACCTCTCGGCACCTCATACCGTCCACTGTGTTCCGGGCGGCAAAGTCGTCATCAGTATGCTTGGCGACGCAAACGGTGACCTTCCCGGTGGATTTCTCCAACTCGATCAGGACGACTTCTCTATCGACGGTCACTGGGAGGCCGACCGCGGCGAGATGGAGATGAACTACGACTACTGGTATCAGCCCCGCCACAACGTGATGATCTCGACAGAGTGGGCAGCCCCGAGGACCTACTATCCCGGCTTCGACCTCGACGACGTCGAGGCGGGACAATACGGCGACAGCATCCACATCTGGGACTGGGAGACCAAAGAGCACCAACAGACGCTGACGTTCGGCGAGGAGGGGCTGATCCCCCTCGAGATTCGAATGCCGCACGACCCTGAGGAGACGCAGGGCTACGTGGGTGCTGCGCTCTCTTCGAACATTCTCCGCTTCTGGGAGGGCCGCGACGGCGTCTGGGAGTGGGAGACGGTCATCGACGTCGAAGACCGCGAACATCCCGACTGGGATATGCCCGTCCCCGGCCTCGTGACAGACATCGTTCTCTCGCTGGACGACCAGTATCTGTTCTTCTCGAACTGGCTCCACGGTGATATGCGGATGTACGACGTGAGCGACTTCGGCAATCCGCGGCTGGTCGACCGCATCTGGGCCGGCGGCAACTTCGGCGACCGCCAGGAGGTGCAGGGCACCGAGATCCGCGGCGCACCCCAGATGCTACAGCTCTCTCGGGACGGCAAGCGCGTCTACTGGACGACGTCGCTGTTCTCCTCGTGGGACAACCAGTTCTACCCCGACATTGGATCAGAGGGGTCGGTGATGCTGAAGGCAGACGTCTACCCCGACAAGGGGCGGATGGAACTCGACGAGGACTTCCTCGTCGACTTCGGCGACGCTCCGGGTGGCCCGGCCCGCGCTCACGAGATCCGATGGCCCGGTGGCGACTGCACCAGCGACGTCTGGCAGTAGATGCCCCACGAGGTCACGCTACGGTGGCGCGACGGCCGCGAAGCGACGATCGACGTCGCCGACGGAGAGACGGTCATCGATGCGACAGAGCGGGCAGGACTCGGCGTTCCCTTCGGGTGTCTCTACGGCGCCTGTGGTACCTGCACCGGCCGACTCCTGTCGGGCGATCTAGTCCACATCGAACGCGCCCGCGGGCTGAAACCTCGTCACCGCCGTGACGGGTACGTCCTGCTGTGTGTGGCCGAACCTCGATCCGACTGCCGGATCGAAGTCGGCGCGGAGATCCAGGCGGATCTCGTCCCGAATCCGTGGCAGTAGCGTTTGAGGCGAGTTCGTCGGACTTCCGTTTTTGCGAACCAGAGCGGACGCTGCACCCTGATCTACTGCCGCTATGGTTCGCAGTACGAGAAGACGTATTCACTCGACGTAGCGCAGAATCTCCAAGGCGGACTGCAACTCCGAGCCGCTCTCGACGAGTTGCTGGTCGCTGTCGTATTCGATGAGGCCGACCTCGTCGAGTACGAGACAGTGTACAACAATATGCCGCCCCACGGACTCGCGGCGGGCGAGGGTACGGATGTCGTCCCCGCATCGGAACAGCAGCACACGGCGGCGGGTCGAATGGGTCGGACCGACGGGACCGATTCGCCACTCCAGTCGACAGAGTGACGCGAGCGAACGGGGACGCTCTTTCGGGGCTGTGAGACGCGACGGGAGTGATGGCAAACGTGTCTGCTCGGGCGAATCCGTCCTGTGTTCCGAGTAAGATCAAGCGCGAAGTAGTCTGCCGACAGGATTTTACCTGAACGCAGGCGCAAAGGCCCCTTCCTCAACGAGCGACCGAAGGGAGCGAGTAGGGAGGGGATACAGCGCCGTCATCGTCTTTCATCAATGCGATACTGCCGGCCCGCAGGCCCACGCTATCGGTAGCTTTATGTTTCTACTTTGTTTAAACATAAGTAATGGATCGGTACGAGATCGAAGGGCATGAAGTCCATGAATCCGAGGTCAAACCTACCGGCAACGGTGCCCACGTCCTCGTCCCGAAGCGATGGCGTGGTGCCACCGTCAAGGTCGTTCGCGTCACCGACCCATCCGACGAGTAGACTATGCGCTACAACTACAGGTATCGACTCAAACCAACCGACGAACTCCACGAGCGGTTATCGTGGACCCTCGATACCTGCCGACAGGTCTACAACCATTTCCTGCACCGACTCAACCGGGTAGACGGGACCTCCGCCTACTCCGAACAGTCGCTTCTCCCCGACCTCAAACGTACGTGGGACGACCTGAAAGACGTTCATTCGAAGGTCCTTCAAAAGGTCGTACAGCGACTGTACGACAACCTCTCCACACTAAAGGGGCGAAAAGAGAACGGCCACCGCGTCGGCGAATTGAAGTGGAAGGGCCCGCAGGAATATCGCTCGATCACGTACAGTCAAACCGGCTTCAAGCTCAACAACACGAGCGGCCGGTCTGTACTCTCTCTTTCAAAAATCGGCGACATTCCGATGGTCCACCATCGAGACGTTCCCGACGATGCTACCATCAAGGAGGTTGTTGTGAAACAGGAGCCTACGGGCGAGTGGTTCGCTGTTCTGGGAATTGAACCCGAGAACGACGCGCCGCCAAAACCCGAGTATCCCGAGAAGTGCGTTGGGATCGACGTAGGGATTCTAAAGTATGCCCACGACAGCGACGGAACCGCCGTCGAAGGCCCTGAACTCTCCGAGGAACGCGAGCGGCTGGAACGCGCACACCGCGCTCTCTCGCGGAAGGAACACGGCTCGGCGAACTACCGCACGCAACAGCGCGTAGTAGCCCATCGCTATGCCGACCTGAAGCGAAAGCGTCGGGACTTCCTCCACAAACTTTCGAACTACTACGCTCGGGAATACGACCTCGTAGCGGTCGAAGATCTCAACGCCAAGGGTCTGATGGAACTCCCGTCCAACAGTCGGAACCGCGCCGGAGCGGCGTGGGGGACGTTCCTGCAGATGTTGGAGTACAAGTGCGAACGCGACGGAACCCACTTTGTCGCGGTTAATCCTCGCGGAACGACGAAAGAGTGTTCCAACTGCGGCGTTTCGACCGACAAACCGCTGTGGGTCCGCGAGCACTCGTGTCCCTCATGTGGATTTGAGGCGGACCGCGACCTCAACGCGGCGTACAACATCCTTTCACGCGGACTCGATCAGGTAGGGGTGGTTCACCCCGATTCAATGCCTGCGGAGACTGCGCTCCCTACGGGAACCGATTCGGTTCCTGCAAAGCGCGTCTTGGAAACAGGAAGCCCCGTCCTCAGCGAGGCCGTCAGGCCGAGCAGGGCGGGGTAGTTCACACCTCAGAGCGTTCTCTGAGCAGGACGTCGCCTCCGGCCGTCACGCGGACTCTGTACCCCAAGTACTCGAAGTCAACCATACCTGCGTCTCGGTCGGGGCCTCCCTCTCCGGACTCGAATATCGCATCGAGCGCGTCCGGATCGACCACCTCGAACAGCGGCTCGTCGAGTTCTGCGGGGTCTTTCCCTTCGACCTTCGCGACCCGTTCCAATACCTTCTTTGAAAGTGACATCTACGGTACTGTGACGCGTCGGCTA
>NZ_JAVDDW010000018.1:0-26005 GCF_030848585.1 Halobellus sp. H-GB7 | reverse complement strand
CGGGGCGTACGCATTCGGGATTATGGGACTGTTCTTCGGTCCCGTCGTCCTCGGGGCACTCAAAGCCGCTCTCCGAGTCGGCTTGGAAAACTGGTCCCGGCTCGACGAGAGAGACATCGGCTGACCGACGGTTCCTAATCAGTCGAACAATATATATCCAAGATTTCTGACAGAGTCGCGAACAGAGAGGCGGCCGTCAGTAGCCATCTCGACTGCTCGGGAACGTCGCCCAAGCGGTCGTCCAGCGTGCATCAGATCCGGCTACTGTCGTCCGAGAACTCGACAGTTGAGGAAGCTGCACGACGGTACTCGGCCTGGCTGCCGTCACACGTACTGTGATCATCGTCCCCATCTGACTCGTCCCTCTCGTCCGGGCAAGAACTACCAGCCCGGTTTTTCCCTATGCTCCTACAACCCTGCTCTATGTGCCAGTCGACGCTAGTCTCGTCTGACTATAACGTGAGGGGGTGGGTGGATCAACAGCGACGAACCGGCCCCCCGACCGATCGGAGGGCCCGTCCGGAGCCGAGTCGACGGGTCAACGACTCATGACCGATCCGCAGTCAGCCACCCTGGTCGACGACCACGAGCCAGGGACCGGCCCAGTCCACAGCCAGTCGATCGACCGTGTCCTCGACGCCCACGAGAGCGACCCGGCAGGACTGGCAAGCGACGAGGCAGCCCGCAGACGCAAGGAGTTCGGACCAAACGAATTCACGCGCAGTGCGGGGCGGTCCACGCTCCGGATATTCCTCGCACAGTTCGACAGCGCGCTCATCTGGGTGCTAATCGGAGCAGCCATCCTCTCGGTGTGGGCGGGCCACACCGTAGACGCCGTCCTCATCGTCGTCATCGTCGTCGCCAACGGCGTGTTCGGCTTCGTCCAAGACTACCGGGCCGAGCAGAGCCTCGAATCGCTCAGGGAACTCACCGCGCCGACCGCAACCGTTCGTCGGGACGGCGAGGTGATGGAGATAGAGGCCACCGAGATCGTTCCCGGTGACGTTGTCGAAATCGGGGCCGGTGACGTCGTTCCCGCCGACGCCCGAACCCTCGAGGCGACGAGTCTGGAGGTCGACGAGGCGTCCCTGACTGGTGAGAGCATGCCCGTCTCGAAATCACCCGACCCGGTCGACACGGACACGCCGCTGGCCGAACGCGAGAGCATGTTGTACAAGGGGACAAACGTCACGCGAGGCCGCGGTGTGGTAGTCGTGACAGCGACTGGTGACGACACGGAGATGGGGACGATCGCCAGCGAACTCGCGGCGACCGAGGAGACCGACACGCCGCTACAGGCGGAACTGAACACAGTCGGGCGGAATCTCGGGATTGGTGTGGTGGGGTTGGCTGCCCTCGTCATCCCCCTCTTGCTCCTGCGAGACACGCCACTGGTCCAGACGGGACTGACGGCCGTGTCACTGGCAGTCGCCGCAGTGCCCGAAGGGCTGCCCGCTGTGGTGACCCTGACGCTCGCGCTCGGCGTGCGACGGATGGCAGACGAGAACGCGCTCGTCCGCCGACTCCCGGCGGTCGAAGCCCTCGGCTCTGTCGACACCATCTGTACGGACAAGACCGGCACACTCACCAGAGGACAGATGACGGTCAGTCGCCTGTGGCTGCCCGACAACGTCATCGATATCGACGACGTGGGCGAGTCACCGCCGGCCCGGGTCGCGACCCTCCTCCGTGCGGGCGCGCTCTGCAACGACGCGACGGTCGACTCCGGTGACCCGACCGAGCAGGCACTCGTCGCCGCGGCCACCGAACACGGGTTCGATGTCGACCAACTCCGTGCGGACTGTCCCCGAACCGACGAGGTTCCGTTCTCCTCGGAACGCAAGTGGATGGGGACCGTCCACGACGAGGGGGCGTACGTCAAGGGTGCACCGCAGGTCGTCCTCGAGAAGTCCTCGCGGGTGCGCACCGAAGACGGCATAGTCGAACTCACCGACGAACTCGCAGGCCGCATCAGCAAGCAGACGACGGCCTTCGCCGCCGACGCGCTCCGCGTGCTCGCCATCGCGGAAGCCGAGGATGCCGACGCGATGGACGGTGACGACCTGACGTTTCTCGGGCTGGTCGGGATGATCGACCCGGCCCGCGAGGAGGTCGCGGACGCCATCGCCGCAACCCGGCGAGCTGGCATCAATGTGAAGATGATCACTGGCGACAACGTCCGCACTGCGGCGGCAATCGCCGAGTCGCTCGGCATGGGCAGCGAGGTCATGGAGGGTCGGGAGGTCGAGTCGATGAGCGACGACGAACTCGCCAACGTGGTCGAGACCGTCGACGTTTTCGCGCGGACCTCCCCGGAACACAAGGTACGCATCCTGCGGGCACTTCAGGCCAGAGGCCACATCGTCGCGATGACCGGCGACGGCGTCAACGACGCACCTGCACTCAAGAACGCGGACGTGGGCATCGCGATGGGGATCCGCGGGACCGATGTCGCGAAACAGGCCAGCGACGTCATCCTGCTCGACGACAACTACGCCACCATCGAGCGGGCGGTCGAACGCGGACGGGCTATCTTCGATAACATCTGGAAGTTCGTCGCCTACCTGCTGTCAGCCAACGTCGCTGAGGTGGCCATCGTCTTTCTGGCCTCCCTCTTTGGCTACCTCGTCTTGCCGGCCGTCCAGCTTCTGTGGATCAACCTGCTGACCGACGGCCTCCCGGCGCTAGCGCTGGGAACCGACCCCACAAGTGAGGACATCCTCGACAGGCCACCACGCGATCCAGACCAGGGCATCATCGACAGGGAAATGCTCGGCGTGATGGGGGGTACTGGTGCCGTGACGACAGCCGTGATGCTCGGCCTGATGTTTTTCACGCTCGCGGGCGTGGCGAGTGTCACGCCGTACGTGATGACCATGGTGTTCACCGGGTTCGTCCTGCTCGAATTCGTGAAACTCTACGTCATCCGCTGGCTGCGAGAGACGCCCACGTTCTCGAACCGCTGGCTCGGGCTGGCGGTCGGGACGTCACTCGCCCTGCAACTGGCGGTTATCTACACGCCGCTCAACCAGTACTTCGAGACGGTCCCGCTCTCGCTGGTGGACTGGGGCGTGCTCGCCGGCGTCGTCGCCATCTGTCTGCCGCTCTACCTCGCAGTCGCGGCGTTCGTCAGGCGATTCGACCCCGGCCGAGGCGACGCGAATCAGAGGACGACGGCTGACTGAGATACCCGAAGTCACCGGGAAGGACAACGTTGAGCAGGGCGACGACGAACCCGGCAAGTCCCATTCGGGTGCGAAGAAGGAGACGGAAATTGGATAGTAAGCCGCTCAGTCTGGGTGACCACTGCTTTGTCGAGTGGCAACACCGGTAGCAGTCTCAATGGATCACCATAGAAACTATTCCCCGGGGCACGTCGTATCAGGTATGTACAAGAATATCCTTCTCCCGGTCGATGGGAGCGAAGAAAGTTCTGATATCCTCCATCATACGAGCGAAATCGCACGCCAGATGGACGCTACTATCCACGTTCTCTTCGTGGCTGACACCACCCGTGATAGCGTCACCGTCGTCGAAAACACGGTGGTTGACGCACTCGTTCAAGAGGGCGAGGATATCGTCGCCGACGCCGGGGAAACCCTGGCCACACTCGGTGCGGAGTATGAGACTGATGTCGTTCAAGGGTCTCCAGCCCCGACGATCGTCGAGTACGCGAAGCGATACGATCACGATCTGGTCGTGATGTCCACCCACGGTCGGGAGGGACTATCGCGATATCTCCGTGGAAGTGTGAGTGAGAAGGTCGTCCGCCTATCGTCCGTGCCGGTCCTTACGGCACGGATGCAACCCGACGAGCAGTTGGTGTTCCCCTACGAGAATATTCTCATTCCCACGGACGGGAGTGCCGGGGCAACGTACGCCGCCCAGCAGGGGCTTGCGCTGGCGGAGTCGCTCGACGCGACTGTCCATGCCCTGTCGGTCGTAGAGGAGTCGTCACTCCGCCTCGACGTTCGTTCTGCGATGTCGGGAGATGAACTCGAAGAGGCAGCCACTGCAGCAGTTGATGACATCGTGGCTGACGCCACTGCTCGCGGGCTTGACGCTATCGGACACGTCGAACGGGGATCACCTGCGGATATCATCCTCGATAGCATCCAGCCAAACGAGATCCACGCTATCGTCATGGGGACGACGGGTCGCAGCGGCATTGATCGGATTCTCCTCGGGAGCGTCGCCGAACAAACCGTGCGAACTGCGCCCGTCCCCGCCATTACCGTCGCTCGCGAGACCTAACACGTTCACTGCGGCCGAGTGCATATTCGAGCGAGCGCCCCACCGTTTTAATCACTCCGCGTCCGTAGCTATCTCATGCTCTCACGAATTCTCGTTCCGATGGACGACTCGGAAATGGCCCAGCGAGCGCTTGAGTACGCCCTCGAGAACCACCCCGACGCGGAGATTACTGTCATGCACGTCGTGGGCGAACCGTCACCGTGGGGGGGAACAGCCACGTCACTCGCTCTCGAGGAAGATCTCGAAGAGGCTGCCGAAGAGCGTGCGGAGGACGTATTCAATGACGCCCGGAACCTCGCCGCCGAGTACGATGTCGAGATCACGACCGAGGTTCAACTGGGCCACCCGGCTCGGGCGATTTTGAACAGAGCCGACGACTTCGATGCGGTCGTCACCGGAACTCACGGCGGCTCGTTGGTCGATCGACTGGTCGTCGGGAACGTCGCCCAGAAAGTGTTCCGCAACTCGCCCGTTCCTGTAATTGTTGTTCGGTGAGTGGCTTTCACGAAGATCGCCGGAAAGACGGGCTCGGGCACGGTTACCGGTGTGGGACCGATCAGTACGACTATTATCTGGATCACCTCGATCCAGCTCGGTCTCAGCGGTTGGGGCGCTCTCTTAGACGAGGAGTGAAAACAGGAGGTAGGCTCCCACGACTGAGATTGTCGGCGTAATCACCCAGAGCGCCACGATGCGAGCTGTCGCCGCGGGATCAAACAGGCTTTCGGCGGACAGCTCCTCGAGATCTTCCTCGCCGACCCGTGGCACGCGGTCCGGAGACGCCTGCTGTGTGTCTGGATCAGGGGCCTCACCCTCGGCGAGTTCGCCGACCGTCGGGCTCGCGGCGACGTCCGTAGCGCCCTCAGCTGGTGGCGCTTTGAGTGCACCGGTCGTGACTCCTGGCCCGGGCTCGCCGACAGGAGCCGGGGTAGCTATTTCCGCGAGCGTCCGCGCACGACTCGCCCGGCCCCACCCGAGCCCGATGATACAGCTGGTCGTACTCACCGCGAGACTGGCTGGAATCCCGAGCCACGACAGGACCGTGATGATCGTCGCTCCCACGGTCGAGACGATGAGCGCGGCCAGAATCGGCAAATCGGTGACGTCATCGCCAACTGTCGCCAGCGTCCGCCGGGCAATCGTGAACCCGCCGAGGCTGATCGACCCGACCGCCAGAAGAATCGCCGGGCTGGGATCGATAGCTCCGTTGCCGACGAGAGGGGCGACCGCGTTCGCGGCGTTCGAGGCTCCAGCGCTGAACCCCATATAGCAGGCAATTACCACCACGAGTGCCGAGCCGCCTATATCCCGGGGCGACACGTTCTCGTTGACCGAGAGCCGCGGGATTGTCTTCCGCGTATCGATGGCAATCAACGGGTCAGTGAGACGACCGAACGCGAGTGTGGCGTCGAGGTAGGGATACAGGTATCGGCCGATGAGCGCGCCCGTAGCGAGGGCAATCAGCGGGGCGACAATCCACGCCGACAGGATGGTAAACATCAGTGCGGCGTTGAGCGTCCCCGTTGCCAGCCCGAGTCCGACGATTGCCCCGACAGCCGTCATCGAGGTCGACGCCGGGACGCCATAGAGGTTCGAGATCAGGAGCGCGAGGCCGGTGAAAAAGAGGACGCCGACGCTCGCCGCGGGCGTGAAGACTGCTGCCTCGACGATCTGACTACTCATCGTCGTGATGACGTTGCGACCGATCGTCCACGCCCCGAGGAACGCGAACACGGTGAACAGCGCTCCGGCAGTGACCTTCCTGACGATCCGACTGCCGACCGCCGGGCCGAAGGCAACGCCAGTTGATGAGCCCCCGATATTATAGCCGACGAATACAGCCACTACCAATCCCACAACAATTAGGAGTTCTGCCACGTTGTTCTTCAAGTTTGCTTGCGAAAAAATAGTTGGGCCTTCGTATCATCACGTATCCGACTGAACGAGACTGCAGCCCTCATGCGATTGGGGCGTATTGCTGTGTCAGTTGCAGGCAGTACGCCAGTTGTCCATACTAATCCGAGACGATGCAATCGAGAAGGCACTCCATGTTGCATTCGCGCGACACGTTCAACACTCGCTAGACAAGCTCCGCAAATACAGTCAGAAACGGCTGACCAACACAGAGCGTGTATCCTGGAGGACTCTCAAAATATTTCCGTATGAATGACATATGAATCACTCGTCTTGATATATCCTGTACTGTAACTGTATAGCGATTGTAGATGTGGGAAGATGAGCCAGCCACAACGACTCCATGAACTTCTCGGGGAAGGCAGTGAGATCAACATCGTCTGCCACAATAACCCCGACCCGGATTGTCTCGCGAGCGCACTCGCATTGGGCCGGATCGCGGCTGCGGCTGGTATTGACGAACAGCACATCCTCTACAGCGGCGATATCTCCCACCAGCAAAACCGGGCGTTCGTCAATCTCCTCGATATCGACCTCCAGTCGTACGATGTTGCGACCGTCCAGAACCGTCAACCGGACTCGTTGCTCGCATTCGTCGATCATTCCATCCCGGGCGAGAACAACACGGTTCCTCCCGACACGGACGTCGATATCGTGATCGACCACCATCCTGCCGAGGATATCGACGCCCGGTTCGTCGATCATCGTGAGGAACTGGGAGCAGCTGCGACGATCCTTACGGAGTACGTACGCACTCTCGACATCGATCTGGATGCGGATCTCGCGACAGCACTCCTGTTTGCCATCCGTTCGGATACCCTTGACTTCCTCCGCGGGGCGACCTCCGAGGAGTACGATGCGTCGGGGTATCTTCACGAGTACGCGGATCAAGAGCTGATCCGGCAGCTATCGACGCCGTCAGTTTCCGGGGGAACCCTTGACGCAATCTCGACCGCGATCGACAATCGACAGATAAACGGAGCGGTACTCCTCTCTCATGTTGGCCGGACGGCCGAACGGGATGCGCTCCCACAAGCCGGCGATTATCTTGTGCGACTAGAGGGCGTTCAAACTGCCATCGTGTTTGGACTCGTCAACGACGCTATTCACCTCAGTGCTCGGTCCCCAGATGCACGGGTGAACGTCGGCAATATACTGAACGAGGCGTTCGATGATGTCGGAAGTGGCGGTGGGCATCATGATGTCGCAGGGGGTGAAATCCCCCTTGGCATCTTTGCTGACTACACGTCCGACGACGCACAGTTGCTCGAGATTATTGAACAGATCATTACTGCACGCCTGTTCGCGGAACTCAATCTGTCCGAAGAAGCAGGGGAGTAACACGAACATCCACTCGTCCCGTCACGGGTGTTATTGTCGTCAGTAACACCCTGCAGACTCTATTGCTCTGAATCGGTCACCGTGTTTCTGACAGTTTGCGGAGCTTGTCAGCGAGTTTGAACGTGTCGCGTGAATGGAACACGAACTGGAGGCAGTCATCAAGAGAGGTGATTGGTAGATTGCAGAAGAACAGGATACTTCGCGGGTACTCGATTTACTCCACGCTCTTTCACGTGCGGTTTTCCGGAGTACTCACTCGTTGTCGGTCTCCTCGGCATCGTCCAGTTCCCCGTGCTGGATCACGAATACAGGGCCCAGGAACTGCTTGGCGACTTGGTTCGCAGTCATCCCGAACAAGAAAGTCGACACTGATGGATCAGATTCCCCCATGACGATCGCGTCGTAGCTGTCGGAAACATCAACGATCATCTCTTGAGGAGTCCCCTCACGTGAGATTTGGATATCGATCGCGTCTGAGGAGAGTCCCTCATCGGAGAGTCGAGTCGCAACCCCATCGAGCAGCGTCTCCACGTCCGCGTCAGTTTCGTCCTCTTCAGCGACGTGGTACAGTGTTATGTTGACGTCGAGCGTCGCGAACAGCCCCGAAACTAAGCGGACAAACCGATCGACGCCGACGATCCCGCGGACCGCGACGAGTACATTCTCGATCGGTCTCGTCGCGTTTGGAATCAGTACCGCGAGGCAGTCATGCTCGTCCGTCACCCGATCGATCGTTGTCTGCCCATCGTGGGTGAACACGAGCTGGGATTCGACTGTCGCACCCGCGTGTTCGAGTATCGCCGTGAAATCGTTGAGACGGCGGGTGGCCTGGTCTTCGAACTGGTATCGCGCCTGATCAGTTGCGGTCTGGTCTGGCACGACGTGGTAGCCGAGCAGGACGACGTGGGCGTTCGTAAGGAGTTCGGGAACACCTTCCGGAATTGATTCTCCCTCAAGAACACGTACCGGAATCAAGATGCTGGGTCTGTCGGGCATTGTTTGAACGTCCCACCGGAAGTGATTGGATTGGTTACGAAAGGAGATACGCGCTGACAATAAAGGCAGTGAATTATTGTCTGTATTACGTGCCGTCCACTGATGAGTCTCGCCGAACTGTTTTTCGACGGATTGCCCAGCGACCCCACGTTGATTGGCCAGTGTACGATGCGACGTCGCTGTACGAACGAAGCTCGCTCGACGGGCTGGAATCAGATGTTCGGACAGTCTCACAGACTTGGTTCAGACACGACTGCCACGAGTCGGTCGAGAACTTCGTCTATTCGTTCCCGCTGGCGTACTTCAAATTCGACGCGCACGACCGCTACGCAGGGTCGACTCGCTACGAGATGGACTCCCTCTTTCGCGTCTTCATCCTGAAAGAATGCCACGGGTGGGAGCACGAAACAGCGCTAATCGAGTATCTCGAGTGTCGCCCAGCACTCTGCGAGCAGTTAGGCTTGGAGAGTTTACCGAACCAGTCGACGCTATGGCGCAGTTGGCACGAACGGTTCACTGCCGAGCTTCGCGGTACAGTCGAGACAGCTGCGCGGACCATACTGATTAAAGCCCAGAACGCAGATGTCGCCGTACCGCGCGAACCAGAACGGCACCTCCCATCTCACGGTGACGAAGAGGACGAATCAGATCTGGACGAGCAAGCTGTCCTTGACGAAGCGGCAACCGTTACGGAGCACGTCAGTCACGTCGTCTTCCCGGCGTTCTCACTGAATCGTGGCGACAGCTGTGAGATTCACGAGAACGCGTACTGGGACTTACAGACGTATCTCGGACTTCGCGAGCGGCTGGCTGCTAACGAGGGCGCTCGTAGTTTCACCTACGAGTCGACTCGTGAGCGAACGCCGTTAGGTCACTCCCATCGAGAACACATTCGTGACCTCTCCATCGCGGAGATCCGCGAGATGTACCGACAGGCCGTCAACAGGCTCCTGAGCGAAGTCGCGGAGACAGAGGAGTTCTTCCGAGCCGGGATCGTCGCCATCGATATCACCGAGGCTGACCCCTTCACCGGTGATAGAACGGGCCACGAAGACGAAATCATCGGGACGAAGGAGAAGACTGACGAGTACGCCTATCAGTGGGCTACCGTCCAGTTAGTAGGGAATGCCGTTCCGATTGTACTGGACGCACGGCCAGTTCGGAAGGGGGAGTCCCGCTTGGAAATCGTCGAGGACCTCTTGGATTCAGCCGAGGAGCTGGTTCACGTCGATAACGTACTGATGGACCGAGAGTTCGACAGCCAGCAGGTCCTGGAGATGCTCAGCCAGCGTGGTCTATCGTATGTCGTTCCCAAGCGGATGCAGACCAGCGAGAAAGCCCAGGCCAAGCGGTTGCTCCAACGAGATCGGGATCGATACGAGACCGACCGGAAACTCCATCTGGGCAAGAACGAATGGCACGAGACGACGCTGATCTACCGCCGGAAAGAGAACACTGAGCACGATGATCACCGGCAGTATTCGGTGTTCATGACGAATCGAGGGAGCGGGCACCTCACGGAGTATGGCTACAGGTGGGAAATTGAGAGCGGCTACAGATCGATAAAGCGATTCATGGCCGCCACTACGTCGAAGGATTTCGGGCTTCGCTTCTTCTACTTCGCGTTTGCGTGTCTGCTGTACTCGATCTGGCGCGCTGTCGATCTACTCGTCCAAGCCGAGTTGACTGGCGAGTATGAGCACTCACCGGTGATTACAGCGGACAACACGCTGACGCTGCTGAAGAAGGAAACTGGAATCGGGTAGTGAGGAACTCTGTTCGGGTTAGCTTGGTTTCTGAGTGGCTACGCTACTGGAAGTCTCAAAAATTTGTCTATATGATTGGATTTATGACAGGCATAGCCGCTTGGAGAGCCATCTGGGGCAGTTCCCGCTGACCGAATCGGTTAAATTCACGAATACAGACCTGCTATACCCACTGTAGTCTCAACTTCCAACAGGAGCAGTTCGAGGTTCATGTGGCCTATTCCGGGGAAGATGCACTGGAAATCTTCGCTGAGGAACCGATTGATATTGTCCTTTTAGATCGTCGAATGCCGGGCCTCTCTGGCACGGAGGTGCTACAATCAATTCGTGAAGGCGGCGATGCCCAGCAGGTGATCATGGTAACAGCTGTTCAGCCAACGGAAGACCTAGCGTCCATCGATGTGGATGACTATCTTCTCAAACCAATCGACCGGACAAAGCTTCTTCGAGCTGTGGAAGCTGCAGAGCTGATTCTAACATACGAAGATTCATTCACAGAGCTTCTCTCACTCACCGCGAGGAAAGCCACGTTAGAAGCGAACCTCGACAAAACAGAGCTAGAAAAGGACGACCGATACGGCGATCTCCTCCAGAGAATACGAGAGTTGGAGGAAGAAGCTGATACGACACTCCAGCGTCTCGAGACAGATTATCAGATCGATATGCTGGTCAGAGACCAGCGTATCGGATCCCAACCTGTAGAGCAGTTCTGATATGGTGCGAGGAGCCGTGGCATCCACTAATTGTGCTACCAGCAGCAGTATCGAAGTACTCGCAGAAAATAAATATCCGCTGCTCATCGGATTGGTCTTCGTACGAGCTATAGATGCGAGTCTCACGTACTATGGGCTAAGCATCGGACTGCGAGAAGCCAATCCGATTGTCGTACTTATTGTTGAGACTCTCGGAATCATCCCCGGCCTATTCTTTCTCTCGTCGGTGTCACTAGTGTTATTATTCTTTCTTGGTGAATACCTGCTTCCCGGAGTCGCACAATCGAGACATAATATCGATCTGTGGAGCAATGTAGCATACCTTTCAGTTTTGGTCGTATGGAGCGCTGTGTCGCTTCATAATATGGTACTCATTTGGATATGAGATTGATCGAGTTTGTCGGTTTATTATTATATGTTTCAATTGTGTTAATTATATCATTTGCTATGCTGCTTTCTCTGCTTTAATTTCTGCAATGAAGCTCCAAACCCTCATTTTATAAACGGTATAGGAGGATGGCTTAAGCCTGCGGCAATTCACGGATTAAAACTGGATAGAGTATTGGCACTTATTAGCAGAGACAATCCACGAGTTACACTATACATAGCCCCGTTCACCATTCAAAGCCGGATTATAGATAGTAAGGCCAATACTTAGACGTTGACAATATTGATCAGGTATATCTATTGGGTTCAGAATTATATTCTTCCTCAATAATAATCGAACCGGATACCTCTCAAACTGGTATCCAGCGAAGCGTCAGAGGCACACCCACCCCACCCCCCCACCCCCGTTTAATTAAATATAACACGCGTTTTGAGTTCGTTCTACTTTCTATAGACTGATGCCCTACACCAGTCAGTCCTGTCGGACTACGTTTCGACGGATCGCCCAACGACAATATAGTGAGTGGCCGGCGTACAATTCGACACTACTGTACGATCGAACGTCGCTCGCTGGACTGGAATCTGATATCCGGACAGTCTCAGAGACGTGGTTCGATCACGATAGTCACGACTCTATCGAGGAGTTCGTCTGTGCACTCCCGCTAGCCTACTTTCGATTTAGCGCCCATGATCAGTATGCGGGGTCGACACGCTACCAGATGGCCACTCTCTTCCGGGTGTTCGTCCTGCAAGAATGCCACGGGTGGGAGCACGAAACCGCACTCGTTGGCTACCTCAGGAACCGCCCTGAACTCCGCGATAAACTGGGGTTCGAGACGATCCCGTACCAATCGACACTGTGGCGAAGCTGGCACGAGCGGTTCACCCCTGACCTCCGAGAGACTGTCGAGACAGCGGCTCGAACGATTCTCATCAAAGCCCAGAATGCGGGTGTCGAGACTCCGCGTGAACCGGCACGAAAGCTCCGATACCACGGGAACGAGTCTGGTGAGTCAGACCCGAATGATCAAACTACGTTGGAGCAGGCAGAGAAGATCACCGGACACGTCAGCCGCATCGTGTTCCCGGCGTTTTCGCTGGAACGTGGCGAGGGCTGTGAGATACACGAGAACGCCTACTGGGACTTACAGACGTATCTCGGACTTCGCGAGCGGCTGGCTGCGAACGAAGGGGCTCGCAGTTTTATCTACGAATCGACTCGGGATCGGACACCGCTGGGCCACGCCCATCGCGAGCACATCCGCGACCTCTCGATTGAACAGGTTCGAGCGATGTACCGGCAGGCCGTCACTCGGCTCCTGAACGAAGTTGCCGGGACAGAGCAGTTCTTTCGAGCGGGGATCGTCGCGATCGACATTACCGAAGCTGACCCGTTCACGGGCGATAGAACGGGCCACGAAGACGAAATTATCGGCACCAAGGAGACAACTGACGAGTACGCCTATCAGTGGGCGACAGTCCAGTTAGTCGGCAACGCCGTCCCGATCGTCCTTGATGCGCGGCCAGTTCAGAAGGGTGAGTCCCGCTTAGAAATCGTCAAGGACCTCTTGAATTCTGCCGAGGAGATGGTTCACGTCGATAACGTGCTGATGGACCGAGAGTTCGATAGCCAGCACGTCCTGGAGATGCTCAGCCAACGTGGGCTTTCATACGTCGTGCCGAAACGAATGCAGACCAGCGAGAAAGCCCAGGCCAAGCGATTGCTCCAGCGCGGCCAAGACCGCTACGAGGCCGACCGGAAGCTCCATCTCGGAAAAAATGAGTGGCACGAGACGACGCTGACCTACCGCCGGAAAGAGGACTCCGAGCACGACGATCACCGGCAGTATTCGGTGTTCATGTCGAATTGCGGGAGCGGGCACCTCACAGAGTACGGCTATCGCTGGGAGATCGAGAGCGGCTACAAATCGATCAAACGGTTCATGGCTGCGACAACGTCGAAGGATTTCGGGCTACGGTTCTTCTACTTCGCATTCGCGTGTCTCCTGTACTCGATCTGGCGAGCTGTCGATCTGCTCGTGCAGGTTGAGTTGACTGGTGAGTACGAGCACTCGCCGATCGTAACAGCCGACAATACGCTGACGCTGCTAAAGAAGGAGACTGGAATTGGGTAGAGAGACACTCTGTCTAGGTTAGCTCGCCGTCTGAGTGGCTACACTGTTGGAAGTCACGAAAATTCGTCCATACAATTGAAAGTATGACAGGAATGACCGCTTAGGGAGTGATATGAGGTGATTTGCCTTGACTGAATCGGCCAAATTCACGCATCACAGCCTCGCTAAATCCGGTGTAGTCTCAACTTCCATCACTGTCCCTAACTGGGACTGCTCTACGAGGCCTACGGCTTTCGCGGATCTTTCGATTTCGGCTCAGGTTCTGGGGGCTCTCCGCCGCCAACGAGGATCGAGCGTTCAATACCCCCTTTCATCCCGTCGGGGCTATCTGTCGGAAACTACTCCCGCGGGCGTCTGTCGTGGAGCCATTTGATGAGAGCGGAGCTACCAGCGACCCCCCCGAGTGCCGTGCCGATACCAAAACCGGGGGCTTCACTGGATGTCGGATCACCGTTCTGGTCGCTTCTATCAGCGGACCCGCCTTCTGACTGAGCTTGTATTGTCACACTGTCTGTGTACCGATTGACGTCATCCTCATCGTCACCACGATACCATATTGCGATCCCACCCACATCGAATTCGCCTGGCTCATTCGCCGCCAAGCGAATACTAATGCTCGATTGGCTTGCCGGGTCGATAGTTTCTACCGCATTGTACTGATTTGATCCTGAATCAGCACCTGCCACACTGGACACAGATATGCCACTCGGGGTGTTGATCACTAACTGTACAGTTACTTCTTTGTTTGAAAGATAGTTCACGATGCTAAGTGTAATGATAGCATCCTCATCAAGTGTGATTTCTGTTTGCGTCCCCGTGAATTCAAAATTCACTTGCTGTTGAACCACCGTAACTTGCTTTTCAGTACTGGCTTCGAGTCCGTCATCGTCGGTGACTCGCAATTTGACGTTTTTATCACCGGGGCTCTCAAAGGAGTATTCGACAACGTCCCCGTCAATATGATATCCTGGGTTGGGATCCTGGTCGATATCCCACTCATATTTTTCAATCGTTCCATCCGGGTCAGATGACGCGGTTCCCTCAAAGGTCACTGAATCACCAACTTCTGGTTCATTTGGTGAATGTGAGATAATTGCCTCTGGGACCTGATTCGCTCGAACGACGTCTACGCTTTTTGAAATTGTTGCAGAAGCATCCTGATCATCGGTTACTGTTAATTCGACATCTTTCCTGCCTGGCGTCTCGAATACTTTTGATACAATTTCACCAGTACCGGGACCAAGATTTGAATTCCCGAACGTCCAATCATACTCCACGATCGACCGGTCATCAGTCGATTCACTTGCATCGAATGTCACCTCGGTATCAACACGGGGATTTCTAGGTGAATAACTGAAATCGGGGTCAGGTCGTTTATTCGGCTGATCAGTCAAAGCGTATACTGTCCCATCCTCCGTCCCAAAGTACACTTTATTATACGCGATTGCCGGCGATCCAACGATCTCGCTGTCCGTCTCGAACCGGTTTAATTCTTCACCCGTATGCAAATCTAACACATAAAAATTGCCGTCGCGCGCCCCGAAATACACTTTATCCCGTACGACTGCCACTCCACCAACCGGCGCCCAGTCCTCTTCGACTTGGAACTCCCAGTTTATTCCCATATCCTGTGACAGGCAAAAGACACCTTCACCAAGCGGACTGACTACATATTCATCAGTAACAGCAGGCGAACCGAAGTTGTCGTCGGGGGTGTTGAACTCCCACTTTTTGGTGCCCAGATTTGCACCGAAGGCCATCAAATCAGCATCAGAATTTGGAAGGTAGATCGTATTTCCCTGGACTGTGGGTGTTCCAACATCGAAACTGTTGACTTCAATGTCCCAGTTGGAGGTTCCATCATCCAGGTCAATACTGTGGAGCGAAATAGGGCCTGCATAGTCCGCGAAATATACGGATCCATCAGCAATTGCCATCCCCCCCACCGAGACTCGGTCGTGTACCCATTGTTGCCGTTGATCATCGATTGAAATTGAATGAAGACTCCCGGTTCGCTGGGATCCGTCTTCTTTCACAGCAACAATTATCGAATCACGATTTCCTATCAGTCTGCTCACGTACTCTGAGTTTCCTGTCTCGATAGTCTTTGACCACCGTATTTCACCATTGCTGGGATCGATTTGGTGAATAGTGTCACCATAGTACGAATTTTGGCCATATATGTATCCATTGTGGTACGTCTCTATTGGGCCACTCCAGATTCCCTCTCCAGTCTCCGCATTTAATGCTAATCCGTTGGTAGATCCTAATATCGTCGCAAATACTGTTCCATCCACGGCCATAATATCTCCGATAGGATCACCCAAATTACGAGACCACTCTGTTTCTAATTGGGGACCAGGTGCTTCTAGAACATCTGAACTGCTCGTTCGTTTTTTATCATGTTGGGCCATTGGCCAGCCCTCTGCCCTCGAATTTTCAGCCGCTTGAGCGACGTCTATTTGACTCCCAGCTCCAAGAACTACAGGGACATATTGAAGTAATCGTCGACGAGTTGGATCCAGAAAGGTCATACATATTATTTACCTATTGAATTTTATATCTTTCGGGTGCCACAAAATATGTACTCCTAAAATATTAGTTTAGTGAGATGTAGTGTGAACAGCAAGTACTACTGATCGTCGGGAGTTGCTGCGGCCGTATTTCTGACGTACTCATCGGCATCGTCGAAGACCGATGTTCCCTCTCGTCCACTGGGTTCGGCATCACTTCCACCTGATGTGTCGCTAGACTGTTCGTCAACCAGCTTTTTCAACCGACGAGCAGCACTTGCGATCTCGTCAAGTTGTGCGTTTGCCGCATCGATCTGCTCGACAACGTCGGTAACCTCTCCCTGTAGTTCCTCACCGGCTGTGTTCTCGTCAGCCGCAAGTAGTTCGGTGATGACTGTCAGCGTCGTTTCGAGGTCACCAACTGTGCTGTCCACGTCGAGGAGTCGGCGGTGAAGTTCCGTGACTGTCTGAACAGTCACGCTTGGGTCGGTACGTTCGTTATTCGGCCGGATATCATCGTCACCCGACGACGGCTCCTCATCTTCGACGGAATCCGCTTCGGAGTGCTCGTTCTCTGTGCTGTTTTTCGGATCGCGCTCGGGTTCCTGCGTTGGGTCGGACATTTCAGTCACTCTCCTCTGTAATTTCGTCGATGGCTTCGCGAACCGTACGGACGGGCATTCCGGTATCGCCGGCGATCTCGCGGGCGGTCCCGCGTTCGAGATCTTCGACGAATCGGTTGTTGTGCAGCGCCCAGTGACGAACTGCCTCGGTTGGTTTGAACGTGTATCTGACTGTCCGTCCGTCGCGGAACCGACCGATGAGACCACGCTCGACGAGTTCGTTCAACTGCGTCGACATCCAGGGGCGGTGCTTCGCCGACTGGAACTCGTCTACGATCTCGGGGAATTCGTGTTGTATGAGGTCGACGACTTCCTCGGCAGTACGGGGGCTCCCCATCTCCTGCAGCGCGTCTGCAAGGCGGCGCTGAGCGTCTGGCAAATCAACCGACTTCTCCGCCGCCTGCGACTCTTGATTGATCGTCGGGAGATATCCGAGGTCACTGAGCGTCTCTCGGAGTAACTCGGGGTTATTCTCCGCGAGGTCTCGAAGGCCCTCAGCAGTCTCGGCGTCCAGCTGCTGAAGCGCCGCTGCGAGCTCCTCACTGTCGTCAGTCATCGGTCACCACTGCTTTCCGCGGGTTCTGGAACTTCGGTCCGAAGAGGGCCAGTTCGTGTCGATACTGCTCGCCCCGCCACGAGACCGAATTGCTGCGGGCCGTCGGTGAGTGCCGTTCCGAGGGCGACGGGTTACTGCCGTGGTCCTTGTAGGCGTGGATCCCTTGGAAGAACTCGAAGTCGCTCGTCCCGAAGGCGTCGGCGAAGTTGTCTCTGACCTGCGCAGCACTCTGTCTGTCGGCGTCACTCGGTCGGGTCGAGCCACCCGGGTGCGTGTGGAACCGGACTAACAGTTTGGGCGCCTTGCCGTTGGGATAGAGCGCAGCGACTTTGTTGGCCATCTTCCGACCGTAAGAGACGACGCTCCGACGCGTCGCCGACTTGTAGTACGACGGATTGTCGAGTCGGAACAGATCTGTTGGCGTCGTATAAGAATTGCCTGCGAGGACGTACACTGTTTCGACGCGGTTGTGTGCCCCGTTGAGACCGCGTGCCTCGACCTTCTGCATAAAGTCGCGGCTATCGGGGAACACGAACGTCCCACGGTCGTACGAACTGGACCCGGGCGATGGTCCTGTCGTGGGCTCGTCGGGTACCGCCGGCTGCGACGGCTGGGACGGAGACTGTGTGTCCGTTGATGCCGTCCCCTCACTTGAGTCCAAATCGAGGGAGATGGTGTGTGTCCGAAACCATCCACTACTGGAGCTGCTGTCGTTACTACTTGAGCTCCTAAAGCCGGTGTGTCCCGATATTTCGATGTCCCATTCGCTATCGGCGTCATTTCGCTGGACGTCGTTCTTGTCGTCGTCTTCGTCGTCTGAGCCGCCAAAAATATTGTCGAACATTGTGTTTTGCCGTTGGTTGGGTTGTACGTCGCTGCGTTTCGTATCTCCGTCGGCGAGACCCGCTGTCACTCCCCCAAGAGCGCGTCGATAGTTGCCCTGGATGGCTGGGGTGGGGGAGAGATGGTCGGTGCTTACTTGCCGAGGTTGATCCCGAGCTTGGGAGCGATATACATCATCCCCACGATGGCGAGTGCGGCGAGGAAGAACAGCAGAATCTCCGAATCGAGATTCGAGAGACCCGACAGGATGCTGCTGCCATCGCTCCCGCCGCCGGTACCGCCAGTGGCCGTCTCCGTGGCCGGTTCGGTGACATCGAAGTAGAACCGCTGACTGTCGAGGTTCTGGCTCATCTCGGGGTGGCCCTCCGGCCAGTATTCGATTTCGGCGTCGACACGAGCTTCGCCGGTGTTTCGGCTGTAGACGTTCGCGGCGATGTCTTCGGTGTCAGAGCCGTCCGGCGTGATCGTGAACTCGGTGGAGACCATCCCGGCCGCGGTCGAGCCCCAGTCACTACCGCCGCTGACGCTCATCCCGGACTGGACCATCAGTCGCACCTCGACCACGACAGGACACTCTGCCTGATTGTCGAGGTCGAAACCGCCCTCGATGCGGCCGGGCTGTCCGGCCTCGATCTGTTGGGTAGGCGCGTAGAGCCGAGCAGCGTCCATCTGCGGAAGGCTCGGGTCCTCACAGGCGGCTGCGGTCGTGGTGTCCGATGCAGTCGGCGTTGGCGTCGACGTCGCGGTCGCGGTGGTGTTCGTCTCCTGTGCGCTCGCAACTCCGGCGGCTAGTGGGAACCCGATCGTGCTCCCCACGAGCACGAGCGAGAGCACTAGCACAGTGACCATACGGAATTTCGTGTTCATTGGCTACACTCTAACCTGTTATTTACCAGTTACTTATATTTACTGGTATCCTTTACTCGTAATAGGTACGAGTTAGGGTTATAGAGATTCGAGGAAAATACTGGTGGCTTCAGCCACCAGATGAATCCGACGATTTAAGTCACAAACCACGTACTACGGACTGTGCGTGGAGAACTGGCAGTTGACTCGGTGTTTGCCACGGTTCGTAGCCGAAATCAAAAGGTAAGCCGCCCACGCCGACAGTCGTTACACAATCAGGTAGCTCGAAGCCCTCTACAGGGTACGAGTAACGGCTTCGTGGCAAAGCCACTGGCTGACTGTCCAGCAAACCTTAGACTCCCAACCTTCAGGATTGACCTGCCCGGCCAACACCGGGTGGGAGGCCCCCGTCTTTAGGCGCGGGAGGATGTCACTGGGTCCCAGAAACTGCAACCAATCCGTCCGCCTGTCTCAGCGAAAGAGACAGACCGCGTTCTGGAAGACGAGAAAGTTTCATTGGGACTGTTACTTATTGTAGCGTGTGAAGCGCCGAAATCTCCTCCGTGGTGGGGCTGTCGCTGCTCTCACGACACTTTCTGGGTGTCTCTCGTCTAACCCACTCCAGGCAGAGGCAGCGTTCACCTATACGCCACCGAGTCCGGTGGTCGGTGAGAAGATCGTGTTCGACGCGAGTGAGTCGACCGCATCAAAGTGGGAATGGTTCTTCGATAAGTCACCGGGCCTCGTGAACTTCGATGCCGAAGGAGCGCAAGTCACACACGCGTTCGAAGAGAGTGGCGCACACACGGTTACGCTCCGCACGACAGCGCCGTTCGGAATCATCCCAGGGCTGAATATGGACCGGACGACGAAAACAGTCTACGTCGAAGAGCGAGAGGCTTCCCGTCCCGAAACAAAGAACCCGATTTCGATGTCGACAGACCGAATTTCGCTCCATCTCCGGGGCGTAGCCACACGGATCAGCACGGACGAAACCGCCGTCCTCCAATTTAGTGCGGTCAACCTCGACCCTGAAAAGGACCTTTCCATTCGGCTGGTGTTGAAAGTTCCCAGCGGGATGAGCCTTCGCGGCACGTCGTTGGCTGAGAGTGGCAATGGCCAGTATGCGGCGACATTCAACCTTCCACCCGGTGAGACCGCAGGCACGAGCATTCGACTCGCGGCCACGCGCACGGGGCACTTCGAAATTGAGGGAATCGCCAACTACTCCTTCGACGAGGGGGACGAACAGACGCGACAAGGGACCATTCCGATCATCGTCACGGATAGCTAGTCCGGATGCCGCACACACGACAACTCACGAGACCGTTCAAACCGATGGTAATCAGCACTGCAAACCAGGAACGATGAGTAGAGGATCAACTTCGAGACGCTGGCGGACGGCAATTGTGTTGCTTGCGGTGGGCGTACTCGTACTCACGAGCGCTGCGGGCAGCGTACAGGCATCACTGAGCGATGATGCAACGCCATTCGGGGCGACGACGGATACAGCGTGTACCCAATCAGATGCGGCTTCGACGGGGATTAGTCACGTCCAAATTAAGGCGACAGATGAGACCATCACCACCGATACGCCTGCCGAAATCTCAGGGCAGGCGACCGCTCCACGTTCAAACCCCTGTCCACTCGTTGTGCAGATGGTACTGACGATTCCATCGGGGATGTACGTCTCAGGAACGGATAACGTCAACAGCGGTGGTCAGGGACAACTTACGTCGTCGTTTCGAGTCTCACCAGGTGAGGCGGTAACGATGTCGGCGAACGTCTTCTCTCGGGACCTCGGCTCAGAAGTCCTCATCGTCGATTTCGAGTACTTCCCGGTTGGATACCCAGAAGAGAGCAATCGGTTGAGTGGGTTCTCGATCGAGATCGACACCGAAACCCCGAATCCGGGACCACTCGGTGAGACACCGACCTCGGAACCTGACGACAACCGGACGATTCTATACTCACTCGGTGGGCTCATTGTCGGTGCGCTTCTCGTCCTCGTCTTTCGGTAAGGGCAGAAAACATCCGGTCCAGTGGTTCTTGGCTTCCTCTCGTTACGCGTCGGGTACGGTCACAGACCCGAAAACACCGCCAAGAACGCCATCGAACCACGATGAAAGCTGTTCAATGAAACTCGGCCCACGGATGCTAATCGTCTCGTTGGACTGTCGGATGTAGGTCAGGTCCTCTGGATGACCGGCGGGGTAGTATCGGATCGTGACATCGATCGGGACGTCGGAGCCGATCAGCGATTCATCTGCGATCCGAAGGCCGACGCGCATCGAGCGCTGCGACCCAGGGTCAATACGACCCTTCCCCGTGATCTGCGCCTTGTTTGCCGCATCGACGCCTCGCATTCGGACGACGTCGAGGCCGTCCGGCGTGTCGATGATGAAGTCGACGACGACAGTGCGGTCGTTCGAGCTGGGATTCTCCATCGAGACAGTGAGGAACGTCTTGGTAGTCCGCTCACTCTGTGGATCGATCTTGATGTTCGTCAGGTGCAGGCTCTGCGTCGGAGGTTCACTGAAGCTATCGACGTCCACGGACCACGATCGAGTGCTCGCACTCTCCCGCGGATCTGCCGCTTCAACGGTGACATTGTACGTCCCAGCCTCGTCGAACGTCCGCTCGAGTGACGGTCCAGTACCGACTGTACTCCCGTTTTGCGACCACTGATAGGTCACTCCTTCCTGTTCGGGATCACGCGCGTCCACCGAAAATGAGGCAGTCGACCCAGACATCAGCGAGAGACGCTGCTGACTCGGTGATATGTCGACGAAGCGCGGTGGTCGGCTTTTGATGTTCACGTCCCACGTGACTTCGTTCTCGGCCCCGTGTTGGTCACGAGCGACGAGCGTGACGGTCTTCTCGCCGGGCGTGTCAAACGTGTGCTGGAACGCGACGCGCTGTCTGTCGCTGTCGACATTACGTGTCTCGACTGTGGACTCACCAATTTGGAACGCCACGGTCGCCGTCGAGGTGTCGCGGTTCGTCACCTCGGCGGCGAACCGGACGGGATTCTGTGACAGGACGGATATGGATTTGTCAGTCGGCTGCTGACGATCGACCGATGGTCGGTCATTGCGGACGCGAACCGTGTACATCCGGGTTGTCTTCGCCCCATAGGAGTTCGTGACCGTCAGTGTGAGTTTGTGCTGGCCGACCTCGTCGAAGCTCATCGTCGTCGATTGCTGCTCGCTGACTTCTTCGGTGCCCAACTCCCACCGGTAATCAAAGGAGAGCGACCGCCCCTTCGGATCGGTCGCGTTAGCACTGAGCTGGAGCGATTCCCCCACTGCGACGACCGACTGTGTCGGGCCCGCACCCTGTACGTTCGGTGGTGTTGCCTCGATCGACACTTCTCTGGATTTGATTGTGGTGATCCCAGCTTCGTTTGTCACGCTCACCTCCACGTCGACAGTACCGACTTGCTGGAACGTGTGTTCTACCGTCGTCCCAGAGAACTGTTGGCCGGCGAGTTCCCATTGTACGGTCGCGATACCCTTCCCGTTCGGATCACTTGCATCGACTGAGAACGAAACCGGTTCGCCGGGTGCCACTGACGAACGTGACGGCGAGATGCTGTGGATCTGTGGCTTCGAGAGGCCTTTAATCGTCCATTCAGCCCGTGCGTTGTCCGTGAGGCTTGTCCCATCGGAAACGGTTACGCTCACCGTGTGTTTGCCGGATCCAAGTGCGCTCCTGTCTATCTCGAATGACTGCCCGGACCCAGATCGGTCGCCATCGACTTCCCACCACACGTCGATGTTCGAGTCAGGCGTATCAGCATCGTCGACCTTGACGTCGAATGAGGCCGACTCGCCCGGAGCGACATTCACTGAGGGCTGTTGCGGTGCTTTTCCATCTATTTTCGGTGGCACGACGACGCGAACGGACCACTCGCGGCTCACACTCTCGGTTTCGGCTTGGTTGTCGTCAACGGTCGCTCTCACCGTGTGCATCCCCGGCGAGAGGTCATCAGCGGAGACAGTGAGTTCGTCAGTAGTCCCGCGGCCGACACCGTCGACAGACCACTCGGTCGAGATGGCATCGTAATCTGAGTCGGGATCGGAAACGTCGACGCTGAATGTTTCGGAGTCACCTGTCTCGTGATTGAGTTTGACGTCTCCGGAGGGGTACGCAGACGTGATCGTCGGCGGTTGTGGCGGCTTGTCGATATAGAGATCCTTGTACCACGAGTCGTCGTCCGACTCAACGCCGTATTCGTACCGTCCGGGAGACAAATCGTCGGTATCGAACGAACAAGACAGATCAGTCTCGGACTCTGACGGCTCCAGTTCGATGAACTGGTCGCCGACGTGTGAACTTGCGAGATAGCAGTTCGCGAACTGTCCGTCCCTCCCCTCGCCGTCATTGTAGAGTGCGTACTTGATTTCCGCCGACTCTCCCTTGTCTATCCGCGAGACTGTCTCGCCGTTTTGCTCAACCCGGAGGTTACCGACGAGGAAGTTTGGCTCACCTGCCTTGACGGTCAATGGCAGATCGTCAGTGTCCGATGGCGTCCGGAAATACTGCGTATATTCACCCGCCGAGAGCGGATCGCTGTCAACCGTCAGATACCACGTGTCTGTCTCACCCGGCGACAGCCTCATGTCCGTCTCGCGGTGAATCGATCCCACGTCGAAGGTCAACGTTCGCGTGCCCGTTTCATCGCCCGTATTAGTGACTTTCATTCTTGCATCGAACGTGTCCCCCTGCACCACGTCCGCTTTGGAAACGGCTTGGACAGTGAACTCTGCCGACCCGGTCTGTGCAAGCCCGACACCCGTTTTGAGACTCTCGTTTCCTCTCGGCTGCTCCCCGGCCGAGACAGGGGACGCCACAGAGAGCCCACAGACGCAGACGAGAATGAGCACCACGAGTAAGCGTTGTCTAACATCTGGCCCCACCATTACAAGCAACTAATCTGTCTACGTTATTGAACTTGTTCTTCGCTGGCTATAGTATGATGTACCTACAGAAATACAATACTTACCTTCTTTCACAAGTCTATTGCTTGATCTTAATTTTAAATTATTAGCCTATATGATTCTAACTGCGATATTGGATATTGTAGATGCATTACAACTATTCAAAATATATAGGAATAATAGGCAGAGGCGACTCCAGCTGTTTGACCTCACTTCTGAGCGCGTCGCACGGAAGAGTGAATCGTCACAGCTGACTCTGGACGTCCAGAGAGTTCAGCTCGTCTACTTCCCGGCTCACCTCTTGAATTCGCGACGTCAGTTCTTCGTTCGCCGTGGCGATCGACTCGGCCTCATCGGTCACCCGTTCGAAGTCTTCGGCAGTCTCATCTACCAGACTAGCGATCTGCTCGGTGCTGATCGCCTGATCATCCGTGGCATCCGCCACTTCGGTGATCCCGTCTGAGGCTTCCTCGACCACGTTGGCGATACTTTTGAACGTCTCACTGGAGCGTTGTACCTTCGCAGCGCCGTCCTGCACGACGTCGTTCGTCGCTTCGAGGTTGTCAACTGCCTCAGACGTCTGTGCTCGCACATCGGCGACGATGGCTTCGATCTCGGCAGCGCGTTCCTGTGAATCGTTCGCGAGGCTTTTGACCTCATCGGCGACAACCGCAAAGCCATCGCCAGCTTCGCCAGCGCGGGCTGCTTCGATCGAGGCGTTCAACGCCAGCAGGTTCGTCTGATCAGCGATATCGTTAATGACGTCGACGAGCTCGTCGATTTCTTGGATACTCTCGTTGAGCGCCCGAATGTCGCTCGTCACTTCATCGGCTGCAGTCTCGATGTCGTCCATCATCTCGACCGTTTCTTCAGCCTTTTCCTCACCCGCTTCGGCCTGAGTACGGGCCTGCTCGCTGATCGATTCGACTTCGTCAGCTGTCGCTGCGATTTCCTCGACTGTGGCGCTAAGCGATGACACCTCCTGGGAGACGTTCGTGATTGACTCCAGTTGTTGCATCGCCTGATCACTAATGTCCTGAGAGTTTTCAGCAATCTCCTCTGAGGAGACTTTGACCTCGTCGACAGCTGATTTGATGCTTCGGGTTGCCGACTTACGGTCAGAGATATCACGGAACGTCTCACTGATTGCGACGATGTCGCCGGCAGAATCATAGATAGGACGTACGACGAGTTCGGTCGGGATAATCTGCCCGTCGTAGCTTTCCTTTTCGACCTCGACGCGAATCTCGTCTTGGCCCTCGTCGACGACCTGTTTCAGCGTACAGTTACCCGTTCCACATACCTCTGGATTGCAGAACTGATCGAAGCATTTGAGCGTCTCACTCGATTCAGCCTCGACTCCGCCTAGGTCTTTCATCAGCTGGTTTTCGACGACGACGTTGAAATCGAGGTCCACAATCCGCATTGCAGCACCCGTTGATTCCATTACCTGACGCAAATTACTGGTGAGGACATCCCAGAGTTCGTCTTCAGGGAGAGCCTTTCCGTTGACAATCTCTTGTGAGAAATCTTTGTCTGCGGTCGTACCGGCCTCTGCAGTTGCCATTGTACCCCTACTATCTGTCACCACTAATATATAATCTCTGATACCGATTTCGGCGAAAAAGCCGACTGCTGTTTGACTTCTTCTCTACTGGTTGCATCCCCAGCGACCGCAACGAGATCGCTGTGGTGTTGTTCGACGACAGCGGCGGACTGGCGAGCGGTTTTGTTTGTACGGCTCTATTGAATCCACGAACTGCGTCGGTTCCGCCGATCCAAGAACGACACCGAGCGGAACACTGCCGAGGACGGGACGGTCCTCGGGGTTGACCTCGATATCGAAAATCTCGCCGTCACAAGGACCGCCTACATCTTCCGCGGGCGAGAGTTAACCCACAACCTCCGCGAGTTCGAGAATATCAAGCGTCGATAGAACTCGGGACCTCGACTGCGGTGATCTCTCGCTCCCCCACCTGGATTAAACATTCCAGAAGGATAGATGAGAGTCAGAACAGTTATTCGATTGAACGATCAGGTGCTCACCCGAGGCAGTCAGGGGTCGCCGGGATACAGCGCCCGCACGTTACTCGACCAGCTGGAGTCGGGGAGTATGATATACGAACCGGTATAGTTCTCAAATTCTGAGAATGATATAATGAGATAAGTACACTT
>NZ_JAVDDW010000017.1:0-26978 GCF_030848585.1 Halobellus sp. H-GB7 | reverse complement strand
AGGTCATCTTTCTACAAGCGGGAAACCCCGCCGTTCACGGCGGGGAGGAACGCGACACGGTGAGAAAACAACCGCCGTTCGGTGGCTGACCGACTCCCCACACCAAACGCAACTTATATGAATGTGAGGTGCTACATATGAAATATGGCGGAGGTGCGTCGCACGGTTGTCGTCAAACTCGATATGGACGACAGCGACGCGACTCTCCTCCACGAAACCGTCGAGGAGTATCTGTGGGCGTGCAACTACGTCGTCCGAGACGCGTGGCGGGACGACTACAAGCCCACCTCGAAAACAAAACTCCACGACCGGACGTACTCCGACGTGCGCGAACAGACACGGCTTCAAGCCAACCTCGTTCAATCCGCACGCAACAAAGCCGCCGAAGCCATCAAGGGCGTCGTCGCCCGCTGGCAGAACGGCAAGAAGGCGTCGCAACCACACTTCACGACGCCATCCGTCAGATACGACAAACGGAGCGCGACGTTCCACAACGACCGCGTATCCCTCTCCACGGTGAACGGACGTATCGAAGCCGAATACGTCCTTCCACCAGAGGGAGACAACCCGCACACGAAGTACCTCCGCGACGACGACTACGAGGTCACGGGTGCGACGCTTCAGTACCGCGACGCGACGGACACCTTTTTCCTCCACATCGGAACGAAGGCCGACGTGGAGTCCGAGATACCGGACGAAGGCGACGCCGAGAACAGCACAGTCCTCGGCGTGGACCTCGGTATCGAACAGATTGCCGTCACGTCAACTGGAATGTTCTGGAGCGGCGACTACCTCAATCACCGCCGTCGGGAGTACGAGCGGGTCCGTGGCGACTTACAACGGACGGGTACGGAATCAGCCCATCGGACCATCGAACGGCTGGGCAACCGAGAGACACGGTGGGTAGAGGACTACCTACACCGTATCTCGAAAGCAATCGTCCAAGAAGCCGTCGCGCACGGGTGCGACCGGATAGCCTTCGAGGAGTTAACGGACATCCGCGACCGGATGCCGGGCGCAAAGAAGTTCCATGCGTGGGCGTTCCGCCGCTTGTACGACTACACGGCGTACAAGGCCAAAGCGGAGGGTATCGACGCCACGCAGGTAGACCCGGCGTACACGTCCAAGCGTTGCTCGAAGTGCGGGACGACGCTGGACGAGAACCGTCCGTCGCAAGCGAAGTTCTGTTGCCAGAAGTGCGGCTACGAGGTCAACGCAGACTACAACGCGGCGAAGAACATTGGATTTCGGCTACTCCGTGCGGGGCAAAAGTCTCCGCACGGAGGGGCGACACGTCACCTCGCCCTGAAGTCGGGGACGCTGAACGTGAACGGCGGCTACTCGCCTGCCACCCAGTAGGGTCGGCCAGAACGGGAGTCCACCGACAAGCTCCGCCCTTTAGGGCGGAGAAGGTGACACACGTGTGTTTGGCCCGTATAATCAAAATAGTTCCCGTGAATTCGTGACTTTTCCCGTATTGGCGTCGCGCGTCGAAGCTATCGGTCTGAATCGGTCTCCGAGTCACCCTCGGACTTCGTGGGGAGGTTTCGCCGCTCCGAAACGTAGTACAGGATCACGACGAAGCCGACCGCGGGGGCAACGACGCCGAGCCAGTACACTTCAGGATTTTTGAGGTTGAGCCGCTTCGCGTCGACGTACATTACGACGCCGATCGGGAGTTGGATGAGGAGGGCACCGATCAACAGCAGCATCACCGGCTCGACCATTGACTGTGTACTACACGGGCCCGCTGGATTACTCTTCGGAGGAAGAACCGCACACTCGACTCAGGCGTCGCTCAGCGCAGCCGGTTCGCGGAGGGGTTACTGGCGTCTGTAGGCCAACCAATACGAGAGCGGGAGCGTGATCACGAGGATCACCAGCGTCGCCAGTACTTGGCTGTACACGTCCGGAGGCGATACCTGAGCAGCAATAGCGAATCCGAGTATAATCAGCGCGGATTCGTATGTAACAAACTGTGACCGGGACTGACTCACTACTGAGGCATTCGAAACCTCGGGAATAGTCCTATCGGTGAGGAGAATCGCCTGCTCACCAAGATACCTCTTCTTCCGGCCAGTACGGAGAAACACGCTCTTCGTGACGCGTTCGTCCGCAGGCTTTTGAGTTGGGGCGGGGTAACCAACGATATGACGTTCAGCGCGAGTTGGCACAACCTCCTCGAAAACGCGGAGGAGCTGCCGTCGGACGCGACACTCCTCACGCCACTGTCTCGAAAGCCGTTCCGGATCACGGACGTCCAGGAACACCGCATCCTCATCGAATATCGCGACGGCGACGACACGATCCCACTCCAACGCGAGCAGTTCGAGACGCTATACGGCCACGTCACCGACGGCTGGGGCGGCTTCAGTCTCGACAATCTGCCCTCGGACGCCGAACCCTACGCGACAGTTTTGAGTCTTCACCCGCGGTTCGAGATCGACGACCGAGAGGGGATGCTCGCGGAAACCGACACGCCGACGAGTTCTCCGTTAGTCGATGCCCACGAGGTCGAAACCGACGAGGACGACCGAGCCGAACCGGATATCTCCGTCTACGCCGATGCGCTGCTTCTCATCGACGCGCTCGAACGTCACGACCCGACAGACCTCGAAGGAATGGAAACGCCGGCACTGGTGAATCTGTACACGCTCCTCTCGGATGTCCAACGGAACGCCAACGACCTCCGGCAGGACGTACGGAGTGTGCTGCTCGCCCGTCTCCACCACGACCAGCCCGTCTCCGGGCAGTATGGGTCGGTCCAGCGGACGTCCCGGCGCAACCGGACGCTGAAAGATGACGACGAAGTACTGGAGACACTGACAGCGGCCGGGATCGACCGTGAGCGCGTGACCAGTGTGGACGCCAGCAAGGTCGACGACGCGCTCGAAGTGACGGAGCTCTCGGAGTCGGACGTCTACGAGATCGAAGAGAGCGAGTACGTGCGGAAAGCGGACGTCGACGACGAAAGCAAAGAGACGCGCCTGCAAGGGCTGAAAGACCAACTGGCCGCCACCGACGAGGACACAGCGGACCTCCAGGCTGAAATCGAGGAGTTAGAACAGCGGATCGACGATCTCACGAGCTTCGACTCCGCGGCATCGTTCCATCCCGCAGCAGGCGAGAAGTCGTAGCTGGGACTTGCTCAGCTCAGGGGATTTACGTATCAATCTCGATGTCGGTGATCTCGAACCGGGCCCCGCCGTCGTGTCCGTCTGTGACACGGATTTGCCAATTATGAGCAGTGACTACCTGTTCGACGATGCTCAGCCCGAACCCAGTTCCTTCCGATGACCTCGAATACCCGGCCTCGAACACCACATCACGCTCGCTGGACGGAATCCCCGGCCCGTCGTCCTCAATATAGAACCCGTCGTCTAGTTCGCCAACCGTCACAGTCACGTCCGCCCCGCCGTGTTCGATTGCATTACGAAACAGGTTCTCAAACACCTGCTTGAGGCGACTTCTGTCGGCCCGAACACCGCGATCGATATTAGTGATCAATACCGCCTCCTTCGTCTCGACGTTCTCCCAGCAACTATTGATCATCGTGGCGAGATCGACCGGCTGAGCATCGGTCACCTCTCTCCCTTCCCGGGCTAGCGTCAAGAGATCATCAATCAGTGCCTCCATCCGGTCAAGTGCTTGTTCGAGGCGGTCGAGATGTTCGCTGTCACACTCTTCGGTGGCCAGTTCGAGTCGCCCGGTAGCGACGTTCAGCGGATTCCGAAGGTCGTGTGAGACGATACTCGTGAACTCTTCGAGCCGTTCGTTCGCACGCTTGACCGACTCACGTTCGGTGATGTCCATATACATCGCTACCGTCCCGATAATGTCGTCGTCAGCGGTGCGGCGCGGAACCGCACGCAGAATCGTCTCGATAACCTCGCCATCGTTAGTCACCAAGTCACGTTTCTCTCTAGCGAACTGTCCGTCAAGCGAGCGGCTGTATCCCCCCGATAGCAGACTCTCCGATGACTCGGGCGTGTAAAAATCCGCGAGCTTGCTGCCGATGATCGCATCCTCATCGTAACCAAGGGTCTCGACGAACTGACTGTTGCAGTCCTCGATGATTGGCTGTCCATCTTCGGATCGCGTGAAAATCGTCATCACTGGGGCTTCCTCAAACAGTGTTCGGTACTGGACTTCGTATTTCGTCGCCAGTTGCTCCAGTTCCTCGGTTTGTTGTTCTAGCTGGCGCTCGCGTTCTCTCCGTTCAGTGATGTCGCGGGCGATGCCGATGATCCCCGTCGGCTCTTCGTCGTCGTTCGTCATCCGAACACCTCTGAACTCGTGTGGGACTTGTTGCCCGTCAGTAGTCGTGATCTTGGCTACCGTTACGTGTGAGCCGGTCTCTAGAATCTCCTGTATTGAGTGGCTAATTGCCTCGCGGTGCTCGCCTTCGAAGAACTCAAGCGCGTTCATCGATCCAATCTCCTCGTCGCTGTAGCCGGTTAGCTCTGGCAGCTTACTGTTCCACCGTTGGAAGTTGCCGTCTGTGTCGACAAAATAGAAGATATCTTCCAGCGTATCGAGGCTCCGCTGGATGAAGACCTGCTCTTCGTGGAGCTCTTGTTCGCGCTTCTTTCGTTCGGTGATATCCTGAAACTGGGAGAAGACGGCCACGACCTCGTCGTCCTCATCGGTCACGACGCGGTTATGCCATTCGCAGATAACTCGGTCGCCGTCCTTTTGGATGTTCTCGTTGACGCTTCGATATCCTCCTTGGTTTTCGAGAAGGTCAGACACAACATCGGCTATCTCATCCCGGTCGGAGTCAGGAACGAACTTCTCCCAAGACTGGCCGAGCAAATCAGCGCGGGTGTACCCGAGGATGTCCTCAGCTACATCATTCACACGGACAATGTTGAACTGGTCGTCCCATTCGACGACGCCGAGCGGAGACTGCTCGAAAAACAGGTTGAGACGCTTCTCTCGTTCGGCGAGTTCGATTTGGGCGTAGTAATTATCGACCGCGTTCCGGATACGGTTTGCAAGCACGGTGTACTGGCTGGTCCCGGCTTTTTTCTGCAAGTAGTCAGTGACACCTGCCGAAATGGCGTCACTGGCGACTTCTTCACTACCCTTGCCGGTATAGAGGATGAAGGGAAAGTCAGGATACTCCTCTCGGACAGCCTGCAAGAATTCGAGGCCATTCCGTGTTGGCATCTCGTAATCGGAGACGATACAGTCGAACGGTTCGCTGCCTAGACGATCAAGCGCCTCATCTGTGCTCGTTTCGACCTCGACGTCGAATCGGTTGTTTTCGCGTTCAACAAACGTCGCCGCCATCCGTGCGAATTCCGGATCATCATCCACATAGAGAGTTCTAATAGATCCGTTGTAGTTGTTCATTATCTTTGACTGACGTACTATACTCAAAATCGTTTTGAAAGGTGTCGGTTGACGAGAATAATCTCTAACGAAAATGCACTCATAGCGCTCCGAAAGCTTTGGTTCACTTAGCGTCCAGCATACGCGCGTTGTATCCAGCAAGCCGCACTCAACACAACTCTGTTTTTGACAGAAATGTCAGCGGCAATACGCACGCTTGTTCTGACGGCTGATTCGGTTGTGAGTTCGTGAAACAAACACCGTGACAAGTCGTCTATGACACTCTGTTATGGAGGGTTGTCAGCGTCGTTCAGGTGCTCCAGCGAATCCGTTTCGTACGCCCGTCGCAGAGGCTGTGGACCGCCCGGGCCACGATCATCGGATCCGTGGCGGTGATACAGGACTGCTCAACGTCGTCGGAGTGTGCTTCCGGTGGTCGGTGGAAGTGCCGCTGCGGAGCGTCCGGCTTCGGTGCGACGTCGTCTATCGGGCCGACGTTCCTCTCGATGTCCGTGTGCGGCGCCATCTACGCCATCTGGGAGGTGTCGTCGCCGAGCGCCCCCCGATCCCGTGCGGAGGTGCGCCCATCAGAGGCGCGGGCCGCGGCCGAGCGGCTGTCATCGGGATCGAAGTCGTAGAGCGTGAGCGCCGCCTGGGCGATCTCCAGGTTCTGCTCGACCTGCTGCCAGCGGGTCAGATCTCCCCAGCCCTCGTCGCCGGGTTCCAGTTCGAGCGTGAGCTCGTCGATGTCGGCCACATCGTATTGGTCCTGGAAGTCGCGGCGTTCCTCCTTGAGGTCCTGGATCGCCTGGCGAATCTCGTCTTTCGTGTGCTCGCGGTGAATGTCGGCGATCCGGCGCATCGCGAGCATCTGCGGGGCGCGCATATACCGCGTCCCGGACTCGGTCGTGATCGTCTTCACGCGGCCGGTCTCCGCCAACGCGGAGAGGTGCTTCCGCGCAGTCGGTTCGCTCACGTGCGCTCGCTCGGCGATCTCGCTCGCGCTCTGTGGCTCGGTCGTGACGTCGATGATCTGCCGGACACGCTCGAAGGTCGTCGTATCGGCCGTCCAGTCCTCGACGGCGGCCTCGTTGGCGTCGCCCTCCCAGCGGTCATCCGTGGATTCGGCGTCGGTCATTACATCCAAATACAGCGGTTGGCCGTAAATCTGTTTTGCTGGGGGAAACTATCTTTTGGCGGATCGCCAGCCGGGTATGGGCATCGTGACACCCGTAATTGCCCGGCTATCTCAAGATCCGTCGTCGTCGACGACAGCGACGGCCTCGATCTCGACGAGGAGTTCGGGGCTGATCAGCCGACTCACTTCGAGCATACTCGTCGCCGGTCGGATTTCACCGAAGTACTCGCCGTGGGCTTCGCCGATCGCCTCCCAGTCGTCGATGTCGGTGACGAACATCCGGGTTCGGACGACGTCCTCCAGCGACGCATCGGCCGCTATGAGCGCGTCCTCGGCGTTGGAGAGCGCCTGTCTGGTCTGCTCGTAGGGGTCGTCTTCGCCGACGATGTCGCCATCGTCATCGGTCGCGGTCGTACCGGAGACGTGGATCTGTGAACCGACTCTGACCGCGCGGGAGTAGCCGACGCGTGCTTCCCACTCGGTGCCGGAGGAGATTTGGCGGCGTTCCATACGTAGTGGATGCGTGGGGTGTGTGAAACCCGTTTTGAGAAAACGTCGGCGCTCAGAAAACTTGCTGGAGGTGTTCCGGTGCCTCATCCGGGACTTCGACCGGCGTAGAGACTGTCCGATGAAAGCGGTCGATCCAGTCGTCGCCGACCGGAACGACATAGAGACGCGTCATTCTGACTGAAGTACAAACTGACGTGTTATCGTAGATTGGGGGATTCGGTACATTCCTGATTGGTTCGGGTTTCCCGCGCCCGATTCGAGGCCTAGACCACAATAGGCATTTTTCGGGGCGTCGAACGGTCGGCTATGAACCGACGGACGTTGCTCCGGCGCGGTGCGGCCCTCGGAGGGACGGTCGCCCTCGCGGGCTGTACGGGGTTGTTCGAGACCCGAACGGCCGGGATTCCGCCGATCCCGGAGGACCGCCCGGACGCGATATACGTCCCGAGTCACGTCGAGGGAATGAAGATGGCCGGCACGGCCACCGACGGCGACTACGCGTTCGGTCTGCTGTACAGCTATCCACACCGGTTTTGGAACGTCAACGGCGACGCCGTCTCACTCACGCGGATTGCTGACGAAGACGACGTTCACCTGATGGCGAGCGTCTGGGATCCCGAGAGTATGACGGTCCTCCCTGACACGGGGCTCACTGCGGAGATCTATCAGGACGGCTCGCTGGTCTCACAGGAGGTCATCTATCCGATGCTCTCACAGCCGATGGGCTTTCACTACGGGGCGAACTTCGGGCTGGACGGCGATGGAACGTACACAGTCGAACTGAGCGTCGGCGCGGTGTCCACCCGACGGACGGGTGCATTCCAAGGGCGGTTCTCGGAGGCGGCCTCGGTGGAACTGCCCTTCGAGTACAGCCGACAGGAGCGAGACGACATCAGGATTCGACGACTGGGCGACGAGACCGCGACGCCCGGAGCGGTGGACCCGATGGAAATGGAGATGCTGCCCGCTTCGCTCGCGCCCCCCGAGAGCGACCTCCCGGGGGCGGTCGTCGGCACCGGGACGAGCAACGACGCGAGGTTCGTCGTGTCCGTCCTCGATACGCCGCCGGCCGGTATCGACGGCGACGGGCAGTACCTCGCGGTCTCCGCACGGACCCGGTACAATCGGAGTATCCTTCCCGCGATGGGCCTGGAGGGCGTCCTCTCGCGAGGCGGCGAGCCAGTCTACGAGGGGCCGTTCACGCCGACGCTCGATCCCGACTTAGACTACCACTACGGCGCCGTCGTCGACGGTGTCGAGCCCGGCGACGAACTCTCGTTGCGGGTCGTCGTCCAGCCGCAAATTGCACGGCACGAAGGCTACGAGACCGCCTTCGGCGGACTCGACGGCGGAATGCCGGACGTGACGCTCACTGCACGACGACTGCCGTCGTGAGTACGGTTCCGTATTCGGTAGCGGTTGCGGAACGACGATTCGAGAGTTCGCATCTATGTTATATCAACGAGCGAACATCTGAACTACGATCAACACATACCCCGACAGAAGCCACGGGGGTCCGGCCGATACTGCGGTTGGATCCGATAATTGTCTCCTACTCGTCTTAGGAACTTCTTAAAACGACTGCAAAACTACATTACACTCGGGATGTTAGGATTCCATAGCTAACTACGGATGCATTCAATCTTGATCGCTGACGATGATGAAGAAATTCGCGAACTTCTCACCTTCAAATTACAGAGCGGGTACGAGGTCACGGCCGCCGCTGATGGGCGAGAGTGTTGGCGCTACCTCGAGAACGCAACTGATCTCCCAGACTTGGTCGTGCTCGACGTTATGATGCCCGGGCTAAACGGGTATCGAGTCCTCGACCGGATGCAGGACGACGACCGACTCGCCGACATAGACGTCATTATGCTCACCTCCCGTGGAAAAGAAGACGACATCGTTCGTGCGCTTGAGTCTGGTGCGACCGATTATATGACGAAACCGTTCTCGGCGAACGAACTCATCGCCCGAATCAAGAGAGTGCTCGGATGAGTAGCAGCTCCGTCGTCTCCTCAGAGACGCTCTTGCTCCTCGGGGGCATCATACTGCTCCTCTTGACCACCGTTGCGACCCTTACGGTCTCTCGGTCGATCCTGTCGCAGCGGACGGATCGACGAGACGCGGAAGCGCTGCCACGGGTCCGCCAGACGCTCCTCGAGCGGATGGAGGCGACAGATCCGGAGTGGGAGGAGTGGGTGGAAGGGCTGAGTGCATCTGAACGACGTGTTGCGACCGACTTACTGGAAGACTATCTGCAACGAATCCGCGGCGGGGATCGGACGTCACTCCAACGACTCGGCTACGCGCTCGGCATCGACCAGCAGGCCCGACGGAAGCTCCACGACGGTGACCACATCGAACGCCGTTGGGCACTGCACTGGATTGCCCGACTCGATGTCGACGTCACGACAGCGACACTCGAAGCTACGTGCGGAGACCATCCGGAAACGAGAGCAGCAGCAGCCCGAGTGCTCTACGAACAGGAGCGTCCAGACGCGGCCCAGGCAGGCACGGCGTTGTTGCTTCGGGGATCCAGCCCGATGTCCGTCCTCGGCATCGATACGCTCTATCACCTGAATAAACTCTCTCCCGGCCCGCTAGTTACGTCTGCAAGAGGGTCGTACGACGAGTGGTCCGAGTCACGCCTCATTCAGGTGTTGCGGGTGATCGGGAAAGCTGGCCCTGTGAAGCCGCAGACGGATCTCGGGTGGATCGGCTTCTTATTCCTGAGCAACTCTCCGACCGTCCGAGCGGCAGCGGCGGAGTCCCTCTTCGGGTACGGCTGGCACAACGACGTTCGGTCCGTCGTCGAGGTTGATCAGGTGCGTACAGACGGGTCACCGCAGGTTCGACGGGCAGTCTATCGGATGCTCGGCAGTTGGGGCGACGAGGTATCGACGAACGCGCTCTGTGACGCCATCCGAACTGAATCGAATCCACGGGCAGCGATCGATGCAATTTCCGCCCTCGGCGAACGGAGCACGCGACTCCCCGAGAGTGAACTCAGTACCGCCAGTTCGGCGGCGAGAGACTGGGTCCTAGCCTCGACGGACCTGAGACATAGGGAAACAGTACGATGACGTCCCTGGGAGACGTATTATCCCTGTTCGGATGGGTCGTTCTGGGATATTACCTGTTGGTCAACGGTCTGTATCTGGTGGTGCACATCGCAGCGTTGTACGAACTCCGCGCCGATCTGAAAAAACGGGCCGTCGGATCGATGTTCCAGCAGTTTTCCTCACCGTTCTTTCCGGGCGTGACCGTCGTCGTGCCCGCATACAACGAGGAAGCTGTCATCGTCGAGAGCGTCAAATCGCTGTTGAACCTCAACTACCCAGAGACCGAGATCGTCGTCGTCAACGATGGATCAGACGATGCGACGCTTTCTCGTCTCCAATCGGCGTTCGATCTTCGTCCGATAGACGCTCCAATTCCGTTCGACGTTCCGAGCAAACCGATCGAGACCGTCTACCAATCCGGCGACGCCGCCAACCTCAAAGTCGTCGATAAGGACAACGGCGGTCGAGCGGACGCGGTAAACGCTGGTATCTGGCTCGCCGAACAGCCGCTGTTCTGCACGATCGACGCCGACTCGATCATCGACAGAGATGGGCTCTTGCAGGCGGTCGAGCCCTTCTTGGAGCGGCCCGAAGAGACCATTGCGACCGGCGGGACGATCCGCGCCGCAAACGGGTGCACAATCGAGAACGGCAGCATCGAATCGGTGGATCTCCCGAGAAACCGTTTGGCTGGCCTTCAGACGATGGAGTACCTGCGCGCCTTCTACTCGGGCCGGCAGGGTCTCGATCGGCTGAACGCCCTGATGTTAATCTCGGGCGCCTTCGGCGTGTTCCGGACCGACGTCGTCCGCGAGGTCGGCGGCTACGAGACTGAAAGCGTGACCGAAGACTTCGAGCTCACGCTCCGCTTGCACCGTTATTTCCGCGAGCAAGACCGGGAATACAACGTCGAATTCGTCCCGGAACCCGTCGTCTGGACGGAAGTTCCGGAATCGCGAACCGCGTTCAGTCGACAGCGACGCCGCTGGTATCGTGGACTCCTCGACACGATGGCCCGGCACCGACAGATGATTGGTCGACGACGGTACGGATCTCCCGGACTGTTCGGGTACCCTGCTTTTCTGCTCGCCGAGGTGCTCGGCCCGCTGGTCGAAGGGGTCGGCTACGTACTCGTGCCACTGGCGTTCGCGATTGGAGCAGCTGACGCGTCGTTCGTGCTTATGTACTTCGGTCTCACAGTCGGCGTCGGTGTGCTCCTATCGTGGTTCGGGATTCTCAGCGAGGTGTGGAGTTTCAGGCGGTACGACCGACCGAAGCAGGTCCTTCGCCTGTTGGGCGCGGGGATTCTCGAAAATTTCGGGTTCCGACAGTGGAAGACGCTGATCGCGTGGCGGGGCCTCTACGAGTACGTCCGTGGCGATACGTCGTGGGGAGAGATGCGCCGCTCCGGCTTCAATAGCGATTCGGCCGGAACGACAAACGATTGATAACGTCTCGGTAGTTAGCAACGACAATGCATCATACAGACCCCGGCAATCACGAGTCTATTCACGTTCTGTATGTTAACGACGACACTGACTTTGCCGAACTGGTACAGACGAAACTACTGAACATCTCCTCCGATTTCGAAGTCACGACTGTCGCTACGGCGGAGGCTGCACTCGACCAGCAGTATCCGTCTACTATCGATTGTGTCGTCACCTCGTATTCGTTGCCGGACGGGACGGGCACGGATCTCTTGGCGCGGCTCCAATCTGAACACGACGACCTCCCGACGATCCTGTTTACGGGGCGCGGAAGTGAACAGATCGCGAGCGAAGCGACGCGGGTGGACGTCTCCGACTATATCCCGATCCGCCCCGGCCAGAACAACTTCGAGCTGCTCGCACGCCGCATTCGGACGCTCGTCGAGGCGGCTCGAACGGAGGCGATGGCCGAGCGGATGTCTGATCGCTTCCAGCGGACACTCGAACGCGCGACTGACGCAATCTACGCTGTCGACAGCGAGTGGCGCATCGAGTATATGAACGAAAAGATGGCCAAACGCGTCGACCGTGACCCCGACACGATCGTCGGTGCCACACTCTGGGACGAGTTCCCCGCGATCGTTGGAACGGAACTCGAAGACCGATACCGAACCGCGATGGAGACTGGCGAACCAGCGTCCTTCGAACAGCATCTGGGAGACCCGTTCGATTACTGGGTCGAAGTTCGGGTCTTTCCCGACGACGACGGCCTGACCGTCTTTTCACGCGAAATCACTGCGGAGCGAGAGCGGGAGTTGGAGCTAGAGCGCAGCGAAACGATCCTGCAAAACATCCACGATACCGTGATCGTCCTCGACGATGCGGGAACTATCGAGTTTGCAAATGTGGCTGCGGAACGGCTGTTCGACGGTATGCGTCGGGGACAGGCCGAGGGACGACGGCTCGAAACGGTTATCAGTGACCGCGTCAGCGAATCCGACACGAAACAGCTCTCGGAGGTGGTCGAATCGACGCTCGACGACATCGAAAGCGACGGGGGAACACTTGGCCTGTACGACGCAGACCTGCGACTCGACGTCGCGGCTGGGAGCGACCAGCGCACGCTCGATGTTCGCGTCACGCCGTTCCGGAGCGGCACGGAGCCACGGGTACTCATCGTCGCTCGAGATATCACGAAACAGGGCGAGGCCAAGCGACAACTGGAACGAGAACGGGACGCACTCAAGGAACTCCAGACCGTGATGGCAAAGAGCGAGGTCCCGGTTGAGGCGCGCCTCGAAGAGCTACTCGAAGTCGGGTGTCGAACCCTGGGTCTCGAGGTCGGCATCGTCTCCCACATTCGAGGCAGCGATTACACGGTCGAGGCAGTGCACGCGCCGGATGCTGCGATCGAATCAGGAGACCGATTCGACCTCGAATCCACGTACTGCGAGGAAGTCGTCGAGCACGATGCGGTCTGCTCGTTTTCGGACGCCGTCGCCGACGGGAAAGAGACACACCCCGCCTACCGAGGTTTCGGGTTGGTGTCGTACATCGGCGCGCCACTCGTCGTCGACGGTGCCCGCTATGGGACGGTCAATTTCTCGAGTCACACGACGCGAGCCGATCCGTTTGGAGCGCTCGAAGAAACGTTTGTCGAGCTGTTGGCCGAACTCGTGAGTGCCGAACTCGCGCGGCGTCGAGACCAGGCCGAACTCGAACGCCAAGGGTTCCTGTTCGAACGAGTCCAGGACATCGCAGCTATCGGTGTCTGGGAGTACCACCCGTCGACGGGCGAACTCGAGTGGTCTGACGGCATCCGGCAGATCCACGGTGTCGACGAGGCGTATGAGCCGTCGCTTGAGGACGGCATCGAATTCTACCATCCCGACGACAGAGAGACAGTTGTGACGGCCGTCGATCGGGCGCTCGAGACGGGAGACCCATACGACCTCGATCTCCGAATCATTCGGAGCGACGGTGAGGTGCGTGACGTTCGGGCGTGGGGAGAGCGGGTCGACAGCGTCCAGCACACCGAGCCGGTGCTTCGAGGCGTGTTTCAGGACATCACGGAACGAAAAACCCAGGAGCGTGAGTATCGAGAACTCGCAGAGGAGTACGAAGCGTTACTCGACACATCCGGTGACGCGATATTCCTGCTCGACGTCGATACGGCTGGTGAAGACCCCTCGTTCGAGTTCGCTCGGCTCAGTTCTGGATACGAGACGCAAACTGGACTCGCAACCGACGACGCTCAGGGGCAGACGCCGCGAGAGCTGTTCGGCGACGAACGGGGTGCTGAACTCGAGACTAACTACACCCGATGTATCGAGCAACGTGAGCCGATCTCCTACCGGGAGGAGTTAGACTTCGCTGGCGACGCACGGTTCTGGGATACGACTCTCGCGCCCGTCATCGTCGATGACGAGATCGTCCGTATCGTTGGCATTGCCCGGAATATGACCGAACAGGTCGAACGAGAACGCGACCTGGAGACGACGAACCAGCGGCTGGAATCGCTCATCGAGGCGACGCCCCTCTCCGTGATGGAAATCAACGCCGACGGCACTGTCGTTCGCTGGAACGACGAGGCAGAGAATATGTTTGGCTGGTCGCAACAGGAGGTGCTCGGCGAGTTCAATCCGATCGTCCCGGACGAGTGGCGAGCCGAGTTCCAATCACACCGGCAGCGTGCTCTGGATGGCGAACGCATTCGTGGCAAAGAGATACGACGGAAAACGAAAGACGGCAGGACCCTGGACTTGCTCTTGTCGGTTGCTCCGGTTACCGCCCCGCAGGGAGAGGCGACGAGCGTCCTCGCCGTCTTAGAAGACATCACTGACCAGAAACAATTAGAGGAGAAGCTTCGCTCACTTCAGGAGACAGCCCAGCGGCTCAGCGGAGCCCAGTCGACTGAGGAGATCGGGGACATCGCTGTCGAGGCGGCCGTCGAGATCCTCGGGTTCGAACTCACCGGGATCTGGGAATATTCCGACCACACCGATGCACTTGTCCCACTAACTTCGAGTGCAGCCACCAGAGAAGTGTTCGGTGAGTTGCCGCGATTGGAGGCCGGAGAGAGCCTTCCTTGGAACGCGTTCGCGGCGTCGGAGCTGCGCATTTCCGATGACCTCCACGCCGAAGCGGCACTCGGTGACTCCGATACGGAACTCAGGAGCGGCCTGTTCGTCCCTCTGGGGGAGTTCGGGCTCGTCGGAGTCGGCACGACGCTCGAACAGACCTTCTCGGACACAGACATCGATCTATTCCAGATATTGGGTGCGACTGTCGAGGCGGCATTCGCACGTGAAAGTCGCGAAGCGGAACTGCAGCGACAGAACGAACGGCTCGACGAGTTCGCCAGTGTCGTCGCTCACGATCTCCGGAATCCGCTGTCCGTCGCCATCGGCTTTCTAGAAGTCGTCGAAGAGACGGGCGATCTCGACCACTTAGACCGTGTCGAGTCAGCGCACGACCGTATGGAGCGGCTGATCGACGACCTCCTCACGCTAGCGCGTGGCGAAACCACGATCACCGACCCCGAACACATCGACCTCGACACCGTAACCACGGAGGCGTGGGGCTACGTCGACACTGCCGACGCGACGCTGACCGTTTCTGATGCGGTTCCGACGGTGGCTGGCGACGCCAGTCGGTTGACGCAGTTATTCGAGAACCTCTTTCGAAATGCTATCGAACACGGAGGTGCAGACGTCGCAGTCGCCGTTGGGCCGCTCGAAGACCGTACTGGATTCTACGTCGAGGACGACGGTGACGGGATCCCACCAGCGAAGCGTGAGGAGGTGTTCGAACACGGCGTCACGTCCAGCGAGGGCGGGACTGGATTCGGACTCTCGATCGTGGCCGACATCGTCAAAGCGCACGGCTGGACCGTCAGTGTGACAGACGGATCTAATGGTGGCGCACGGTTCGAGTTTGTGATCGAGTGAGGCGTCGTCGTCTCTCGTTGCCCATCAGTCCAAGATGCCCCGGCTCATCCAACCAGCGGTCGCACAGCTGGTGTGGCTGGAGAACGATGCCGCACCGAGAGCGGCGACACTCGAGAGGCCACCTTCGTACTCTCTTTTGATCGCGTCAACCCGATCACGATGTACTTGGACATCCCAGCTGCCAGATTTCGTCCTCGTCGAACTCGGGCCGGCGTACCGACGTCGGTTCCTCGTATCCGGCGAAGTCGAACGTCACTGTCGCCGTCGCTGTCGCCCCACTATCCGCGACTTCGATCTCGCGTTGTGCCTGCACCGGTCGATGGGTCTCGCTGTCGAGCCAGAGGGTCACCGTCGCGTTCTCGATATTCGCGTCCTGGATCTCGGTTGCACTCGCTCCCCGAACGTCGGGCACTGCCCGCAGGGCCTGTTTCGAGGGATACCCGACGACGACGACGGTCTCGGTTCCGTCGATGACCTCCGTTCCGCGCCAGTAGACGTTCGTTTCGTTCAATACCGCCAGTTGCTGCCCGACGGGCGTATACGTCAGCCAGGACCGCGACTCCGAAAGGTTCTGGCGCTCCCACCCCATCCGAGCGCATTCGGTGTACGCCGTGTATCCGGAGATATAGGCCCGTTTGGGCGCTGTTTGTCGCGTTCGGATCGTGCCGTCGACGTCTTCGATTCCCGTCGTCGCGTTCATTCGCCGTCCGGCGACGTCGACGGCGACGTTTCCGGTCACCGCGAGCGTGACGGAGTCGTCGCTTTCGGACGCCGACAGTGTTCCATCGACTGTCGTCCGATACGACCTGACGTCGGCGGTGGCGTTCTGACTCCGATTCAGCGCGTCTAGGGCACGTTGGTCGCTGGGCGGCTGCTCGGGTGCTGTCAGTCCGAGACAGCCGCTCGTGAGGATGAGGAAGCCGACGAGTGCGGCGGCGAGTGGAGGGCGCATCGACACGGCGTTCGAACAAGAGCGCTAAAAGTTTTGCATTGACAGGTTGCCCCCGACCGGGGCGACTGCGTGCGCGTGACCAGCGGACGAGCGGGCGAACGCTATGATAGAGTAGCATTTGCAACTATAGCTCTCTCGCCGCTTCACAGGCGGTACGAGGCGGAAGCCCCCGACCCTTGAGGTCGGGGAGGAAGCCGACACCTGATGCCACAAACCACGCTACGATGACAGGCCGACTCCCAAACATATAAGTAACACCAGCCATATATGTGAAACCACAGTGGAATACCGTCGTACCGCCGTCATCAAACTCGACACTCCCGAAGGAGCCGACGCTTCCCTTCGAGAGACGGTCGAGCAGTTCAAACACTGCGCCAACACCGCATCTGAGTGGTGCTGGCACGGCGACGACGGCTACCACGTCACCTCAAAAGCCAAAGCTGAACGCGCCCTCTACGACCGACTCCGCGACGAAACCGACCTCACCGCGAACCTCGTCCAGAAAGGGATTCGCAGGGCAGTCGAAGCCGTCAAAAGCGGAGTCTCTCGTCTCGAACGTGGCGAGAATACATCACAACCGCACTTTTCTGCCGATAGCGCGGTCTACGACAAGCGGAGTGCGACGTTCCACCGCGACCACGTTTCGCTTTCGACCGTGGACGGGCGCGTCGAGTGCGACTACATCCTTCCCGACAACTCGGAGACGCCACCCACGAAGTACGTCTCCAACGAGGATTTCGAGTTTCGGATGGCGCACTTGCAGTATCGTGATGGTGACTGGTATCTCCACGCCTCAATGCGAAAAGTCGAAGCAGACGAGGAATCGTCCGAATACGAGTCCAAGCACAGAACAGTCCTTGGTGTGGATTTGGGCGTCAACAACCTCGCCGTTGCTTCGACGGGCCGATTCTGGTCGGCAGACGAGTTCAACCACTGGCGTCGAGAGTACGAGAAGCGTCGGGCCTCGCTCCAGCAGTGTGGTTCGCGTCACGCCCACGAAAACATCGAGAGCGTCGGGCAGAAAGAGTACGGACGGTTCGAGATATACCTGCACACGGTGGCGAACGAACTTATCGAGGAGGCCGTCGATAACAACTGTTCGCACATCGTATTCGAGGATTTGACCCACATTCGGGAGAACATCCCTGAGGCGTCGTGGCAACACGTCTGGGCGTTCCGACGCCTCTACGAGTACGTCGAATACAAAGCCAAAGAACACGGTGTCGAAGCCGTACAAGTTGACCCGCGAAATACGTCGAAGCGTTGCTCGACGTGTGGGTTTACCCACGACGATAACCGGAACGGGGAGTCGTTCGATTGTCGGCAGTGTGGGTACGAGAACCACGCCGACTACAACGCTTCCAAGAACATCGGTTTGCAGTATCTCCGTCGCAGGCAAAACGCAGGCGACGGAGGCGCACCCGTAGATGTGCGCTTGAATCGCGGGACGCTGAACGTGAGCGGGGAGTACGTGCCCCCTGCCTCGGTTGAGGCATAGAACGGGAGTCCACGCGAAAGCCTCGGGGCTTGACCCCGAGGCGATTTACCTCGCAGTGAGAACCGGCGAAAGGGATTTTTACACCAGCGTCAGATTCCGCGTATGAACAGCATCTTGCACACCGGACGGGAGGTGATCGGTGTTGGACCGATGACCGGAACACCCAGTGAACTCTTCCTCTCGCTGGTGGCCGTTTTGCTCGTCATCGGTGTCCTCGGATTCGTGCTCAAGCAGCAACTGGCGACCTGATCGCTATTGATCCCGAGCGTTCCCGACGCCGCCCCGACCACTACGGAACTGTGACTGTGAGTACTCATACTGTCGGACAGAACTATGTGAAGCGTATCGCCACCCCGTGGGTGCCAACCGACTTCACGAACTTCTGTCCGACAGTATCAGCCACTGCTTCGATCAGTCCGCTCGAACGGTTTTCCCCTATACGCTAACGTTTACCATAAATCGCTACGTAGTGGTATTCACGATGCAGATACAGGCTGCCGTCGTAAACGAGGAGGAAGGACCGTTCACCATCGAGGAGGTCGAACTAGAAGACCCGCAGGACAACGAGGTGCTCGTCCGCGTCGTCGGCGTCGGCGTCTGTCACACGGATATGATCGTCCGTGATCAGCTGTATCCGACACCGCTGCCGGCCGTGCTGGGCCACGAGGGATCCGGCGTCGTCGAAGCCGTCGGCGAGAACGTCACCGACGTAGAGCCGGGTGACCGCGTGGTAATGAGCTTCGATTACGACGACGAGTGCCCGAGCTGTCACGCCGGCCACCCGGCGTACTGCGCGGACTTCTTCGCGCACAACTTCTCGGGACAGCGACCCGAGGACGGAACGTCGCCCCTCTCTCGCGACGGTGAGGAGGTAAGCGGCCGCTTCTTCGGTCAGTCGTCGTTCGCGACACACGCGATCGCGACCGAACGGAACGTCGTGGCCGTCGACGACGACGTCCCGCTCGAACTGCTCGGCCCGCTCGGATGTGGTATCCAGACGGGCGCGGGCGCGGTGATCAATTCACTGAACCCGCAGGCTGGCTCGTCGATCGCTATCTTCGGGGCCGGTTCCGTCGGCCTCTCGGCAGTACTCGCCGCGGACCTCAAAGGTTGTACCGACATCGTCTCGATCGATCTCAAACCGAACCGACTGGAGAAAGCCGAAGAACTCGGCGCGACGGCGACGGTCAATCCCGAGGACGTCGACGACGTGGTCGAGGCCGTCCGAGAGGTCACTGGCGGCGGTGCCGACTACGCGGTCGAATCGACGGGCGTCCCGGACGTCGCCGAACAGGCCGTCGACGTACTCACCCAGCGCGGCACGCTCGGCGTCGTCGGCGCGCCCGCACTCGGCACTCGAGCGAGCTACGACGTCAACGACCTCATCCTGAACGGCCGGTCGATCACGGGCGTCGTCGAGGGCGACAGCAACCCCAAGGAGTTCATTCCGGATCTGATCGAACTGTACCGACAGGGTAAGTTCCCGTTCGACGAACTCGTGACGTACTACGACTTCGAGGACATCGAACAGGCGGTCGAGGACTCAGAGCAGGGTGAAACGATCAAACCGATCCTGCGCGTTAGCGAGCCTTAAACAGCCCCGCTTCCGCATTTCAAACTTTTTTGAGCGTCGTCGCGAGTCGCACGGAACGGCTCCCCGCAGTGAGCGCCTCGGCACTCGCTCTGACAGCGAAAAAAGTTTATATACTCTGTCGGATAGACGTAACTGAACGATTTCGTCCGTTCGGTCGTGTCGACGTTTCCGGCGCGCCCCATCAACAGACTTCCGGTGGTACGGGCCACGGATTTTGGTGGCTCTTGCCCACGGCTTTCCAGATATGTATGAGCACTAACGACACTACGGATCCGCTCGAAGCAGTTCGAACGCAACTCGAAAACGAGATTCCAGACGACCTCGTCGTCTCGCGCGTCGCCTACGAAGGCCCGGAACTGGTCATCTACACGGAGACGCCGCGAAAGTTCGCCGAGCGGGACGGCCTGATTCGCCGCCTCGCCAGCACGCTCCGAAAGCGGATTACGGTCCGCCCCGCCGCGGGCACCCAGCTAGATCCCGCGGAGGCGAAACCGAAGATTCTCGAACTGATCCCCGAGGAAGCGGGAATCACGAACCTTCAGTTCTATCCCGCGACCGGTGAGGTCCTGATCGAAGCCGAAAAGCCGGGTCTGGTCATCGGACGCCGCGCGAGCACCCTTCGTGAGATCACTCAGGAAGTCGGCTGGACGCCGGACGTCCTCCGTACGCCGCCGATGGAGTCTTCGACGGTCGACAACGTCCGCAACTTCCTGATGCAAGAGCGCGACGACCGTCGCGACTTCCTCGAACGCGTCGGCACGAGCATCCACCGCGAGCAGACGAAAGACACCGACTGGGTTCGTGTGACTACGCTCGGATGTTGTCGAGAAGTCGGCCGCGCGAGTTTCGTTCTCAGCACGCCCGAAACGCGCGTCCTCATCGACTGCGGGGACAAACCCGGCGCGGAGGGCGAGGTCCCGTATCTGCAGGTCCCCGAGGCGAATCCCATCGCCGACCTCGACGCGGTCGTGCTGACGCACGCCCACCTCGACCACAGTGCCCTGCTGCCGCTACTCTTCAAGTACGGCTACGACGGGCCGGTCTACACCACCGAACCGACGCGGGACCTGATGGGCCTGCTCCAACTGGACTACCTCGACGTCGCCGCCAAAGAGGGGCGAACGCCGCCGTACGACTCCGAGATGGTCCGCGAGGAACTCAAACACACCATCACCCTCGATTACGGCGACGTCACCGACATCGCGCCTGACATCAAACTCACGTTCCACAACGCGGGCCACATTCTCGGCTCGGCAGTCTCACACTTCCACATCGGGGACGGATTCCACAACGTCGTCTTCTCCGGCGACGTTCACTACACCGACACGCGCCTGTTCAACGGCGCCTCGAACGACTTCCCGCGCGTGGAGACGCTCGTGATGGAGTCGACGTACGGCCGCCGCGACGACTACCAGACCGACCAGGAAGACTCCGAGCGAAACCTCCTCGAGATCATCAGAGAGACCCACGACCGCGGCGGTAAAGTCGTCATCCCGGCGTTCGCCGTCGGGCGCTCCCAGGAGTTGATGCTCGTCCTCGAAGAGGCGATGCGCGAGGGCGACCTCCCGACGATGCCGATCTACCTCGACGGGATGATCCGCGAGGCGACGGCTATCCACACGGCCTACCCCGAGTTCCTCCGTGACGGACTCCGCGATCGGATTCTCCACGAGGACGAGAACCCCTTCCTCGCAGAACAGTTCCAGCAGGTCGACGGCGGCCAGGAGATGCGCGAGGAAGTCGCCGGCGGCGAACCCTGTATCGTCCTCTCTACGTCGGGGATGGTCACTGGCGGCCCGATTATGTCCTGGCTCGAACTCCTCGGCAGCGAGCCCGAAAATCAGCTCATCTTCGTCGGCTACCAGGCGCAGGGCACGCTCGGCCGGCGCATCCAGAGTGGGCGACGCGAGATCCCGTTCAGCGACCGCGGCGGCCGGAGCGAGCAGTTGACGCTTCGCCTCGGCGTCGAGTCGGTGAGCGGCTTCTCGGGCCACGCCGACCGCAACGGCCTCGAGAACTTCGTCGGCACGATGAACCCGCGTCCCGAGGAGATCATCTGCGTCCACGGCGACGAGGCGTCGACGGATCAGCTCTCATCTGGACTCTATCAGAAGTTCGACGTGCGTACGTACGCGCCCAGAAACCTCGAAACGTTCCGGTTCGACTGAGGACTCACCGTTCGGAAGCGGTCACACGCCCGGTGGTGCCGTGTCGGTTCGGCGCTTCCCGTGGGCGCGCACTCCATCTATAGCGGTCTTACAACTGATAGGGATTATCGTAACTATTCGGAGATTCTCGCCGTACCGTCCGGCGAGAAATCTATGCGGACTTACGATAATTCCTATGAGAAACGCGGCAGCGCCGACAGAGAGTCGAGACGGATAGAGAGTAGACGGTCGGCCGTCCGGCTAGCTCTCGACGGCCATCTCGGAGTCCTGGCGCTCGTATTTGTCCTCGAACTCCTGGATGAGTTGGCCCATCTTCGCGTACCAGTCGTTGAGCATCCGCTGCATACTGTCGGAGATCTGCTCTGCGTTCGCCGGCGAGTAGACGTGGTAGTAGCCGCCCTGCTCGTAGTTCACCTGCTCTTTCTTGATGAATCCAGACTGGAGCAGCCGCTGAATCGAGCGGTACGCCGTCGAGCGCTCGCGGTCGACGATCTCGGCGATCTCGTCGACGGTGAGGGGTTCGTCAGCCTGTACGAGGACCTGGAAGCACTCTTTGTCGAGTTGCTTGAGGCCGTGGAAGCATTCTAGCAGTCCCTCGCACTCCATATCCTGTCGAAGTTGTTCAGACATCGAGTCGGGCATTGTCACTATCCTGCATTACGCGCTGCGTGCATAAAAGATTTGTTTAGGTTCTCCACAATTCTGTGTACGCAGACAATCGGTGCAGATTGCCTTGATCTCTCTTTCAATCTAAATACAAATACGCCAGCAGAAGAGTTCAGGATGGCCTAAAACAGTAGATCTACGTAATCGGTATCCACGTAGATAGGTGCAAAATTTGCACAAATTATTAAATAGATTGATATTTCTACTGCCAGTGTTGAGAATGACCTGTGCATTTCCGTCTGACCTCGGCGTCGAGTAATTCGTGGTGGGTACACGGATGCCTCCGAACAAATGACGCTCGAACGACTATTCCCTGCTCCGAAAGAACCCGCAATAATTAGTTTTAAATTCAGCACAAGTGCAATATCGGCGCAATATTTTGCACCTTCTGTACACGACTCTCGACCGGTCGGACGAGTGCGACTCTGTTGTCTTTCGGGTTTCCCTTCCCCCGATTAGGTCGAATAATTACTTTGGGTCATTGGGATTCACTGCGCGATCACGCGCGCAACGACGCACACCACAGGACGCCGTGTTGACAACGAGACTGGCGGTTTTCGGACGTATAGCTACCCATAACTTATCACCAACCACACGTGGGTTAGCTAGATATAGTATTGTATCCTGATCCCAATACCGTTAAGTGCACGCACCGGTTATCACCAGTTGCGCAGAAATCCATGAAATTCGCAAGATTCCACGAGGTGGCTCTCAATGTTCGGGCTTGAGAACGCTGCCGGCCCCACGGGCGCAGCGATGCTGATCGGCATTGTGCTCGTCGAGGCCCTCCTGCTGTATGTTGGGTATGGTGTACTCGAAAGTGTCCTCGGGCCGACGATTGCCCGCGCCCTGCGGGGTGACTAACCAATGGAGCTGCTAGGTGTCGCCGTGAGTATGCTGGCGATGTTCGCCGGCTTCGGGGTACTGATCGGTCTCCTGTTCGGCTTCTTCGGAATGGGGGGTTCGTTCCTGGTCACGCCGGCCCTGCTCGTTATGGGCTACAGGACAGACGTCGCAGTCGCGTCCGGCCTGGCGTTCGTCTTCGGGACGTCCGTCATCGCCACGCTGAAACACCGCGACCTGGGTCAGGTCGACTACAAACTCGGCGTGCTGATGATCGCCGGGACGACTGCCGGCATCGAAGTCGGGAAGATCGGGTTGCACTGGCTCCAGGACATCGGACTGGCTAACACCGTTGTGAGCATCGCGTACGTGGGGCTCCTCGGTGGCATCGGTGTCTTCATCACCTACAACGCGCTGAAAAGCGACGGTGAAGGCGGCGTCAGCCACGACGCCGAAGATATGGACGTCGAAGAAGCGGCCGAAGACATCCCCGACATCGCCAAGAAGATTCAGTCGTACAACATTCCCCCGATGATGGGGATCAAGGGCGGCCTCAAGGTCTCGCTGTGGATGATCCTCGGCGTCGCGTTCGCGACGGGGCTGCTCTCGGGCTTCCTGGGCGTCGGTGGCGGTTTCATCCGGATGCCCGCGCTGTTCTACCTGATCGGCGTGCCCGTCCCGGTCGCTGTCGGGACCGACCTGTTCGAGATCGTCTTCTCGGGCGGGATCGGGAGCTTCCTGTACGCGATGGACGGTGCGGTCAACCTCTCGATCGTCGTCCCGCTTCTGGCGGGTAGTGCGCTCGGTGCCCGGCTCGGTGCCGCGGCGACGAGCCTGGTCGAGGAGGACGACATCAAGGTCTACTTCGGTATTATGCTGCTGCTCGGCTCGATCGCTGTTGCGGTCCGCGAGATCGGCGGCGTTATCGAGATGCCCGTCCTCGACGCCGTGTCGCTGGCGATCATCGTCGGCGCTGCGATGCTCGTGAGCGGTGCAGTCGTCGTCAGCTCCATCCGCGAGCTCCGCGCTCAGGGCCCCACGGCGACGGCACAATCTGCTGACTAACGTCTGAGAACTTCTTCTGTTTCGCCCCTGCTGAGCGGCTTCTGTTTTCTCTGTTCTCCGATCCGCTATTCACACGATGGGGAGCCTCGCGTATGTGCGACGCTTTCCCGCTGACTGTCTCTTCCGTTTCTCGCTCCGCTTCGATTCTTGCTCGATCTCGAACGCTATCTCGATTCTCGCTCGGTCCCGTAAGCGGTTTCGTCTCGACCGCTGTCCTCCTTGCACCCTGCTCTTCTGTCCCCCGGACGGCGGCGTCAGATGAGCAGGCCGAGACAGCTCGGCCCCTGCCCGCGGTGACTCCACGTCGCTGGGGCTCACGTTCCTGCACCCCCTCAGACACCATCCGGTTCGACGTAGCCGCTCACACGGCGTCGTCGGGGGCGTGGCGTTCCCGCATCCGTTCGGTCTCTTTCGCGTATCGGTCGCGCGTCTCGGCGTCGTCGACCGTGCTGAGATCCTCGGCCTCGACCTCGATCGCTGCGGTGACTTCCGGGACGGTTCCACTGAAGCGGTTGAACGCACGCTCCTTCTGGTGGTACTGTGCGCCGTCAGGCGTCGCGTAGACGAGCACCAGTATGTGGGGCGCGTCGGCGGAGAACGTCCGCTCGACCATCCAGACACGTTCCGTCTCGGCTGTGGATTCAGCGTGGCTCATAGTTACACGTACGACAACTGAACGATCAGCGGTTGTGATCGATCCCGACGAGTGAGAATCTGCCTTCCTCCTTCGGTTCCCGAGTCCAGAGGAACCTTTCAACGGTCGGAGACGTTCCCCACCCTCTCTCGGCTTTCGACTCGATCGGCGTCACCTTTCGGTCGGTGGGTGTGGGCGCAGGCGGGTTCCCTGCCGCGCTGCTATCACACTATAGTAGCATTTGCAACTGATTGCTCATCCGACCGCACGACAGCGTACGATCGGATGCGTGATGACTTGCAAATGCTACTATATCTCCGCCCTCTGGCCGTGCCCAACTCGTGGAAGCGACGCGCCTCATCGTGACCTCTGAGGTGAGGCGCTCTGTCTGTCTTGCTCGACGCGTCGTCTTGCCAGTCGGCTCCGTCTACTCTGCCGCGGCGTGCTCCCACTAGGAAGGCCGCAGGCCGTCGGTACGCCGTCGCCTGCCCGGATCACGAGTCCCTATTCCGATCGCCGACTGTATTCGAGCGTTGGCTGTACGAATGCCGTCGCAGCCCTGTACTGTCTCGCGACCGCTGCTCGGTCTTTCGTCCGCCCACAGCCTGCTGTTCGCTTTTGTGATAGAGCCCCCGCTAAGTCACGTCATCTGGACCGTGCTCTCTCGACTCATCTCGCGTGGCGGCCGCTCTCCATCTTGCGGGTCGTAACCTACGAACGGCTCTCCGTGGAGGCGTCAACTGAGCGTGGGCTCTTCGGAGTGGATCCGTTGGGCAGCGGAGTCCGTCGAGCGGAAGAATCCGTCGGGCAGACGGCGTTACAGCGCCGCGACCGCCGTCAGATAGGCAACGACGAACGCGAGCACCAGCGATCCGATCCAGGCACCTACCGTGAGGAGGATCTTTCGCAGATCGACGACGTCACCACCGCCGACGGCTGCACCGCTCCCGACGATCCCGCTGACGATGATCTCGTTGAACGAGACCGGGACGCCGAGTAACACGGCAGTCTGGGCGATCAGAAACGACGGGATCAGCGTCGCGATCGAGCGCCGCGGCCCGAGCGAGGAGTAGTCCTGCGACAGCGACTTGATCATCCGGGGCGCGCCGGTCCACGACCCAACGAGGATTCCGAGGCCGCCTCCGACGAGCACGGCGAACGTCGAGACGAATTCGATCTCGTCGGCGAGCGGTAACAGCGGGCCGACGGCGAGACCGACCTGGCTCCCGCCCGCGGAGAACGCCACGAGCGACCCGAGCGCCAACAGGACGCGTCTGAGACCACCGTCGCGGTCGCGGTTCACGTCCCAGTGGACGACGAGCGCAGTGGCGAGGGCGACGGCGAGCGTCGCGCCGCCGACGGCGATGGCACGGTCTACCGGGAGCGCCCGCGCCGCTGCCTCGGCGATCGATCCGGGCGCTCCGTGCGGGCCGAGCGTGGGAAATTCGAGGTTCGTGATCACTGCGCCGACGAGCGCCGTCAGGATCGGGACGCTGAATCGCTCGGGAACGTCCTCTCGGGGCAGGACGCTCGCGATGGCGTACGCGATTCCGCCACCGACGACCGGCGTCGCGACCCAGACCAGCCCGATCTGCTGGTACTTCGCCCACGCGGGCGCACCCCCGAGCGCGAGTCCAACGCCGACGACCGAGCCGGTGACGGTGAACGCGGTCGCGATCGGGTAGCCCGTGTAGATACCGATCGCCATCAGTCCCGCGCCGATCAACAGCACGAGGATCACGCCCGTCGCAGGCAGGGCGACGCCCTCGATCAGGCCGCTTCCGACCGCTTCCGAGACGTTCGCGCCCTGCGTGACGGCGCCGACGAAGCCGAAGATGCCGACGACGAACGCAGCGCGCATCGTCGAGATCGCGTTGGCTCCGACGGCTGGAGCGAACGGCGTCGCGCCGCTCGATCCCGCACCGACGACCCAGGCCATAAACAGGCTAGCGATACTGGCGACACCGAACAACAGGAGTACAGCTACGTCCATCGTATTCGAGGAAAGTGGGAGGGGGAAGGGAGTCAGCGATCGCCGACTGGAGGGCGATCGACTCGCGTTGTGTATGAGTCAGCGCCCGCCGACGGCACCGAAACGGGGCCGCTCGGCGAGCGTTAGTTCCACCGACTT
>NZ_JAVDDW010000016.1:0-34299 GCF_030848585.1 Halobellus sp. H-GB7 | reverse complement strand
CGAAACCAAAACGCGAGAGGTTTCGCTTTCTCCGTCGTCGGCTACAATCGACTTCCTCGGGGATGACTGGGGAAGTATCGACTACGTGTTACGGATGAAAGAGCGGACAGCTACCGAAGACCCGAGTCTATCGGTAGACGGCTCGACAGCGTCGTACTCGGGGATATTGGTGGCTGGCGAGTCAGCAACGCGATCACTGTCAAACATCTCGGTGGGATCTCATACCGCGTCGGCGACGCTAACAGGGGGATCTGTCGACGCGACAGTTCAGTTCACCGAACAGACGGAAACACAAAACCCCGCTATCGAACTTAACGGCAACTCCACGCAACTCCACTCCGGCACGCTGGCCAACGGCGAGACCGTTCAGACCACGATCCCGAAGAGTCAGCTTCGCGAGGGATCGAACCAACTGAACGTCTCGCTCGCCGATGGCTCGCTCTCCGCAGACGCGCCGTCGATGCAGGCCGACATCGAACTCTCACACGACGCCGCCGATCAGATCGAGGTGAGCTACCAGACGACTGCGTTCGAGGAGACCTACAACGTCTCCCATACGTACGCGGATGCGACCGCGAACGCCCAGGTCACGATCCCCTTCGCCTCCGAGCGGATCGTCGAGGTCGCCTCCCTGGAGTACCGCATCGACGGCGGAACGTGGCAGTCAGTGAGCGCACAGAACTACCGCCTCGACGGGACGATACTGGACGTCTACCTGAGTGACGCCTACGGGGGCGACATCCCGAGTGGCTCCACCGTCGACGTCCGAGCGACCGGTCGCCGGATCGACGTCGCGAACGGCGCGGTCACCGTGACCGAAGCCACCGCACCCGGCGACGAACTCGACACGCAGCTCCGGATCGACTCGCGATCGCCCGGCTTCCACGTGAACGTCGGCCCGACCGCGAACGGCGAGCGCATCCACCACGCGACGTCGAGTGACTACCCCACCACGGACTACGCGATCATCGAAGCAGACGGCGATCAGAAGCTCTATCTTCCGAACTCCAAGCAGGGCGATCACTTCCGCGTCAACTACATCCAGACGATGGCGATGCCCGAGAAGGGCGACGTGAAGATCACCGTCGAGAAGGCCGGCTCGGATCCCGAGTTGGATATCGACCCCGGACCGATGGGAGCCGGTGATCCGGTGACCTACAAATACTACCGTACGACGTCGGGCGTCGAGTACATCCTGAACTCGATCACGCAGGGTGTCGTGCGAGACTCCGACGTCGCGAACTCGCCCGCGATCTTCGAGGACGACGACTCCGACGAACTGCTGTCGATCTTCGCCGAGACGAGTTCCTCCACCGACGACGGTGGCGGGGCAGGCGTCTGGGATCAAGCCAGCAGCGCAGTTGGTTCGGTCCAGGCGCCAGCGCTGTCGGTTCCGAGTTGGCTCCCGATCGCTGGGGTCCTCCTGCTCGGTGGCGGCGCGGTCGTCGTTGTCTCGCGCCGTGTCTTCGGTAGTAGTGAACCGCCCACAGCACCGGCAGAGGATCCGCGATCGCGGCCGACTGGTTCGAGTAGCTCCTCGTCGTCAGGTGGGCTCGTCAGCCGACTCCTGCGCGGGAGCGGTGGCCTGCTCGTGAGCGTTCTCACCGGGAGTGGCCGGCTGCTGGCGTGGATCACCCGTCGCGGTGGTCGCCTCGGGCTCGGGCTCCTGAAACTCCTGAACAAGGCGCTGATGCGCGTGCTGGCGAACACGTACGCGGCCGTGCTCCTGGCGGTCGGCGGGTTCCTCTTCGCCGGCCAGCTGGGACTGGTGCCGGGTCGGGCCATCACGCTCGGGTCGGTGATCGGCCTCCTCGTCGCGACGCTGTGGGGGCTCCAGAAGCTCGGGATCTACTCGAACCGGCTGTTCCTACTCATCGGCGGGCTGGTCTCTATCGGCGCTGTCGAACTCCTCTCGCCAGGGCTGCTCCAGCAGTTCGTCGGGCAACTCCCGATCGCCCTCCTGGCGATCCTCGGGACCTCGATCCTGGCTATCTGGTTCATCTTCGTCCGGCGGACGGAAGCCTCGACGCCCGAGACGGTCAACACCTTCTCGTTCCGAAGTGGAGGTGGCGGCAGCAGCGACGACGGTGATAACGGGGGCGAGCAGTAGTGCTTGCGCTCCTGCTCGGTGACCTGCTGACCCGGACGCTGCAGTACCTCGGAATCGGCGGGCAGATCGGTGTGGTCGCGCTCCTGTTAGCTGTCGCGCTGTACGGCCGCAAACTGCTTTCTGTCGGGTCGGTGCTACGGAACGCCATCGGCTACCTGATGGTCTTCGCCGTGCTGTTGGCCATCGTCCTCGCCGCTGGCTGGGGCCGCCTCAACATCACCCAGATCCTCAACGACACGCAGATGCTGTACGAGCACGGCAGCGACCTGGCCACGAACGTCGACGTCGAGATGCTGCGGGGGCTGCTGCCGTGATCCGAGTCATCGCTGTCGGTGTCGTCGGCGCGATCGCGACCGGCACCGGGATGGCGCTGTACGAGCGTGACGCACTCCGGCCCGTCTTGGAGGCGCTCGGAATCGTGGGCGTGCCAGTCGCGCTCGGGCTCTCGATCCACCCGTTCGTAGGGCTCACAGCAGCTCTCGTCATCCTCGAAGCGCTGTACGAGGGTCACCAGTCCGGGCTTCTGGAGGAGCGAGAGGAACAACTCCAGACGCTCTGGTTCCGGCTTCGTGCTGACGCCCGGCGCGGACGAGAGCAACTGCGCCAGCGGATCGATGCGTGGCTCGCTGCTCGTGACGGAGACCAGACAGCCGCTGACGAGGAGCGTGAGTCGCTATGAGTCGACAACAGCAGTGCCAGGTGGCACTTCGAGAGGCGTTCGCCGACGACATCCGCGCGCTCGTCGACGAGTATCCAGAGACGCGCCGGCTGACGCTGGACTGGCAGCGGCTCGCTCGCTGGGAGATCGACGCCCTCGGAAGCGACGTCGAGTGTGACCTCGACGACGTCCGCGGGCTCGCCTCCGACGTGATCGCACGTCCCGAGTCGCTGCGGGAGACTTTCACGGACGCGCTCAACGACGTCGTTCCAACGGTCACGGAACGCGAGCGCCCGCTCGGGCAGGCCCACGTCGCCTTCGAGAACCTCCCGGAGAGTGCGACGTTCACTGTCGGCGGCTACTCGCCCTCGAAACAGGCCGAGCGCTTGTTCGCGCTGGAAGGGCAGATCACGAAACGGACCGAAGTGAAGCCGCGTGTCGAGGAGGCTGTATTCGAGTGCCAGCGCTGCGGAACCCGGGCACGGATTCCACAGCCGCCGTTCGGGTCGATTCGCGAGCCGCAGGGCTGTCAGGGCTGCGGCGACCCGAGTGCGTACTTCTTCCACAAGCGGAGTGAGTCGGAGTTCGAGGACTACCAGAAGATCCGCCTGCAGCAGCCGCCCGAAGACGCGCGGGGCGACACGGAGAACATCGACGTCCACCTCGCGGACGACCTCACCGGAACCGACCGCGTCGAGTCCGGTGGACGCGTCACCGTGATCGGGCGACACCGACCGCTGTTCACCGGGGAAGTCGTCTTCGACGAATGCGTCATCGGCAACGAGGTCGTGCCCGACGAGCCGACGATCGCCGACTACCAGGACGAGCGGCACCAGCAGGCCGTCGAGGAGATCGGCGCTGCCGACGATCCGGTCTCGGTGCTGTGCGAGGCGTTCGCGCCGAACTTCGAGGCCGCAGGCGATCGCGACCAGCAAGTGATCGAAGCGCTCGTGCTGCAGTTGATCGGCGGCTGGACGCGGACGACTGACGACGGCGCCCATCATCGTGGTGAACCGCACGTCTTCCTGCTCGGTGATCCTGGCGTCGGGAAGACCGTGCTGGCGCGAGCCGCCTACGAGGTCGCGCCGCGCGGGGCGTTCACTGACGGGACGGGCTCGTCGGCCGCAGGGCTCACTGCAGCGATCGAGAAGGACGACTTCAGCGACGGCCAGTGGTCGATCTCAGCGGGGACGCTGGTGCGGGCGCACGGCGGGCTCGCGGTCGTCGACGAACTCGACAAGGGCGACAACTCCGATCTGGACGCGCTGCACACGGCGCTCGAATCGCAGGAGGTCCACGTCAACAAGGCCGGGAAGCACGCCACGCTCCCGGCGGAGACGGCGCTGCTGGCGGCCGGGAACCCGACCGGTGGGCACTTCGACCCGACCAAGGAGTTCGCCGAGCAGGTCGGCTTTCAGTCGCCGCTGCTGTCGCGGTTCGATCTGATCCTGCGGATGCAGGCCCGCGAGCAGCGCGAGCTCATCGTCCGCGTCGCCGAACAGATGATCAGCGCCCGGAAGGCCGCCGGGAAGCTGGCTCGCGGTGAAGAGCTGACCGACGAGGAGCGCGTCTTCGTCGAAGGCGAGTACGACAGCGACCAGTTGGCCGCCTACATCGCGCACGCTCAGGAGTATCGACCGGTCCCGAGAGGCGACGTCGAGGACGAGATGGCCCAGTGGTTCGCCGATCTGAAGACGTCGCTCCCGGAGCGCTATCAGGACGCGATGGGGGATAGCGAGTACGACGGGCCGCCGCTTCCCGTGACGGCGCGGAAGCTCGACGCGATGCAGCGCTTCGCAGAAGCGGCCGCCCGCGCGCGGCTGGATGACACGATCCGGATGTGTGACGTCGAGCGCGTGAAGCCGTTGATCGAGCGGTCCCTCGCCGATATCGGGATCGCGCCGGCGAACAACTCGGCGTTCGGTGCTGTTGAAGCGACAGCGTCGGAAGTCGGTCTGTGATCTTCGGGTGGCTGTCGTCCTACTGAGTCCAAGAAAGGTTCCGCACGTCTGTCCGGCGTGCGATCGCGACCGCCGAGTGGTCTAACTCCACGCTGTCCGCTGATATTCTGGCTCTGAATACTGACCGAGTAAGTCTTTCAATAATCTCCGGGAAATTTTGATTCAAACTTACGAGGGCGTCATAGAAGTCTTCGCACACCTACCAGGAATCGCGCAACACAGACTGAGATTCCTACGGACGCCCATCCAGAAATGTGACATAAACACTTTTCAAATATCTCTCCGATATTATGTGTATGATTCCCCTCCAATTCGGTGTCCCCGGCGGACCGGAACTCATCATACTCGGTTTGATTTTTCTGATAATCCCTTTTGCAATGGCATACTGGGTGTACAATGATGCTGAGCGACGCGGCGAGGATAACGCAGCGCTATGGGCCGTGGTCGTCGGTGGTCTTACGTACCTGACGTTTTTCGGTGGCATCCTCGCACTTGTCGTCTACATTTGGCAGCGCGAATAGTACACATAACAGCTTCTCGGTATATCGTTCGATTCGCAACCAAATTCTCACGGCTGATTCGGCCGCATAATCGTGAAATAAATACCGTGCCAAGTCTTCTACGGCACTCTTTCAAACTTACAGCAACACAAGGATAAATATACACGAATTCACAAGTATCGATGTGGCTGTAGAAAATGTTGTTTGTCCGTACTGTGGGAAACAGACACCTGCAACCGTACAGGCGGGAACTTCAATCCAAAAGGTTCAGACAGCAAACAATTATAAACGTCTAAAAAAGAGCCGGAGAACTAAAAACGCGTGCCAGAAGTGCGGGAAGAAATTCTACGCTCAATATTCAAAACCAAAGTAACGGTCGCCTGCCGAAGTAGTTCTTCGAACTGGTAGAATTGACGGTCACCACGCGGAAGCGTAGGTCATCTCGCAGATATCTATCGAGGTTTCCCAAGCGGAATTCGACTTCTCTACGTTCGATACACGATGAAAAAGAGAGTGGATCGACGACCTTATTGACGAGATCTCTACGAGCGGTACGGAGTGACTGACGAAGAAATTGAGATTGTGAGGCCGACCGTTGGGGAGTAGTGCTGGTCGAGCCGGTGACCGGTCTTGACGAGCGAGTGCTCGTCAGTTGCGTGTGTGCGGTCGCGGCGACGCATCTGTTTGCGGAACTGCCGCACGTCTGTCCGGCGTGCGATCGCGACCGCCAAGTGGTCTAACTCCACGCCGTCCGCTGTTCCTTGGAGTGGAGAGATATGGAGACGGGAGAGATCGGCAGCGCCCCGACAGGTGGGCGTTTGTGAGCGGAAACACCGCGGGAAATGGGGACTGCCCGCGGTGTGACGGAGACTCGGTAGTGGGTTAGGTAGCGGGCAAAGCCCGCAGTCAGCGAGAGGATCAACGATAATAAAAATCGTACGCCGATATTCAGGCTCTGCACATTGACCGGAGTGATCCGTTCGCGGGGGCTGGGTATCCACTTCGTCATCAGAGGGCGTCATAGAAGGCTCATCACGGCGGTTTATTTCACGAGTCTACAACTGAATCAGCCGTGAGAGTCTGCCTGCAAACCTAACGACGGTTTCTTGACAAATTTTTTCCGTCCCGTTTGCGATGTTGGGCTGTGAGCCCTCCAACGAGAAAACTTGCGCTCAGCCTGTTAGTCGGCGCGTTAGTCCTGACGGCGGGTTGTAGTGCGTTCCAGAACAGCAGTAGCCCGACAGATAGAATGCAACTGGTCAATCAAGATGAGACCAGTCACGGGGTTGTGGTGGAAATCACCAGTGGCGAAGAGCTGGTGTATTCGGCAGGCCGTACGCTCGATGCTGAATCAGACACACAACTGGACGCTTTCACGGAGAACGGCGAGTACCAGGTTGCGGTGACCGTCGACGGGAATACGACCGTGAAGACGTACACGTTCCCGAGCGACGATTCTGCAACCACAATCGGCATCGACAACGACGGCCAGGTAACAATCAGCACATAACCTGCACTGAACGATAGGTAAGTCGTCTTCCTTGGCGAATCCTATCCAGGCGTGAGATCCCTTCTATGACACCCTATGTTGTATGTAATTTGGATTTAAAGTAGCTACGAGCGGGACGTGATCACTACAATCCAAGCGCCCCTTATCGTAGTGACGCCGAGTAGCGGTTTTACCTACCGGGATAGGTTCGAGGCTGAGTTCACGGACAAGCCCCCACTTCCACAAGCGCACCGTTCAACGTGAGCGAAGTAGGGCGGGTGGTTGATCTATTCCCGTGATCGGACTGCTGGTCAGGGATAGCTGGATCAGCTCGTGTTCACCTCAACGAAGCTGAACTCGTTGGTAGTGGGACAGATATCAACGACACCGAGTCCACGGTAGCCGAGATTAAGTATATGAGGAGCACCAGTCTCGCTATCTCCTGTCTCGTACCCAAAGGCGTGAGAGTGCCCACTAACTGTTGCGTAGACGTCGTGAGTCTTTATGATGAGTTTTAGAGCAATAGAGCCGGTGTGAAACGCCTCACGATCCTCTTCACGCGTTCCTGTCGAGTGGTGTCGATCGAAAGACGTGTTGAATGGGGACAGATGAGAGACGATGACAACGTTCGACCTGTCGCCAACAAGATCGGAAAGGTGATCATACGTCTCCTGAATGCGGTGAACGCTCTGATGGAACGTCGGAATGTTCTCGTCGGCGATACCGAGTTCATCAGCGGCATCAGATGTGGTCACTTGGTCAGTGACGAGACTATGGAGTGCGTTTTCGATGGCATCCGCGGTTTGATCCGCCCGATACCGTCGCTCTCCACGTGGAGCGGTCCGAGGGTCAAGCGTAGGAAACGCTGCTTGATCGAGCGCATCATCAAGCGATCGGGACTCACATCCCCAGCCGACGACTGAACACGACCCATAGTCACGGGTCATATTGTGACCGTTGGTCACGTGCTCAAATCCCTCAGCAACGCGTACAGGCATTGGAGTATGATCGTGGTTCCCGGGTACGTACAAGACATCAATATCGAATTGATCGATGAACCGGCGTGCGAGTGCGATGTCATCGGCTCCGTCTCGATGTGTGAGGTCACCGGCGATGAATACGGCGTCGATGTCATCTGGGATCTCCATTGCGTCGATGTCGTAGTCACTCGCTGCGGGTTTGAGGTGAAGGTCGTTACAGACCAGGACCCTCATACTCGTAACTGTTAGTGGATGACTGTATAGATCTGGTGTCTCATAGAAGGGTTGCCACGGTGTTTATTTCACGATCTCACAGCCAGATCAGCCGTGAGAACCTGATTGCGAACTGACCGACTCCACTTCGTTATTGAGTGAGAAATTCGACGTTGAAGTCGGGGGCTAAATTAATGATTAGTGACTCGCTCTCTTCGCCCGTAGGCGACCACTGAGTCGTATGGACACCGCTCTCTTGGTCCGTCTCTCTTGATTCAAACGCAACCTGTACTTCGTATGTCCCCGGAGGAGCGACATCGGTGAGCGTCGACCGATAGCCCTCTGTTGGTGGTGTCCGTGTTCTCGTCTCGTAGACAGTCTCTGACTCCGAAAATAATCCACCTTCGCTCTGGATGGTTATTTTCTTCCACACCTCCTGGCCAGTTTGATTTGCGATCTGAATATTCCCACTTTCAGTACGAGAGAGTGAACATCCCGATAAAGTGACTAACCCAGCAACCGAGACGAGTACGGACCGTCGCTTCATCACGTACTGACACACAGTTGATTGCTAAAGCCTTTGTCTGTACCGAGCGATTCCGGTGTAGGTGTGGTATGACTCCCTCAGAACGGTAGCTTCACAGCGCTTCCAAGTGCAGTCTCGGATGTGAGACTACAGTACGTTGTCGTTGGCGTATTTGCCCTCATATTTGGAGTTATAATGCTTGTCTGGCCCGAGAAGGTTGCACGCTGGAGAAATAGTGGGGCCAGAAATTCTGAGCCGACTCCCGGGCTGGTCAAATTAACTCAGTATTTTGGCGGCCCTGCACTCGTTATCCTCGGCTCCCTCTTAGTAGAGTCCGCACTCTAAGACTCGTCTCGATCACTATCGAGCGTTCAACTCTATTACTTAGACCAAGCGGACTGATGGCCTGTTCGACGAGATCGTCTACGAGCTGTACGGGCTGACCCCAGAGGAGATCGAGATCGTGGTATCGAGTGCACCGTCAAAGAAACAAAATTTACATTCCATCTACATACCATATCCGACGATGATCGTCAAACACGTAGAATGCGGAAATTGCGGACGTGTGATCTCACCAACAACCCACAACGACAGTCAATGCTCGGCAAAAGAGGGCGGCACCGTCGTTATGATTGGAGGCACGTGGCGATGTATGGCGTGCGATGCCAAAATCTCGGGGAAGACGTCCTGTTCTGAATGCGGTTGGTCCACGAATAACTGGGAAGACTACGGCCATCCCATCGAGATGGACGAAAGCGAACTCTGAGTCGCTCGCGGCAACTCTGGCCATTTCACAGGTGTCTACGAGGTGACCGAGTGACGTCTCTACGCTCGATACAGGACGTTCGAGGTTAGTGATCGGATGGACGGGGGGAGTAATGGGTGTGCGGCCCCTCGTATGATGGAGTGGCTGACCTGATTACCGAATACGCCGAGTACGACGAGTTCGCCCGTGAGTACCATTCAGGGACCCTCGCCGACTACGATGTCTCGCTCGACGAAGCCAGAAGACGGGGACTTCTCGACGAGCAGCGGACCCAGAAATTGTGGCAGTTGTTAGGGCTTCTCGACTCCGAGGAACTGCTTATTCAACTGCCGGAATGGCTGGCCGAGAAGAAGGTCGAATCCACGAACAGAACTCCGCCCACGATGTTCGTTGGATACATCTCTAATCAGACTGAAGAGGCGGTTCTGTTCGAATCGTCGGCAGCGGCTCGGCCCCTGATGGAACGCGCACATAGAATACACTCGCTCGAAAGAGGGATCAGACACACAGAAGACGGTACCGACCGTCACGGGCGGCTGGTGGAGCGGCTTCGAGAGTACGAGCGGAAGTTTGAGGACCGTGATGAGCTACTCAGCCTCTCCGACGAGTGGCTTCCGAAAAGCCAACTCGGCACGGTTGTCCGGCGGCGTTCGTGACTCGGATCCCGGCTGCCACTTCGGGATCACTGCGCGAGGAACGCACACTCGTTCTGACGGGTGATTCGCTTGTGCAAAGAACACTCGTGAGCGGATCTATGCCTCACTCGTTCCGGGCGTTCTCCGGAACGCGGTACGATGCCGAGGGCTAACGGCCACTTTCAGTACAGCCTCGCGACAACCCTGGGCAATCTCACAGATGTCTTCCAAGGGACCCAAGTTACTACGTCACGACAGCGGCCCGTTGGTTCGACTTTCACTATGCTCAGATCGATTTCAAATGATCCTTCTCAGAGGGCACACCTGTGATACTCGACGCCTGAATCCTTCGCGATACATTTGTTTCCCAGGAGCTCCACCATCGAAATAGCAAAATCTGTCATATATTCCTCTCGATAGTTAGAACTGAGCCAGAATCTGTCGAGGCCTGAACTCACTCGAATCCGTGACGCTTCCGATGCTCCTCTAAAAAGAGAGGATGAGGCTGTATTTTGTTTGCTGACGGCACTCGCAACCCATCTTGTGAGAGATCAGCGATTTCGTCTGGGATGGTTTGGTCAACACCCTCTTTCACGACAATCTGGAGATCGTCGTCGACGCTGAACCAACCACAGTCGAACGCCCAGTGGTGGAGTTTACACAGAGCGATGCCGTTGCGCGGATCGTCGGCCCCGTCTTCGGACTTCGGGTAGATGTGCGCCGCCTCTACCTCGGGCTGTCCCTCGGGTGAAAAGCGTCTAGCACCACAGGCAGCACACGTGTAGTCGTAGTTTTGCTTCACCTTTCGTGCGAACACCGAGGAACGCACCTTCGGCTCCTGCGTCGTGTACTCTGTCGTGTCTTCGGTTAGTTCCGGTGTAGTTTCGGTGCGCTCCTCGAGCTCTTCTTCAGCCTCCTGGTACGCCTCCCAGCTGCTGATGCCGAGGCGTTGGATCTCGAATTGATAGACCATCCGCTCGCCGTCGCTGACGTAGCTGTAATCTTGGACTTCGACGAGTCCCCTGTATTCGTACTCGTCTATTCCTTCCTGGCTCGTGAATAGGTAGATCGGGATCGGATCCTGGATCGCGTCGATTAGCGCCGTATTTGCCGCGGTCTCCTTCTGATTGCCCTTCTCGCGGACGCCCTCACCCAGGTAGGTGAAGTCGTCACCCTGGCCGAGGTCGTCGTCGTAGATCTCGCCTTCGTTCGCGAGGAGAATGAGATACCGGCCAGCGTCGGGTGCCCGGAGCGTTATACCCTTAAATTGGTAGCCGAAATTCGTCTGGAAAACGTCCTCGACCTCCGACTGCGTCAGGCCTTCGCCGATATCGAGTGGCCGCGATAACGCGAAATCAGTCACACGCTGGAACAGAAATCACGCTGACAATAATCTACTGGTCACAGGAGAGGAAAGCAGAGATATTGACTTTCGGATGCGCTCTTCTGTAGGAGATTGTTGATAGAGTTCAGCTGCCGCTCTGAAATCAAAGAGGGCAAGGACACCGCGCTAGCGGTGTCCGACACGAATGATTCCGCTGGATGTGTTTGGCTCGGAATCGCTCGCAGCGGACCTGCTGGAACAGGTGCGCTGGCGTGACGGCGTTGAATGCCCCCGCTGCCGTTCTGACCGAACGGTCAAGAACGGCAGCTATGGGGCGTTTCAACGCTATCTCTGTAAGAATTGCGACCGCACGTTCAACGATAAGACGGGCACAATTTTCGCTCACTCGAAGGTTGCGCTCCGCAAGTGGTTGTTCTCGATCTACGCGTTCTTGCGGTTCAACACGAGTGTTCGCCAACTTCAGCGAGAGATTGGTGTGACCTACAAGACGATGCACCGCCGCGTCGAGCGCTTTACCAGAGCGCTGGACGCGCCTCAACTCGATCTCGTTGGACCGGTCGAAATCGACGAAGTGTACGTCTCTGCAGGGTTGAAAGGCCGCTAGCGCGACCAACCGTCGCGCTCGCGTGGCCTGTCCACGCGCGGACGAGGTTCCTACGAGGGAGACAAACCACCGGTCTTCACCATCGTTGACCGTGGAACGCGACAGCGATACGTTGTCCCAGCGAAATCCGCTGACGAATCGACAGTGCGACTCCTCCTCGCCAACCACGAGGAGGAGTCGCTGACTGTCTACACCGACGGATTTCGGGCATACGATCCACTTGAGGACGACGACAAATTCACCCGCGAATACGTCGTCCACGGTGACGGCGAGTACGCGGATGGAGACGTTCACGTCAACACCTGCGAGAGCCACGCGTCGCTGGCGCGACGGTGGCTCTCGCCGCATCGAGGCATCTCGAAGGACAAGTTGACTCAGTATCTTCGCGCCTTTCAGCTACGCAGCGAACTCTTCAGAAAACCCGGTCGAGAAGCACTCAAACACGCTGTCAAAGCGACTCTCTGAAATCAACAATCTGCTACACATAAGCGTAGAAAGAATATTGCTCCAGTATAGACCGTCCGTTCAGTGGCGCTCACACTCCGATATTCATTTTCTCGATTATAAAAGTTAATTGGTCTATCATATACGCGAGGTTAAAAGGGACCTTACCCAAACCCGGCCCACCACCCAGGCCGAACAGCGTGCGGCGGCCGCGGAGCTGGAATCGGCCGTCGGAGATTCGCATCCAGTTCGCCTTCCAGATAGAGATGCCCGTCAGTCGTGATCGAGTAGCGATCATCAAGACCGTCGCGGCGACGCCGATGTAGGAAGCCGGCCTCCGCTAAGATTTCGCAGCGTTGTCGAACCAACGCTGCTCGTCCATCAAGATCGACAGCGACCTCCCAGGCCGTCAGCTCCGGGCCTTCATCGAGGTGTTCTAAGATGCGATCATCGAGGAGGAGCATCCAGGGCGACGATTTGAGCATCTACGCCTCCGCGTGAGCGTCTCCGTTCTCTTTATTGTCGTCTTCCTCACCGATCGTTGAGGCGTCAAGTTCTCCGTCGAGATAGAGCTCACCGTCTGTCGTAATCCCATAGACGCCGTTCGGGTACGGTTCGACAAGTCCGTATTCAGCGAGCCGTCGCAGTCGTCGAGAGACCTGCGAAGCAGTCACGTGAATGTACTTGTGCTTAGAAATTGGCGTAGGGGAATTTGGGCCTTCTTCCCGCAGAAGCTCAAGAATCCGGTCATCCCAGACCGACATCCAATCTGCACTCTTACGCTTCATACGCAACGATGTTGCATTTCTGTAACTTCGTACCATAGGTGAATCGCATAAAGTTCCCACCAAAAACTATCAGTGCTACCATTACATTTATGCAATGGCGGCATAAATCCGTGGTCACGGAGCCCGAGCGAGATACCCTCGGCTAGTGAGACTCAGTATAGGTCGCGGCCGCGGTGTAGTAGCACCCGGCCGCGGCGGGTTCTGTGCCAGAACACAGAACCATGGTCAAAAGACCATCTGCGGGCATTCAAGCCCGCGCGACGACAGACGCACCGACTCCAAATAACAGCGGCGACTGCGCCTTTTGCACGAACCGAGCGATCGGCGTCGACGCGCACACCGGAAAGCCAGTGTGCCGACCGTGCGGTGTCGCCCTCGACGAGAGCGAGCACCGACTCGTCGCCGACGGCGGCGAGCAGACCGACTTCGCCTACGACACGTGGTACGACACCTTCCAGGCGTCCGTCCAGCAGTTCGACGCGGAGAACGGTGACCTGGAGGCCATCTTGGATGGCGACGCCGGCTTTCACGCGTACTTTCACGCCAACGGAAGCGACGTGACGCGCGGCGTCCACACGGCCATCTACCAGGCCCTCTACGACACCCTCGACGAGTTCTACGTCGACGAAGAGCTCGTCGAGATGCGACGCGGCGAGGTGACGCCGCACGCGGTCGCGGCGGAGGTCATCGAACAGATATCCCACGAACACGGCGTCTACCTGAGCGAGCACGTCGAGGAGAACATCCGCGATCGCGTCGCCCAGCGCGTCGAGACGAATCTCGAAGACCGCGGAGGTGCCGAATGACCGACGACGCGCTCACGCTCCGCGCGTCCGGCCCCGCGCTGACGACCACCGAGACGGAACGCGACGGCGTCGCGATCGAGACGACCGTCACGGTCGATCTCGAAGCCACGCTGGACGTCGACGCCGACTGGCTCGACGAACACGCGACCGTCTGCCGCAGCGGCGGCGCACAGCTCGCCCACGCGAACGTCGCGCGCTTCGTCACCGAGACGCTGAGCGACGCGGAAGCCGAGTACGAGCCCGAAGACGAGAGCGAGTGGGACCTCCGACTCAGCGGCTCGATCGAGGCGTGGCAGGCCGCGGTGGTCCCGCTGGCGAAGCGCCACAGCTCGCGGATCGCGAGCGAGGACGACGTCGCGAACGCAGTCTGTGCGATCCTCGACGATCTCAGCGAACACGCGGCCAGCGACCGCCCGCAGTTGGCGCTGCTGGACGTTCTCGAAGACTACGACCCAGACGACTACGCGAAGCAAAACGTCCTCAACGCGCTGTCTGCGACCGACAGTGAGCTGACGACTGAGGCGACGCCGACCGCGGAGGTGTCGGCGGATGACTGACGACGACGTGCTCGCGCACCTGGCCGGCTACGGCGCGATCGTAGCCGTGCTCGCGTCGTCTTCGTGGTCCGGATTCGCGGGGATGGCCCTCGGCGGGCTCTTCGTGATCGCCGTGGTGATCGTGCTCGGTCTGGAGCTGTTCCGCTATCTCACGCGGCGACTCCGACGAGAGGCCGAATCTGCGGCAGCGGGGGTGTCCGCCAGTGACTGAGGTGCTCGCCTGTCCGAACTGCGACTCGTCGGCGAACATCTTCCGACGCAGTCCCGAGAAGGCCGTCTCGAAGCTCGACGACGGCGACGGCCGCTGGCGCTGCTCCGATTGTGATTCGGAGTTCGACGAGCCGATTCGTCGAGAGTCGAAGCGCGGGCCGCGCCCGCAAGGTGGGCTCGCCGGCCGGCTGATGGACGCCGACAGCGGCGACGTGACCGGAGGTGCGGACTGATGGGCGAACGCTGGAGTAGCGTCCGCACTCGCGCCGACGACGCCTACCACGACGTCGCGCAGTTCCACCTACACGAGTTCGCGGCCGACGTTACGGGGGTAACCGACGGTCGCGGGCTGGGAGGACGCGACGATGGCTGAGTCGCGCTCGGGCAGTCGCGATCTGAGTCCGATCACGCCGCGGGACGCTGTCGAGCGATTCATCGAGCGGCGGCAGTCGGACTCGACAGAGCAGACGCTGCGGACGTATCACGACCGGCTGATGCGGTTCGTGCGCTGGCTCGAACACGAAGACATCCTGAACCTCAACGTGGTCGGCGGCCGCGATCTGCAGGAGTACCTCGCGTACCGCCAGCAGACGTGTAACCGGACGACGCTGAACAACGAGTTCGGGACGCTGAAGAAGTTCTTCGAGTTCCTCGTCGCGATCGAGGCGACCGAGCCGGCGATGCCGGATCGGGTGCAGCTGCTGAAGCCGACCGCTTCGGCCGACGACCAGACGAACGTGGAGAAACTGCCGCCGGAGCGAGCGCGAGAGATCCTGGAGTATCTGGAGCGCTTCGAGTACGCGGGCCGACGGCACGTCACGATGCTGCTGATGTGGCGGTTCGCGTTCCGGTTGGGTGATCTGCGGGCGATCGACGTCGAGGACTGTTCGTTCGACGGCGAGATCGACAAAGAGCGGCTCCGGATGATCGGCGAGCGTACCGAGAACGTGCCCGAGGAGATCGGGCCGCACCTGTATATGATCCACCGGCCGGAGTCGGGCACGCCCCTGAAGAATAAATCGAAGAGTGAGCGCATCGTCTCGCTGACGGACGACGAGGTGCGCGTCCTGCAGGATTACATCGACAAGAAGCGGACCGAGCAGATCGACGAGAACGGCCGGCGACCGTTGCTGACGTCGACGCACGGGCGGCCGACGAACACGTGTGTCAGACGCTGGATGTACCGGCTGACGCAGCCGTGTCTGGTCGGGCCGTGTCCGCACGATAAGGACCCGGAGACGTGCGAGTACCGAGAGCACGGCCACGAGAGTGGCTGTCCGTCGGTGAAGTCACCGCACAAGGTCCGAACTGGCGCGATTTCGAATATGCGAGAGTGCGGAATCTCGCCGGAGGACGTCTCAGAGCGGGTGGACGCGACGCCGGAGACGATCAGACAGCACTACGATTTCAGCGACGAACTGCAGCGGCTCGAAAACAGACGCGAGAGATTCGAGGATTTGGAATGATGACGACGACATCGACAGAGCGGATGGCTTCGGTAGCGAATAGTGCGCTGGCTCAGCGGTCCCATAGCTGTTTTCTATGACGTAATCTGTTACCCGTCGAGTTTACTGTTTGTCTTAGCGTGCGTCGTCCTTTCATATGTCCAGAGCAGCCGATTCGTCGGCCACCCGTCAGGACACAACCCTTCTACCCCCGGTATAAATCGGTTATACCGTTAAGCTACAGAACAATGCGGTTACGGGCCCTTCGTTCAATTGTATGACGCAGAGAAACCCTACTGACGATCGAGGCAGAGAGACCGAACCAAACTTCTATCTCCCCGCCGGATCTCCCTCGACGTCCGTCGCCGGTCGGATTGAGCGTATCTGGGCGAAGCTGTTCAGCCACGGCGTCGAAACGCCGGCGTAGCTGCGAACGAATGCGGTGAACCACCCGGTCCAGGTAGACTGGATCGAGTTCTGAGTGGGATTCATATTCTGACTACCGTGTACGAGGCGTAGGCACTCGAGACAGTATTCATCGTGTCAATCCACCTTGACTAACCGACTCACTTAACACACCACACGCCCACAACTACGACTCCGATAGCAAACATCGCAGTGTACATCTTCGTCGGATATCTCAAAACTCATTGATTGCAGAACCATACAACAAATACGCACCTACAGAACAGTGGCCGATATCAATGACGGATATTAAAGCGGTCGTCAGAGTCGAGCACCCTGACATAGTGCTCACAGAGACAGTCAACCACGAGCGAAGCGCGAAAGTCAAATCAGTATCTGAGGCGGGCACTGACCCCACATCGGGGAAGTTCTTCTACCGTATCGAGTCCTCGGACTTCTCGCGATTTGAGGAAGGATTGCGGAGGGACAACACCGTCGGCGAATTCGAGCGCGTCATCGAAACCAGAGACGGTGAAGCAATCTATAGCTTCGAGTACACGGACGAAGCGAAAATCCTCTCGTCAGTTATTTCGACCGCGAATGGTGTCACACTCGAAATGGAGAACGAGGGACAGGCTTGGATATTCACGATATGGGTGCCCGAACGAACGAACCTGACCCATCTCTGGAACTATGCACAACAGCACGACATCGACATCGACTTACTGCGCGTGAACGAATACGATAGTTTGGGCACCAAAGACGCGGGATTGACCGATAGCCAACGAGAAGCACTGCTCGTTGCATTGGAGACAGGGTATTTCGAAGAACCACGGAACGCAACGCTCAGCGAGGTCGCCGCTGATCTGGACATCTCACAACCCGCCGCCAGCGGTCTTCTTCGGCGTGGAACCAAGCGACTCGTCGTATCGTCTCTGGTGGATGACAGTGACGTATCAGATTGATCAACGTCTCAAAACGCACTGACCACCTACCGTCTCTGACAGCAGGCTCTGCGGTCAATCTGTAGACTCGTTCTGACAGGCGATCCAGTAGCGCTCAGCGGTCCCTGGGAGATGCGTCTCTAACTCTGCTTTCGAATCGTTCAGCATCCCTTTTCAGAGGGCGATCGCCGCTGCGCCGACCACAGGTGCAAGGACGGTTAGATACACTGCCGCTTCGATGCTCCACGCGCGCCGAATCGCGGACAGCCGCTGCATCAGTCCACGTTTACGCCGTCTATCGGTGTGACCCGCGGCGATAGACGGAGACGTGACGTAGGTGCCGCCTCAACGCTGACAGACGGGGGCGCACTCGGCCGGGATCCGAATCAGTGCGGGTTTTCTGGTCACTCTCTGCAGGAGGGGGCGCTTCGATATCCTCCCGGGCTTCCGCTCGCTACGCGTCAGTCCGAAGTCGACCGGACGCCAGACAGCAGCGATGCCGCCTCGAAGTCCATCTCCAGCCGCTCTTCGACCCCGAGAAGCGTCGCGATCGTCGGCGCCACGGCCCGCGCGTCGACCGGTCCGTCGGGTGACAACGTCTCCGGAGCGGCAGGGCCGCCGATCCCGTACACTCCTCGCGTCTCCTCGTCGACGCAGCCGTGTGAGCCGCCGATCTGTGTCGGGTCGAGCGAGGCCAGTCCAGCATCGCCGACGAAGAGCTCGCAGGGGTCGAAGCCGGGCTTGGCGTGGATGTCCATATCCGTGGCGTACGATGGGGCCGCCTCGTTGGCGTCCCACCAGTAATACTGGAACCAGGCGTCCGGTTCGGCGACTAACACGAGGTCGCCCGCGTTCGGATGGTCGATACCCCGCGCCGCCGTTCCGTCATCGTCCAGCACCTCGGCCACGCCGTCGAGCGCTTCGAGCGTCTCGCGGGCGGCGGCGACCACGTCAGCGTCGGCGTACACGTGCGCGACTTGGTGGTCGACCATCGCGAAGGCTGCCGAGCGTGAGAGATCGACCTCCTCGCCGCCGTGGCCGTCGTCGGTCACCGAAAGTAGCCCCGCTTGTCGAAGCGCGCGGTTGGGGAACACCGGCGTATCGACCGAGTGGAACCCGTACTCGCTGACGACGTTCACGACTGTCTCCTGCCAGCGCTCGTCCGCACGGAGGAACGACAGAAACGAACCGAGGAGTTCGTCGACAGTTTCGAGCGCCGCGTCGGTCTCGGGCGCGTCGGGACCGTGCCGCTGCGCGTCGTAGTCGAGGTGCGGGACGTACACCCAGAGTAGGTCGGGGTCGAACCGTTCGATCGCCTCGCGCGCGGCGGTCAGGATCCACTCGCTGCTTCGCTCGTTCGCGGCCGGCCCCCAGTAGTTGTGGAGCGGGAAGTGGCCGTATTCGGCCTCCAGATCGTCGTACAAGCCGTCAGGATTGGTCCAGCAGTTCATCTCGAGTATGTTGTTGTCCTCGTCTTCGATCGGCGACGGCGTTACCGACACGTCGGCGTTCGTCCCGACGAGGTGCTGGAAGAACAGCGCGCCGGTGGTGAGACCGGCGTCGGCGGCGGCTTCCCAAATCCGAGTGCGATCACCTCGGTCGCGCTCCCAGAAGGCCACCGCGTCCGCGTCGCGGTCGTACTCGCCGTTCGCCACGTCGCCGTGGGCCGCCGGCGAGCGTCCGGTCGCGAGCGTCGTCTGGGCCGGGACCGTGACTGCGGGAAACGGAGGCCGGAGGTCGGCCGTGTGCTCCTCATCGAGCAACCCGGTCAGATTCGGCGCGTGGCCACTGCCGAGGTGGTCAGACTGGAGACCGACGACGTCGAGGACGACGACGCGCCGGTCCGCGGCCGGCCCGTCGGAGACGGTCATTCGACAGCCGCCTCCATCGAGTGGCGGTCGACGTACGCGTCGAGCAGCGCGAACTGTCGCGAGAGGTCGTGTTCGTCGACGCCGATCGGGGCCTTGAAGAACGACGCGAGATGTCGCTGGAGCCCCCCTTCGCCGCGCTCGTCGGCGTGGGCGAGCAAGCGAACGAGGTCGAGCACGAGCGGAGCGGCGAGTGCCGAGTCCGAGCCCTCCCAGGTGAACTGCATCTTCATTTCGGTGTTCAGGAAGCCCTCGAAGTGGACGTAGTCCCAGGCGGTCTTCCAGTCCCCCAGCGACGGTGTGTAGTCGATTCGGACCCGGTTGTGCTCGATATCGGGCAGGATGGAGTCGAGCACGCCACCCTTGCTCGCTAATTTTCCGGCCTTGTTGGCCTCGTCTTCGAGGACCTGACCGTCGTCGTTGCCGAGGACGTTGTGGCCCTCCCAGGACCGCACGTGGAGGTTCCGCCCGCCGAACATCGGCGCGAGTGCCGACTTCACGAGAGTCTCACCCGTCTTGGCGTCCCGTCCCGTGTGCGGAACGTCCCGATCGTTGGCGAGTTCCCGGAGGCCGCCGAGTGCCGAGCCAGTGCTCGGCGTGAAGTTGACGTAGGGGTGTCCGTCGACGATCGCGGCGTACGCGTAGAGTGCGCTCGCGGGGAGGTCGCGGTCGTTTCCGGCGATCGCCCGCTCGAACGCATCGAGCGTGTCGTATCGGTCCGGCTCCTCCAGCGGCGGTTCGGTCGAGGCGACGTTCACTACCACCACACGATCGAGGTCGTGCTCCCGACGGAACGCCCGGTAGTCGTCTCGGATGCGGTCGACGACCTCGCCCACCGGAAGCCGTTCGTCCAGCGAGCCCTGGCTGGCGAGGTCGTCGACGGCCGCCCCGCAGTTCAGCGCCGTTCCCGTCTCGATCCGTCTGTCGATGTGGCGGAGGTCCTCGGCCACTGTGTCGACGATTTCCGGAGATGGGACGCCGTTCTCGGAGAGATCTCGCGCCGACTCCAAGAGGCTCTGCTCTCTGATGTCGTGGCCGCCGAAGACGAACTCTCCGACGTCGGGGAGCGCCAGTCGCGAGTACGGCTCCCGGGCCGTCACCAGGCCAGTCGTGTCCGTTTCGCCGCGGGCCAGTGCGCGCGCGCCTGCTATCGCGGTGGTCGCGACGTTTCCGCGCGCGCCGATCAGCCAAACACCTGTGCTTGTCATTGGCGTAGGTACTCCGTGTCGAACTAGCGACATTGTTATGACACGCCTGAACGTGACAGGTACCGCTGGGAGGGCGACACTCGGTCAAACGGGTCTGAGAGGGCTTATTTGACCGTTTAACCGCGGTTTTCAGCTTTTGAAGCCGATAGTAGGAGACTCATAACGAAGTGAGAACTACCTGATTGCTGAATCGATGCGCGTGATCGACCCCCACATGCATATGGTATCACGGTCAAGCGAAGACTACCGCCGAGCCCGGCGGGCGGGAATCGAGTGCTGCATCGAACCGGCATTCTGGAGCGGGACGGACAAACGTCACGCGGGCTCGTTCTTCGACTACTTCGAGCACATCACCGACTTCGAGACCGAGCGCGCCGAGCGCGCGGCCGGGATGGACCACTACGTCACCCTCGGGCTCGAACCCAAGGAGGCGAACTACCCCGAGATGGCCGAGGAAGTGATGAAACGGCTCCCCGAGTTCCTCGACCGCGAGAACGTGGTCGGCGTCGGCGAGATCGGGCTCGATCAGGGGACGGACGCCGAGGAGTACGCGTTCCGCAAGCAGCTCCGGATGGCCGAGGAACGCGAACTCCCCGTCATCGTCCACACGCCCCACGAGAACAAGCCGGATGGGACCGAGCGGCTCGTCGAGATGATCCAAGAAGAAGACGTCACCGAGGAACGGATCATCATCGACCACAACACCGAGAACACGATCGACACCAGTCTGCAGACCGACTGCTGGATCGGATTCACCCTCTATCCGGGCAAAATTGCGGACGAGAAGGCCATCGACCTGCTCGAGGAGTACGGCACCGACAGGATGATACTCAACAGCGCGGCCGACTGGGACCCTTCGGACCCGCTGGCGGTGCCGAAGGCCCGCGACAAGATGCTCGACCGCGGCTGGGACCGCGAGGCGGTCCGCACGGTCGTCTTCGAGAACCCATACGCGTTCTTCGACCAGTCGCCCAACTTCGATTACGAGCCCTGAGAGCCGATGCAATTTGCATTCTCAGCCAACGCGTTCCAGGCGTACGATCAGCTCGAAACCGTCGAGATTCTGGCCGACATCGGGTACGACGGGGTGGAACTCCTGCTCGGCGCGTCGCACCTTCACCCCGCAGACACGGACCAAGCGGACATCGCCGCGGTCGAGAACGTGCTCGACGATACGGGCCTCGAGATAAGCAACTGTAACGCGTTTATGATGACTGCGGAGGGCTTTCAACACCCTTCCTACGTCGAGACCGATCCCCAGTACCGCCAGCAGCGCATCGACTACACGCACGAGTCGCTCCGTCTGGCCGACGCCATCGGAGCCGACTCGATTTCGATCCAGCCGGGCGGCCCCGTCCCTGCAGACCGGTCTTACGAGTGGGCGATGGAGACGTTCAGAGAGAGTATGCGGTCGATCGTGCAGATCGCCGAACCCCTCGACGTCGACGTGCTGATCGAACCCGAGCCGGACCTGCTGATCGAGACGACAGACCAGTATCTCGACATCGCAGACCGTGTCGACTCGGAAGCGGTCGGCTGCAACTTCGATGCGGGGCACCTCTTTTGCGTCGGCGAGGATCCCGCCGAGGCCGTCGGCCGGGTCGTCGATCAGACGCCCCACTACCACGTAGAGGACATTCCGGCCGACCGCACGCACGAGCACACCCAACTGGGCGACGGCGCGATGGACATCGACGGCTTTCTCGAGGCCGTCGCGGAGACGGGCTACGATGGATTCGTTACCGTCGAGCTATACCCGTATCAGGAGACCGCGGCTGAGACGGCGCGCGAGGCGTACGAGTATCTCGACGAGCACGGGTGGATCTGATCGGACGATGGCTCACTCCCGACGCGGCACACGCCGGGTGCGACGCACTGTGGCCGCGTACGCCGAGTTAGTTCGCGTTCCGAACCTCTTCACTGCGCCGCCGGACGTGATAGCCGGGGCCGCACTCGCCGTCGCCGCGGGCGGGACGGCCACGGTCCCGGCCGTCGCCGGCGTGGCCGCCGCTTCGGTGCTGCTCTACGCCGCTGGGACGGCCCTCAACGACTTTTTCGATGCCCCCGTCGACGCGGAGGAACGTCCGGAGCGACCGATCCCTGCCGGTCGGGTGTCGCGCCCGACGGCCGGTGTTTTCGGAGCCGCGTTGCTGCTCTGTGCGGTGCTCCTCGCAGTCGCTGCAGCCGGCGCTACTGCCGGAATCGGGGCACTCGCGGTCGCAACGGCGGTCATCGCGTACGACGGCGTGCTGAAGGGCGGACCGGCGGGGTTCCTGGCGATGGGCGCGGCGCGCGGACTGAACGTCCTGTTCGGGACGACGGCTACAGACGCGACGGTCGCGTCGCTGCCCCTTTGGGCGCTCGGTATCCCGGTCGTGCTCGCCACGTACGTCGCGGGCGTGACGCTGGTGGCCGCAACGGAGACGACCGGGGCGTCGCGGCGGTCGGTGGTGGTCGCTGGCGGCGCCGCCGGAGTCGCCGGGACGGTCGCGGTGACCCTCCTTGCGACTGTCGGCCTCACAACCCACGGACTCGCTGCCGGCGTCGGCATCGTACTCGCGGCCGCGTTTCTCCTCGTGACGGGGCGAGCGCTCGCACGGGCCTACCGTGACCCGTCACCGGAGACGGTCGGCCCGGTCATCGGGACGTGCGTGCTCGCGCTCGTGCCGCTCGATGCGGCGGTCGCGGCCGTCGCTGGCGCCGGATGGGCGCTGGTCGCGATCGCGTTCGTCGGTCCCGCAGTCGGACTGTCGCAACTGTTCGCCGTCTCGTAAGGAGGATGATGACACGTATGCACCAGAGACACACGATTCACCGAGCCGGATTCGAATCGACGACGGCGCACCGACGACGAACCGTAGCTGCCGGCCGCCCCGGCAGGCGCAGAGGGGGGCAGTGATGGTCGAGTTGGCCTTCTCGACGAACGCCTATTCCGAATACGGACTTCCGGAGGCGGTTCGGCGCATCGGCGACCACGGCTACGCTGGCGTCGAGATTCTTGGCGACGACCCCCACGCCTACTTCCCGACGTTCGACGGCCACGACGAGCGCGCGCTGCGCGACGCCCTCGCGGAGACAGGCCTGTCGGTGGCAAACGTCAACGCGAACACGGCGATGGGCTACTACGACGACGCGCCGCCCTCGGCGTTCTTCGAGCCGAGCGTCATCACCGACGACGAAGCGGCCCGCCGGTGGCGCATTGAGTACACGCACCGCGCCATCGACCTCGCGGAGGCGGTGGGGTCACCCGCGGTCTGTCTCGCGACCGGCCGACCGCTCGCAGGCAACCCGCCGAAACGGGCGCAAGAGACACTTCGCGCGTCGCTCCACGAGGTCCTCGACTACGCGGAGCCGCGGGGTATCGACGTCGGCATCGAGTTCGAACCGGAACTACTCGTCGAGTGCACCGACGAGGTGTTAGCCCTGATAGACGACGTCGGCCGCGAGTCGCTGGGCGTCAACCTCGACGTCGGGCACGCGGCCGTGTACGGCGAGGACCTCACCGAGACCATACACCGGAGCGCGGGCCACATCACCGGCGTGCACGTAGAGGACATCGTCGGCGGCCGCCGGGGCAAGCACTACCACCGGATCCCCGGCGAGGGCGACCTCGACTTCCGGGACATCTTCGACGCGCTGGACGACGTCGGCTACGACGGGTTCGTCACCGCCGAACTGTACACGTACCCGCACGAGCCCGATCGGGCCGCCGAGCGTGCGTACGAGGAACTGGCGCAATACTGCTGAGGTGCAGGACTATTGAGATCACTCACGCTTCCTGTCGGGCCTGCGGTGGAGCGGCACGTGGCCACTGGCAACACAACGTCCGGCGCTCCCGAGACAACTCTGGGGTGCTGCAATACGTCACGGACGTCTGGCAGACAGCATCAGCACTCGGAGATCGACCGACACCGCCTTCCTGCTTCGCCACAGACTGCCGCTGTGTCAGAGACGTTTCACGGCGACGTACTGCGCGTCATTCCACCAGACGAACTCGCCGAGCACGATCTCGAACCTGCCTTAGAGGAACTGGCTGCATCGCGTGGCGTCCTGGTCTGTCGCCGCGGTGGCCATCCCTCGCTGTTGGAACTCATATGGGCGTTCGTGAGGCGGGACCCAATCGAGGCGGTCACTGTCGTTGCGGACGTCGAAGACGAGGACATCAGCGAGGGCGACGAGATAACCGCACAGATCACAGAGACAGAGTTGTTCGGCGTCTACGAGGTAACCGGCACTATGGACGTTGACCGGGCTTGATACTGTTCGCGAAATAGTAGGGGCCTGATAGTCGCAGCGCGCGGCAGCGCGGATTGCTGCGTGTTCGTTGTCTGGATCGATCGCGGGACCCAGAGGCCGAACCGAGTTGGTTCCGATAGCTATCATTACTCGTTCCTGACTTTACTGCCGGTAGAACGCGGCATAACTCGCGACTATCGGCCGGTTAGCGAGGTGATATGCGTTCTATAACAATACCCACGCCAGTGAACTACAGAAACTGTGACCGACACACCCCGACCAGCGTTGCAACTCTACAGCGTGCGAGCGCTCGACGATTCGCTCCCGGACATCGTTCGCCGGGCCGCGGCGGCCGGCTACGAGGGCGTCGAATTCGCCCACCGCTTTCGGGAGGAACCGCCAGAGGCGGTCGCGACCGCCCTCAGCGAGACCGGAACCGTCCCCGTCGGCGTCCACGCCGAACTCCCGCTCGTCGAGGCGGCCCTGACAGGCGAAAACGACCTCCTCGACCGCTGCTCGACGATCGGCTGTGACCGATTGATCGTGCCGCACATCTCGTTCGGACACCTCAGATCGCGGAACGCGGTCCAATCGCTCGCCCAGCGACTCCGCGACGCCTCGGTGGAGTTAGACGACTACGGCATCGATCTCGGCATACACAACGTCCGGCACTACCTCTGGCCGCTGCTGCCGGACGTCGTGGAGACGATCACGGACGCAGCACCGTTGCCTCCCGGCGTCGAGAACGCCGCGACGATGGCGGCCAGCCGTGCACTCCGCGCGGGTCGCCAGCCGAAAGCCACCAACACCGGCCTCTGGAATCTGATCACGCAGACGGAGACTGCGGACCTCTTCTTCGAAGTCGAGGTCGGCGAGATCCGTGCCGCCGGGTTCGATCCCGTCTCCGCGTTTCCGATGTTCGGTGATCGACTCGAACTACTGCACCTGCGAGACGTTGCACCCACCGGACGCTTCGGAGCCTTCGAAGACGCGCCGCACGGGGAGGGCGTCCTCGATATGGAACGGATCTTCGCCGCCGCTCGCGACACGGGCGTCGAGTGGGTCGTCTACGAGAACGAACTCGACGTCGACGCCGACTCGAAGGTCGATCACGGGGCCGCGTTCCTGCGCAAACACCTCGGCCAGAGCCACGATCCCGACGTTCGCGTTGCCGACGCCGAGTAGGGGACGATCACGCGGTCACACAGCGGGCGGGGTCACGCCGCGAGCCACTGTCGGATCGCGCCCACGAGCAATCGATCGAGTGCCCGGGTCGCGGTTCCGAACGCGACGAAGAAGACGACCGTCTCCAGGAACGCCCGAATCACGAAGCCACCGGGATCGGCCGTCGAAACGACCCGGACGAGGGAGGGAATAGTTGTCATCGCGGTATCGAAGGTCCAGGCGGCGACGACCCCGCCGACGAGCAGCGCTGCGAGATAGAACTCCGTTTGCGGTTCCGAGAGCGTGCCGCGCTGTGTTGCCTCGTGACGGACTGCGTCCGCCGTCCCGACGCCGAGCGCCGCCAACTGTCGCCGCGACTGATCGAGCACCGTAACCACCAGCACGAACCAGAGCGCGGCTGCGAGCCCGAATCCGATAGTCGACGGTGCGACGGATAAGATGTCCGCGAGGACTGCAGTGACGCTCGGAGTGACGCGGTCGACGACGACGTAGAACAGCGCGTATCCGAGGACGGCGTCGATAGGGCCGTACGCCGGCACGGACGGGCCACTGTCCGCTTCGACCGGGCGGTCGGCGTCGGGGGCCATACGTACACAGACGTGTCGGGACAGTATCAAAACCGCCCCCGACGCCACTCTCGTAGCTCCCCCGGGTCGGTCTGCTGTTCGCTGCCGTGACCGCCCCGTCTACCGGAAGAGCACGGTCGGCCGGCGGGCGACCGACGCCACCGATTCGTCCGCGTCGATACCGGGCAGTCGGATCGTCGCCGTCGTGCCACCGTCGTCGTCGGCGCCGATCCGGAACGACCCGCCGTAGCGCGTCACGATCCAGTTGACCAGCCACAGTCCCAAGCCCGAGCCGTGTTGCAGTGCGGTTTCGTTACCGGAGGCGATGACCCCCGCTTCCATCTCGTCGATTCCGGGACCGTCGTCCCTGACCGTGAGTTCGATCCAGTCGCCGTCGTCGACGACGTCGATCGCCACCCGCGGAGTGGGCGACGGGTCGTGCTTGATGGCGTTCTCGACGAGTTCCGAGACGGCCCGCCGTAGCTCCGGGCCGGCACAGATGTCTGTACTCGTTCGGATCGTTCGTTCGATCGTCGCCCCAGCGAAGGCGTCTCGGTGACTTTCGAGGACCGCCGCGACGAGCGCGTCGGGGGCGAGCCGCTGGGGGTCACGGTCGCCGCGTGCGTACTGTTCCAGTTCGCGGGCGCGATCGGACAACTCGACCAGTTCCTGTGCGATGTGCTGGATTCGGTCTTCGGCGTCGGTCCCGGTCTCCATCGAACGCTGTCGCTCGCCGTTCCATCCCAGGATCGCGTTCAGGTCGTTGCGCAGATTGTGCCGGAGCACCCGATTGAGGAGTTGGATCAGTTCCTCGGTTCGCTTACGCTCTGTGACGTCGTTCTGGAACCCGAGATAGTGCGAGAGCGTCCCCCCGTCGTCTTCGACGGGCGCGAGGCGGACCTGATTCCAGAAGGGGGTCCCGTCCTTCCGGTAGTTGATGAGCTCCACCGTCACTGGGTCGCCCGCGTCGATCGCCGACCGGAGGCGACTCACCGCGTCCGGGTCCGTCGCCTCCCCCTGGAGAAACCGACAGCTTTGGCCGGTCGCCTCAGCGGCCGAATATCCCGTCACGCGCTCGAACCCGCGGTTCACGTAGACGAGCGGGTTGTCCGGCTTGCGCACGTCCGCGATCGAGATACCGACCTGCGCCTCCTCCATCGCTCGGTTTTTGACGCGTAGTTCCTGCTCGCGCTCTTTCCGATCCGTGACGTCCCGACCGACGCCCTGGATCCCGACGACCTCGCCTCCGCCCGTCACCGGCGTCGCGTTGACCTCGATGACGACGACAGTACCCGACTGATCGAGGAAGTCCAGTTCCATCCGCGCGACCCCCTGTTCGTCGAGGACGTCTACGTAGCCCGCCATCGCCTCCTCGGCCGACGATTCCGTCATAAAATCGACGAAGGGTTCGCCGACCAACTCGTCGGGGTCGTAGCCCAAGATCCGCTCGACGGCCGCGGACACGTAGGTGAATCTGGCGTCGAGGTCGAGCCGAAACAGGATGTCGAAGCTCGTTTCGGCGATCCCCTCGAACCGGCGTTTCTCGCGTCGCAACCGTTCGTTTTGCTTCTCGATTTCGCGCTCGTAGGCGTCCCGTTCCAGTTCGCTACTGACGAGTTTCGCCAGCAGCTCCTGAAAGACCTCCTCGGCTTCCGAGAACGGTTCCTCGCGCTCGTCGTCGGCGGCAAAGCAGACCGTACCGTAGATCTCGTCGTTCACGACGACTTTGGCGCCGATGTACGTGCCCAACCCGAACGTCTGGATCGCTTGCTCGTCGATAGAGGACGCGGCCGCGTCGTGCGTCGCGAACGGGCTCTCGAGTTCGATCGTTCGCTTACAGTAGGCGTCCCGGAGTGGGCACTGTTCGCCCGGCTGGATGAGTTGGTGGTCGCCCGTCGCCTGGACGATCTCCTGCATTCCATCTTCGATTCTAGTAAGAAATCCGATAGGAAGGCCGAGGTAATCGGATCCGATTTCGAGCGCGCGCGTGATCTTCTCTTCAGTCTCCCGATTCGGATCGGCGAACACGTCGTAGAGCCGCTCGCGATACGAATCGGAATCCATACTATTTCACCGTGAGCGCGGTGGTTAGAAAAGCATGACGGCTAGCCGCAGAGGGAGAATCGAGACTCCGCCTCGTTTCGGTGCGGCCGGTGTCCCACCGGGAAGTTCGATTCCCTGGGGAGTGCGAAGTTGTACAAAAATCCATCGACGGCCTGCGCCCCTCCGCGGTCGATGTCGGGTTTATACGGATGAGCCGACCGTCGGACGGACTGCAGTATGTCCCCCGACTCTCGGCCCTCCACCGATCGAACGCGACGGCAGTTGCTCTCCGGCGGCGGCGCGGCACTCGCGATGTCCCTCTCGACACTGACGGCTGGCTGTCTGTCCAGTCTCCCGCCGCTCGGCGGCGACCAGCGCTACGGCCGCGTCGGCGTCCCGCCAGCAGGCGACCCCGGATACCGAAAGTGGTTGCCGGCGCCGTCGAGCGTCGACTCCTCGGCCGATCCGTACCACTTCACCGCGCTGGGTTCGACCGCGCTTCGTCCGGAGGCTCCCGAAAAGTTCGTCGGACGGCAGGCCCACGCCAGAGCCGCACTGGACGCCTTCGGCATCGGCTTCGAGAACTACGACCGATTCATCGGGTCGAACTTCGGTGTCGTCGTCGAGGCGTCGTTCGACCGCGCCGAGGTCACACGAACCGTCACCGGCACCGGCTACGAACGCGACGGCGACTACCGCGGATACGCGACGTTCGTCCGGTCTGACGTCCCCCGCCGGGTCGCGATCGGCGACGACGCCATCGTGTGGACGAGCGCGTACCAGCACGACGCCCCGAACCTGGAAGCGCTCGTCGATGCCGGAGCGGGCGAGCGACAGCGGTATCACGAAGCCGACGCCGCCTTCGATCGGCTCACGGCGGCCGCGGGCGACAACCCCTATCTGGGCGTCAACACGGGCGTTCGCGACCCGACAGACCGCCCGGTGATGCTCGCCGACGCGATTCGGTTCGACGACGACACCGCCTATCAGGTCGTCCACTATCACTACGCCGACGGCCGGGCGCCGACGAGCGCGGCGCTCGAAGCAGCACTGCGCGAGGACGACTACCGGTTCGTCGACGGCGCCGACGAGTTCGACGTCCGGGTCGAGGGGCGCGTCGCGACCGTCGAGACGCAGGTCCCGCTTCGCTCCGACCGCGAACTCGCCCCCGAGTACGACCTCCCGCAGGTGACGTGGGGGGCGACCTACGATCCGGACGCCGACGCGGTGACGTTCCGACACGAGGCCGGCGAATCGGTCCCCGCCGACAGGCTCTATTACGACCTCGACCGCCCGTCTGTGCCCGGGAAGATCGAAAAGCGCGACCTCTGGACCGGCACTCGGGAGGTCGCGGCCGGTGCAGAGACGACCGTCGATCTGAGCGACGATCCGGAGGCGACCGGTGTGAGCCTCGTCTATTCGACCGGCGGCGTCGGATTCCACGTGCTCTTCGGCCGCGACGTTCGGGGTGGGACCGATGGCTAGCGTCGCTGTCGTGACGCCGAGCGCCGGTTCGTCGCGTTCCACAGCCGACCGACTACCAACCGTAGAGACGATCCAGTATGAGACCCAGAATCTATGCCGGAGTCGGATGATAGGTGAGGGTGAGATGGCCGACGTGGACCTCGCAACCGTCGTCGCGCTGCTCGACGACGAGCACGTGCGGTCGATCCTCGTCGCGACGAGCGAGACGCCACGTTCGGCCACCGAACTCGCAGCGCGCTGTGAACTTTCGACGTCGTCGATCTACCGTCGGCTCGACCGCCTGACGGAGGCCGACCTCGTCGGCGAGCGGACCCGACCGCGGTCGGACGGCCACCACGAGACGGTCTATGCCTCCCGACTCGACCGCTTCGAGGTCACGATCCGCGACGGCGAGTTGTCGTGGGAGATCGAACGCGAGAGCGACGACGTCGCCGACCAACTGACGCGGCTGTGGGGGAAGCTCTGATGTCGGTCGCCGGACTCGGCTCCCCGATCGGCCTGCTGGCGGGCGCTGCAGCGACACTCTCGGCGCTCCTCGGTCTCTATATCGGGTATCAGGCGTATCGCGGCCTCCGCCGGAACGACGAGCGCTCGATGCGGTGGCTCTCTGTCGGAATGATTCTCCTCTTCGGGCTGACGTACACGCTCGCTGTCGCCGGCCAAGGGCTGATCGCGTTCCGCGTCCTCCCGATCCGCTTTCAGAACGTGATCCGCCTGCTCGTCCGGACGACTCAGGTCGTCGGACTGGTATGTATCGCCTACTCGCTTCAGATCGCGACCGGGCGCTGACCACCTCCCGCGCTTCGACAGGATCTGTTCTGCGCCCCCGACAGCGACAGTATAATACCGGACCGGGGTCGCTGTAGCCATATGGAGCGATTCGACGTAGCAGTCGTCGGCGGGGGACCTGCGGGGTCGGCCGCCGGACACGCCGCCGCGTCGGCCGGCGCGTCCGCGGTAGTCCTCGAAAAGGGGGTTCCGCGCGCGGATCGGCCGGACCGACTGGGACCGGACTCGACGGACGCCGCGGGCATCCTCGACTACTGGGTCGACATAATGGGCATCCACCCCGACGAGATGCCCGACGACGTCGTCCTCGGCGAGTTGGATCGAGCGGAGTTCATCGGGCCCAACGAGTCGATCACGCTGCGGTCGACCGGGATCGAATCGTCGTACGACAACTTCGGATTCTGTATGCAGCGGGCGCGCTTCGACGACTTCCTCCGCGGCCGCGCGGAAGACGCCGGAGCGTCTTATCGGGTCGGCGTCTCAGTTCGGGGCGTCAAGAGCGATCACACCGGCGACGGACCGCGGCACCGCGTCGAACTCGCGAGCGGCGACGCCATCGGCGCCGACTTTCTGATCCTCGCCGACGGCCCGCAGCGACAGGTCACGACCGGCGTGCTCGACGAGTATCTCCCGTTCGACGTCACCGAGCGCCTCTCGACGCGGGAGACTAACCACATCGCCTACCAGGAACACCGTCGCCTCCCCGCGGACGTCTTCGAGGAGGTCGCGGGCGCGATCAAGTTCTGGTGGGGGTATATGCCGGGCCACACCGCCTACCCGTGGATTTTCCCGAACGACGACAACGTCGCGCGGATCGGCCTGACGATGCCGATCGGGATGGAACTCGACGACCTGGCGAATCCCGAAGACTACCCGCTCTTAGAGCCCGAGGACGACCGGATCCCGCAGGGCCGCGAGTACATCCGCCGGCTCCTCGAACAAGAGTACGGCGACGAGTACGACATAGCGGAGGATTTCCCCCTCGTCGAGGACCGCGGGAAGTCCGGTGGGACCGAGACGTACGCCATCTCCTCGACGCGGCCGATCGACTCGCCGACCGACGCGGGCATCGCCGTCGTCGGCGGCGCGATGGGGTCGACCTCGGCGTTCCACGAGGGCGGCGATCACACGGCCGTCCGGACCGGCGCGATCGCGGGCGAACTCGCCGCCGCCGGAGATCTCTCGCCGTACAACGACCGCTGGAAGGACGCCATCGGCGACGAGATCCTCCGCAACGTCGCGATGGCTGACGTCGTCCGCGATTACGACCCAGACGACTGGGACTGGGCGTTCTCGACGGCCCGGAAACTCCTCGACAACAGCGAGGGCTACGGACTATTCGACACGAGCAACATCAGCGCGGGCTTCAGCGCGGCGCGACTGGTGACGACCTACAAGCGCACGAAGTTCTCGTTCCGCAACGGCAAGTACGTCCAACTCACCGAATCCGAATACACGCTGTAGCGCGCTGAGTCGGAACGGCCTTGAGCGTCGACTTCGTAATACGGGTGCGCACCCTTAGTCCCCGCCCGAGTACTCCCATCACGGGAGCGATGACGAGGCGGCGAACCCGGGTGTGCGACATATGGGACGTCCGTGCCCCAAAGACGGGCCGCCTGACACGAGGGTTTCCCGGCCGACGCGGCACGCAGCCCCGGGATGAGGCCGGCCGTTAGTGTTCCGGGCGTACATTTCGAATCTACCGGAGATACGTCTCTATTTCATCGATGACAGCATCGATGAACTCCTCGGTAACACGGCCCTGCCACGCTACCAGATCTTCGATCCGTGGCGAGTGGACTGCCCACGGGGAGACGAACGACTCGCGCGGAACACCACCGACTTCCCATACGTCGGAGTCCATCGCAATCGAGTCGCTGTACTCCTTGGTAGAGATAGCGACCGCGAGGAACTGCTCGTCGCCGAACGGGTGCGAACTGTTGTTGACGATCAACCACGGACGCTGGCGCTCCTCGCCCAGTTTGAACGGGTCAGAACTTCGAACGACATCTCCTCGCTCCGGTTGCATTTATTGATCCCGTTCACTCAGGTGTGGTTCGTCCGGAGCGACCGCGTCCCATTCGTCCGGGTCGATACCACCGTCCTCGTCGTCGAGTTGTTCCGTTACGGTGTGGAGATTGTACGCATCCTGTACTCGATCCAGATCCTCTGTTATCGCCCAGTATTCCCCTTTGTGTCGGACGAGGTCACGCTGCTTTAACCGGGAGAGCGCGGTTCCAACCGTGTTCGGAGCTTCCTCGACTCCGGTCGCAATCTCCGAACGGGTGAACGCCTTGTCTCGATTCGCATATAGGTAGGCGAGTACCTGTTCGGGAACGCTTGGACCATCTGGCAGGTCCCCTGTTTCGAACTCTTCAATGCGAACTGGCATATAGTGTACTTAGCGTACTGGAGTAATGAATGTACTGCTATGCCGAAGTCGTTGCTACTCGGTTCATTTTCGTCGAGCCTACTAGTAGAAACTCGCCCGGTAGTGTTCCGGGCGTACATTCTTATATGCTACTAGAATTAATTGTGAATGATTCAACTAGTTTCAACTGCGTCTATCGTCTGGACAGAGTAGTCCACAGAGAGCCCCATTATCGGCGTATTTCCGGGAAAATCGATGATGACGGGCCTGGAATGATGTCTGCCGGGGGTGCTGTATGTCTGTCAGGTTTGGATGTCCACGCTGAATAAAGCGCGCGTATTGCTCACTCCTGGTTATCGGATTTCAGGCCACTTCCATATTGTTTGTCTCTATATCCCGAGCCACTCATCGTTGCGGACTTGGTACCCCTTTTCCCGGCAGAACTTGGCCGCTTGTCGCCGTACAGCACGGGATCCCGGAAGTTTTTCTTTGTCTCGAATGCGTTCGATAATCCAATCGCTAATGGCCTGGATCCCTTCATCGTCGTCATCGGCGTCAATGGCTTTGAGCTCCTTGAACGTCATTTCGTAGGCTTTGCGCTGTGACCAACGAAGATCCGCGTTCGGGAGCGTCTCGCTGGCTTCTACAACCCGTTTCATAGCCGCGGCGACGGTCGGCCGCTGGACTGCAACACTGACGGCAACGGGCGAATCGAACGTCTCCTCGTCCGTCGCCGGCAAGAGTTCTTCGATCGTGTAGCTCCCGTCGGCCGATTCAACCTTGAGGTCGCCGGCGGCAGCGATGAGCTGGGCCCCCGTTGCCGGGAATTCAACTGATTCGAGTTCCGACTCAAGATCGCCGAACTCTTCTGCCTCTACCGGTGGCTCCGGTTCGTCCCCCCGCTCTAGTTCTGCAGCAACGTCGCGCTCTCGCTGACGTCTATCGGTGTCCCGCGCTTGCTTCTCTCGGCTGTTCTTGTCATCTGCCATCTTCGATTGTAGGCTCTCTAGTCGGATAGGCCTGTGGCTGGTGAACCCGGAATTCCTGGCGCCTTGTTATCACATCACCGACATTAACGGCTCAAAGTTCACCCGTGTTCAACATTATCACAGAGTCGTGTCTCCAATCCCGGAGTTCGGCATCTGTGTCGTATTTACTGGTT
>NZ_JAVDDW010000015.1:0-59254 GCF_030848585.1 Halobellus sp. H-GB7 | reverse complement strand
GCGAAGAGTATGCCGTAGCTCTGAGTGGCAGCAGCGTTCCCCGGGTTCGCCGTGGGTTGGGCTGCTTGATTATGTGGTACTTGCTGTTGACGCTGTTGGCTCTGTGTCTGCGTCTGTGCCTGTCGAACACCGCATTCCGGACAGATTTCGGCCTTCGTTAGGATAATCTCGCCGCACTCCCGACAGTACTGTTCATCCTCTCCAGGTGTTTCATCTGACATTACCAGTTGGTTCAATAAAACCTTGAATTAAAAATGTAATGAAAACTGTATTATATAGTCACAGTTGGAGGGTGTAGCTATAAATCTACGACAACCGCGGACCCTGCTTATTCGTCAATTCTCTCTGTTCACAGTACATATCATCAGCAACTAATGTAAATGAAAGTATATAAAAGGCGACAGCGAGCGACGGGATACACACCCTAACACACAAATCTATTCGTGTAAGCTACCTATAATTTAAGGTAATGCCCTCCACTCCAGACACGGCTCCAGAGTCGACCAGTGTTCCAGAAGCCGAACGCGAGCCCGACACGGCGGAAATCGACACCGCGCGGCTCGCCAGATTTTTCGGCGTGCTCGTCGGCCTCGCGATCGCCATCGTCGTCGCAGCGCAGGTCGCGAACGTCCGGCTCGTCGCGCTCGCACCGCTGTATATGTTCACTCCCGCTGTCGCCGCCGCGGCGACGCTGTTCACGACCGGCGTCTCAGTCCGGGAAGTCGGCGTCCGCGTGGGTCGACTCCGCTGGCACGTGCTCGCTGCCCTCTCGGTCCTCGCCCTCGTGGGCGTGGCTCTCGCGCTCGCGCTCGCCGTCCCCGGGATCGGATTCAATCCGAACGCGAACCCGGTACCCGGAATCGCACTCCCCGCCGGACCGCTGGGACTGCTCGCGCTCGCAGCCCTGACACTCGGACTGGGTGTGACAGTCAACGCCGTCTTCGCGCTCGGCGAAGAACTGGGCTGGCGAGGCTACCTGCTGTGGGAACTCGCCCCGCTGGGATTCTGGCGCACGAGCGGCGTGATCGGCGTATGCTGGGGCGTCTGGCACGCTCCGGTCATCCTCGACGGCTACAACTACCCGTCGTTTCCGCTCGTCGGCGTCGTCGCGATGACCGCCGCGACGGTGGCGTTCTCGCCGCTCTACACCTACCTCGTCGTCCGGGCCCGTTCGGTTCTCGCCGCCGCGTTCTTCCACGGCGTGTTCAACGCCTCGGCCGGCGCCCTGCTCGCCTACACGACGGCGTCGGATCCGATCCGGAGCGAACTGGTGGCGAGTCCCGTCGGTCTCGCCGGGATCAGTGCGTTCGTGCTCGCGACGGTTGTCGTCGCTCTGCGCGGCGCGCCGGCGTTGACCCGTCAGGCGATGAGCGGCGGCTGGGACGCCGCCGGATCTGAGGACTGACTTCGCAACACTCATATGGAGCCACGGGCAACAAACGGGCACACAGTCGACGGTCGGCGTCGGCGTCGATGCAGTCCCATGGGGTAGTGGCCAATCCTGAAGCCTTCTGGGGGCTTCGACCCAGGTTCGAATCCTGGTGGGACTACTCGAACTTCTCACGGCGTTACGATCCCGAGCGGCGGGTCTGGGAAACGTCCCGATTCAGCCTCCAAATCCGCTATTGCTCACTGCGATAGGGCTCTGCGACGACGAATCGTAGTCGTCGGGAACCTCGATCGTCTCGCGGGAACGAATGCCGAACAGTTCTGAAGGCTACGGAAAACTTTTCCACCCGAAATGGAGGGGTTGCGAACGGTTCACGTCGATCGTGGGTCGCCGCGCCTGCGAGAGCCCGACTTACTTCTCGACGACCAGCAGCGCGACGCGTTCGAGCACCAGGAGTTCGAGGTCGCCGTCGACCACGTCGAGTTCGGCGTCGCTGACGTCGAAATACTCGCACACGCGTCCGGAGTCGTAGTCGCCGAGCGTCGGCGTTTCCGCGTCGAGGACGCGAGAGCGAACAGTCGCTGCCGCGTCGGTTTCGTCGCCGCCGTCGACGAGGACGACGACGCGGTTTTCGCCCGGTGAGACGCCGAGTTCGAGCGCCTCGGTGATCTGGCGGCGACCGGCCGCGTACAGGAGAATCTCGACGGCGCGGTCGCGAGCGACGTTCTCGCCGCGCTCGATGGCACGGTCGGCCAACTCGACGGCGCGTTCGAGGTGCCGCTCGCTCACGACGTACCGCGCGTCGAACGCCTGGATCGTCGCGCCCGTCTCCGCAGAAATCTCACCGATCTCGGCGACGAACGCGTCGACGTCGTCCACCTCGGCCGTTCCTTCGAGGATCTTCATCCGAAATCACCCAGGCTGGCCTGCTCTTCGGGGTCGCCGTCGCCGCTTTCGCTTTGTGGTCGGTTCGTAGGCGCGGACCCCGTGCGATCCGGTGGTTCCCCAGTCGACTCGCTTCCCGAGTCTCCGCTCGCGACGTCCTCCATTGAGGGGTCCTTGCGACCGACGTTCTCTAAGATCCGCTCGGCGGTCTTGCGTCGCCCGCGCAGCGCGCGGAGCACGGTGGATTTGTCGGCTTCGCGGAGGTCCGCGCGGGTCTCGATACCGGCCTCGTAGAGGCGTCGCGCGCGTTTGCGGCCGACGTTGCGGATGCCGGCGAGATCCAGCAGTTCGTCGCGGACGCCGTACTCGACGCGCTTTTTCGCCTCGCGGACGGGCACGACGGGAAGTTCGAGTTCGCCCGCGAGCTGTTCGGCCGCGCCGAGCAGCCACTCGGCAGTTTCGACCTTCCCGCGGATGTCACCCGGGCCGACGCCGTAGCGCTCCGTGATCCGGTCCTCGTCGACTTCGTTCGCCCAGTCTTCCAGCAGCGTCGCCGTCTTCAGCGCCGAGAGCCACTCCTCGAAGCGGACGTCCTCGTACTCCGAGGGGGTGCGGCCGAGCAGTTCCGGTTCGCGTTCGTAACAGACCTCGGTGAACGTCTCGCGGTCGCCGGACTTGAGGTAGAGTTGATACATATCCGGCGTTCGCGAGACGAGGTGAAAGAGCCCGAGCGCGGTCGGATAGGTGGGTTGCTCCGACGACGCCGTAGCGTCCCCGTCGGCGCCCGTCTCGGCCTCGTCGGCGTCGGCCGTGGACGCATCCGTCGTGCCGTCGGAGTCGTCTGACGACGATCCCGACTGCAACTCGCTGGCCCGCTGGAAGCCGGCGGACTCGGGGTCGGAGCCCGTCTGCGTCCCGTCGGCGGCGTCGCGGGCAGGAGTCGCGTCCGCGGCGTCGCCGGCGAGCGCGCGAACCATCTCCTCACGGTGCTTTTCGCCCCACTCCAGGCCGTCGATGATCTCGGCGGCGGTCATCGGATCGAGGTAGAGTCTGGAGACGGTGTGTCCGACGCTCGTAGCCGTGAGCGATCCCTCCTCGCGCTCGATGAAGTCGTTGCGTTCGAGGTACGCGAGCACGTCGTCGGTGACGGTCTCCAAGCGGCCGGAGTCGTCCGCCTGGGTCGCGTACAGCGTCCGATCCAGAAAGTCGAGGAGTTCCTCTCGCGTGTGCGCGAACCCGGAGGCGACAGTGGCGAGGACGTGCGTCCGGAGCGCCGGTTCGGCGGCCAGTTTCGAGCGAACGGGCTCGGGGTCGGCCCAGATGTACCGCTCGAACAGTTCATCGCGCGTCTCGGAGTTCTTCGCGAGTAGTACGGCCTCGCCGTAGGGATCGAGACCGGGCCGGCCGGCGCGGCCCATCATCTGGTGGACTTCGAGCACGTCGAGCGGCTTCATCCCGCCGTACTCGCCGTCGTAGCGCCGCCAGTCGCGGACGATCACCCGGCGGCTCGGCGTGTTGACGCCCGCGGCGAGCGTCGGCGTCGCCGACACGCACTTGACGAGTCGGTCGCGGAACGCCTCCTCGACGAGCGAGCGGTGCTCGGGCGCGAGGCCGGCGTGGTGGAACGCCGCGCCCTTCGCGACGCAGTCGGCCAGCGTGTCGCTCGTCTCGGCGTCCGAGACGTCTCTGATCTCGGCAGCCAGTTCGGCGAGTCGGCTGCGCTCGTCGTCAGCAAGGTGGTCGGCGGTGACGTCCCGGAGGCGCTTTGCGGACGCCTCGGCGTTGCGCCGGGAGTTCACGAACACGAGCGAGGAGCCCTGATCGCCGTCGTCGTCGCCGGCGAGCGCGTCTGCGACGAGCGCTGCTGTCGGGCGGCCGCCGGATTCGACCGGGACCTCGCGCTGGCTGCCGTCGTCGAACGTGACCGCGTTTCCGTAGTGGACGCCCATCCGCAGGTCGATGGGTCGCCAGGTGGACTCGACGAGTTCGGCGTCGAGCCACTCGGCGACGACGTCCGCGTTCCCGACCGTCGCCGAGAGCGCGACGACCTGCAGTCCGGGGTTGAGCGTCCGCAACTTCCCGAGCGTGACTTCCAGCGTCGGGCCGCGGTGCGCGTCGTCGACGAGGTGGACCTCGTCCGCGACGACACAGGTCAAGTCGTCGATCCACGCCGCGCCGTTTCGGACGAGCGAGTCGACCTTCTCGGAGGTCGCGACGACGATATCCTGGGACGCGAGCCACTCGCCGTCGGACTCGTAGTTGCCCGTCGAGACGCCGACGTCGAACCCGTACTCCTCCCAGCGCTCGAACTCGGCCTTCTTTTCGGAGGCGAGCGCTCGGAGCGGAACGATATACAGCGCCTTGCCGCCGGACGAACCGCTGGGCGGTGCTTCCGAGCCATCCGAGCGTGACCCGGAGACGCCGCGCGCGACGCTGGACAGCATCGCGAGTTCGGCGACGAGCGTCTTCCCCGAGGCGGTCGGGACCGAGGCGACGAGGCTGTCGCCGCGGGTGACGCCCGCCTCGACGGCCGCGCGCTGCGGAGGGTAGAGTTCCTCGATTCCCTCCTCGCGCACGTGGGCCGCGACCTCCTCGGGCAGTTCGGGCACCTCCTCCGGTTGCATTGGGCCAGGCTACGCCGTCCTCCCGTTTAAACCGTCGGAGACGCGGCGTGCGTGGCGGGTAGTCATCGTAGGGTCCCGTCGCGACCGCACCAACGTCGCCAACGATATGTTGCCGGTCACCGAACGGCGGGTATGAAGATCCGCTACGATCGTGAGACCTGCATCGGGATGTTCCAGTGTGTCGACGAGTGGGACGCCTTCGAGAAGAATCTCGACGCGGGGAAGGCCGACCTCGACGGAGCGACCGAGGTCGAAGAGGACATTTTCGAGCTAGAGGTTCCCGACGGCGCCGAACTCGACGCGGAGTTCGCCGCGCGGGCGTGTCCCGTAGACGCGATCAAACTGTACGACGACGACGGCGAACAGGTCGTCTAACGCCGCGCTCGTCAATTCGGCAGGTCCCGTCGACGGCCGTGTCGCCGTCGCAGAGACGGATATTTTCGGGACGGCTGTCATCCGCAGAGAGCCAGCACAATCATTATATACGTCGGTAGAGAGTTTTACGACCGAGGCAAAAGTATGAGCCACCGAAGTCACGGTCAGAACCTCTCGGAGTGGGCAGAGCTGATCGGCGCGTCGCTGCCGGACTCCGTCGAGGACCTCGAAGACGCGAGCGCAGGCTCGGAGGCCTACGGCGTGGAGGCACTGGATGCGCTCGGGTCGGAGTTCGGCGCGGATCCCGAACGGAACCGATAAAACTGTCGGCGCGACTGCGTGAGGGAGATCGGAACCCGGGCTGTCGACGACGATCACGGAGTCACGCTTGGCAGTCAGGAACGCTCGCGGTCGGACGCAGTTCCCGTTTCGCCTGCGTCCCCGTCAGGGGACCGTACGCGCCTCGTTTCACTTTCACCGTCGTCGGCGAACCCTTAACAGCGACGACGCCCAATCGAGCGTGATGGCGGCCACCGACGACCCCGCGTACGTGGACCATCCCCTCCTGAGTCCTGACTTCATCGAGCGGCGGCTCTATCAGATGCGCCTCGCGAGCGCCGCACGCGAGTCGCACACGCTCGTCTGTCTTCCGACCGGGTTAGGAAAGACGACCGTGAGCCTGCTCGTGACGGCCGATCGGCTCGACGACATCGGCGGTAAGGCGCTGTTTCTCGCGCCGACGAAGCCGCTGGTCCAGCAGCACGCGGAGTTTTATCGCGAGGCGCTAGAGATTCCCGACGAGGAGATCGTCGTCTTCACCGGAGAGATCCGACCGGAAGACAGAGCCGAGCGCTGGGAGGACGCGCGGATCGTCGTCGCGACCCCGCAGGTCGTCGAGAACGACTTGGTCGGGAGTCGCATCTCCTTGTCGACCGTCACCCACCTCACGTTCGACGAGTGTCACCGCGCGAGCGGCGACTACGCGTACGTCTACATCGCCGAGCGGTACCACGAGGACGCAGAGAACCCGCTCGTGACGGGGATGAGCGCCTCCCCGGGCGGCGACAAGGAGGCGATCCTGGAGGTGTGTCAGAATCTCGGGCTCAGCGAGGTCGAGGTGATGACCGAAGACGACGCCGACGTCGACGAGTACACCCACGACACGTCCGTCGAGTGGGAGCGAATCGAACTCCCCGACGAGATTCTGCAGATTCGGGACGCGCTGAACGAGGTGATCAAAGACCGGCTTCAGAAACTGAAGTCGCTGGGCGTGACGAACACCACCCAGCCCGACGTCTCCCAGAAGCAACTGAACCGGATGCGCGGGAAACTGCAGGAGTTGATGAACGCCGACAAATCGGAGGGCTACAAGGGGATGTCGACGCACGCGGAGGTGATGAAGCTCCGGCGGGCGGTCGAACTCGTCGAGACCCAGTCGGTCGAATCCGTTCGCAGATACTTCGAACGCCAGCGCAACGCCGCGCGCTCTTCAGGGGCGTCGAAGGCGAGCCAGCGGCTCGTCGCCGAGCCCAAAGTGCGCGAGGCGATGCGGCTCGCGGAGTCGTTCGACGGCACGCACCCGAAGTTCTCGCGGGCACGGATCCTGCTGGCGCAGACGCTCGGCATCGAGGAGGGCGAGCGCGTCATCGTCTTCACCGAGTCGCGCGACACCGCCGAAGCGCTGACGGAGTTCCTCTCGGCGTCGTTCGACGTGCGCCGGTTCGTCGGCCAGGGCGACAAGGAGAGTTCCGAGGGAATGACCCAGAAAGAGCAACAGGAGACGCTCGACGCGTTCCGGAACGGGGAGTTCGAGGTCCTCGTTTCGACCTCCGTCGCCGAGGAAGGACTGGACGTCCCCGAGGTGGATCTGGTGCTCTTCTTCGAGCCGGTGCCGACGGCGATCCGGTCCATCCAGCGAAAGGGACGGACCGGACGGCAGGCCGAGGGCCGCGTCGTCGTGCTCCTCGCCGAGGACACGCGCGACGAGGCCTACTTCTGGATCTCGCGGCGCCGCGAGAAGGAGATGGAATCGGAGCTCCGCGAACTGAAGGGCTTCGCCGGCGACATCGAGTCCGAGCTCACCGCTCCGCAACAAGACCTCGAAGCCTACGACAGCGAGGGGGATGGTGGGAGCACAGGTGAGGAGACCGACACGGGGCGCTCCAACGACGCTCAGGCGGACGACGGCCAGGCAGACGACACGGGAAGCGGTGGGCAGTCGACGGGCGACACTGGAGCGGGCACCGGGTCGGTCGTGCAGTCGAACGGACAGGCCGGTCTCACCGACTTCGGGCCGACGGACGAAGAGATCGAACGGGCGCAGGATGACGAGTCCGGAGACGAGAGCAGCGAGGCGGACGACGACGTCGACGAGGAGAGCAGCAGGGCGGACGGCGACGCCGAAGACGGTGACGCGGCGGCCGATTCGGGCGTCGTCGCGACTGCCGACGGCGACGACGAGGAGACCGAAATCGTCGTCGACCAGCGGGAACTCGACGCCGCGATCGCGAAGGACCTCTCGAAGCGCGATGGCGTCCGCACGCGACTGGAGACGCTGGCCGTCGGCGACTACGTGCTCTCGGACCGGGTCGCCGTCGAGCGCAAGTCCGTCGCGGACTTTCTCGACACGCTCTTGGGCGGCGACCGCTCGCTGTTCGAGCAGATCGGCGACCTCGCCCGCGCGTACGCCCGCCCGGTGTTGATCATCGAAGGCGAAGGTCTCTACGAAGAGCGGAACGTCCATCCGGGCGCGATCCGGGGTGCGCTCGCCTCGCTGGCGGTCGACTTCGACGTGAGCGTGCTCCAGACGCGCGACGAGGACGACACCGCCGAACTGCTGCTCACGATCGCCGAGCGCGAGCAGACCGAGCGCGAGCGAACGGTGAGCGTCCACGGCGAGAAGAGCGCGAAGACGCTGGCCGAGCAGCAGGAGTACGTCGTCTCCTCGATCGCGGACATCGGCCCTGTGACCGCGCAGTCGCTGTTGAAAGAGTTCGGAACGGTCGAGGCGGTGATGACGGCCCGCAAGGACGACCTCACCGAGGTTAGCGGGATCGGCGAGGTGACCGCCGAACGCATCCGGGAAGTCATCGGAAGCGACTACGAGTAGTCGCGAGCGGCGGTGATTCGACTCCTATTCGTCGTCTGATTCCTGTTGATCCACATCGGAGGAGGTCTCTGCGTCGTCGTGGTCGGTGGTCGACGCCGCGTGGTCGCGGTTAGCAGTCGACTCCGAATCGGCGTGGTTGGCTGTCGACTCCGGAGTGTCGTGGTCGGCGTCGCCGACCGAGTTCAGTTCCGTCGAGAGCAGCGCCGCCGACTCGACGAACAGGCCGACGGCGAGGGGGCCGGCGACGACACCGATCGGACCGATGGTGAGCACGCCGCCGAAGAACCCGACGAAGTAGAGACTCCCCGGAATGTCGGCCGTCTCGCGGGCGAGTCGCGGGCGGACGAGGACGTCGGGGAGCCACGCGATCACGAACCCGCCGACGAAGAAGACGAGCGCCGCCTGGAGGAGTTCTCCGAGCGCGGCGTGGTACGCCGCGAGTCCCGCGAGAAGCACGCTCGGGCCGATTATGGGAACGAACTGGAGGACCGCAGCGACTGTCGACAGCGTCACGACCGACTCGTAGCCGAGCGCGAAGAACACCGGGAGCGCGAGGGCGAACGTCGCGATTGCGGTCGCCGCCTGCAACACGTAGATAGCGAACAGCGTCTCACGAGCGCGGCGGTTCAGCGACCGCGCGGCGTCGCGGTAGTCGGCCGGAACGAGCGCGAGCGCCGCGCGCTGGGCGTCTTCGCCGTAAAAGAGCAGCGAGTAGATCAGGAACACGAACAGGGTTACTTTCACCAGGAGGACCGGCGCGGCCGTGGCTGCGCGCCGCGCCGCGCGCTCGACGAGTCCGACGACGAGCGTCGCGACCGATTCCAGCGTGACCACGTACTCGAATCCGAGCAGCGAGACGTCGATTTGGGCCGGAAGGAGGCCGATCAGGTCCACGAACGAGTCGAACCGAAGGTACGCGACGACCGCGAGCGGGACGAACACGAGAAGCGTCATCACGAACGCACCGGCGGTCGCACCGCCGCTCGCGACGCGCCGTGACTGGCCGCGGGCGACGAGTTCGCGGCGGACCGGCCAGAGCAGATACGCGACGGTGACCGCGAAAAAGACAGTGCTCAGCACCGACGCGAGGAGGACGGCCGCGACCGCGCCCGCGAGGACGAAGAGCGCACCGAGCGTGTACCGCCGCTGTCGTGACACGCCTGCGTCTCACGGCGAAGTGACAAGAGCGTTGCTCCGGGCAGGCGTGGTCGGCAGCGGTCGGGACCGCTTCACCACGGTTAAATATCACCGGGTGTGATCACCAAGTAATGAAACGGAGAACGTTCCTGCGGGCGGCGGGTGCGGGCGGAATCGCCGGACTGGCCGGTTGCGCCGGTGGTGACGGCGACGCGACGGAGACGACGACTGAGGGCACGACCGAGGACACGAGCGAGACGTCGACGGGGACGGCGACCGGAACTGCAGGCGGCGCAGTCCCCGAACTCGTCGTCGCGACGTACGGGCCGTTCGTCGACGCACCGTCGTCGAGCCCCGGCGCGTGGATCAAAGAGACGTTCGAGTCCGAGTTCGACGCGACGCTCCGGTATGCGACGCCCGACAGCGAGATCAACTACTTCATCGAGCGCGCACTCCGGGGCGTCGACATCGACGCCGACGTCTACGTCGGGCTCAACGTGGATATGCTCATCCGGATCGACGAACAGCTCGACGACGGACTGTTCACGCCCGTCAACGGGCTCTCACGAGGCGGCGACGTCAAAGAGTCCCTGTCGTTCGATCCGAAGGGCCGCACGATCCCCTACGACACGAGCTACGTCAGTATCGTCTACAACGAGACGCTGGGCGACAACGGGGCCTACAGCGCGCCGGAGACGTTCGACGAACTCCTCGATCCGGCCTACGAGGGCGACCTCCTCGCCCAGAATCCGACGGCGAGTGCGACGGGCAAGTCGTTCCTCTTGCACACGATCAAAGCGAAGGGGGCGAACGGCTACCTCGACTACTGGAAGCAACTCCAGGACAACGGCGTCCGGATCCTCTCGGACTGGTCGTCGTCGTACACGGCCTACTCGAACGAGGAAGCGCCGATGGTCGTCTCCTACTCGACGGATCAGGTGTACGCTCAGCGGTCCGGCGAGGACCTCGCGAAGCACCAGATCCGATTCCTGAACGACCAGGGCTACGCCTATCCCGAGGGGATGGCGCTGTTCGAGGGGACGGACACTCCCGAACTGGCGCGGTCGTTCCTCGACTTTATGCTGCGGCCCGACGTGCAGGGCGAGATCGCCCAGCGGAACGTCGCGTTCCCGGCGACGACGACCGCGGAACTCCCCGCGTCGTTCTCTGAGTACGCCCAGGCCCCGCCGGAAGCAGTCACTTTCACGTACGACGCCCTTCGAGACAACGTGAGTGAGTGGACGCAGGCGTGGGAACGGCAGTTCGCCAGCAAGTGAGGGCGACGCCGACAGAGTGGAGACGGTGAACGCTGTGCTTCGGACCGCCTTCTCGCGACTCGAAGCGCACGCGCTCACCCTCGGGACGGCAGCGACCGCGCTCGTCCTCGTCGTCGTCTTCTACTATCCGGTCGCGACGGTGTTCGTCGACGCCGTCGTCGTCGACGGGCAGGTGACGATCGCCCCGCTCGTGTCGGTGCTCACCTCGCGGTTCTATCTCGTCGACATCTTCGGATTCACGGCCTACCAGGCGCTGCTGTCGACGATCGCGTCCGTCCTGCTCGGCCTGCCGGGGGCGTGGCTCCTCGCGCGGTTCGAGTTCCCCGGTCGCGAGACGCTGCGCTCGCTGACGATCCTCCCGTTCGTGATGCCGTCGATCATGGTCGCGATCGGCTTCGTCGCGACGTTCGGCCGGAACGGCACGCTCAACGCGGTGTTGGGGGCGCTCGGCCTTCCGACCGTCGACCTGCTTTTCACCATCGAGGCAATCGTGATCGCACACGCCTTCTACAACGCCCCGCTCGTCGCGCGGGTGACGACTGCGGCCTGGGAGAGCGTCGACGCGTCGGCCGTCGAGACCGCGCGGAGCCTCGGAGCGTCGCCGGTGCGGGCGTTTCGTGACGTCGTCCTCCCGCAGTTGCTCCCGGCGATCGCGATCGGCGCGACGCTGACGTTCGTGTTCACGTTCGCGTCGTTCCCGATCGTGCTCGCGCTCGGCGGATTCCAGCTCGCGACCGTCGAGGTGTTCATCTACTCGCGGATTCAGAACCTCGCGTACGCCGAGGCGGCCGCGCTCGCAGTCGTCGAGACGACGATCTCGCTCGGACTGACGTATCTGTACCTGCGTTACGAGGGACGACAGCGCGCCTCCGGACAGGGCGCGCGGCCGCAACCGCGACGGTCGCTGTGGCCGGAGTCGACGAGCGTCAGATCGCTGGGAACCCGGATCGGGATCGTCGCGTACGCCCTGGTCGTGCTCGCGGTGTTCGTCGGACCGATCGCCTCGATGGTCCTCACGAGCCTGACCGGACCACAGGGCGGCCTGACGCTCGATCACTACCTGTTTCTCCTCGAACGTCAGCAGACGGGCGCGTCGTATCAGGTGCGGCCGCTGCCGGCGATCGAGAATTCGCTGCTTTTCGGCGTCGGAACGCTGCTCGTCGCGCTCCCGATGGGAGTCGTGATGGCAGTGTTGACGACGCGGCAGTTCCGCGGGCGGGCCATTGTCGACGCGCTGTCGATGGCTCCGCTCGCGGTTTCGGGGATCGTCGTCGGCCTCGGCTTGCTTCGCGGACTCGTCTTCGGGATCGAGGTGTTCGGGACGCGCGTTCAGGTCACCGGAGCGCTCGCGGTAGTCGCCGCGCACGCGGTCGGCGCGTACCCGTTCGTGACGCGGAACGTCGCGCCGCTGCTCGGGAATCTCGATCCGCGACTAGTGGAGTCCGCGCGGAGTCTGGGGGCGAGTCGCGTGCGCGCGCTCGTCGACATCGAACTGCCGCTGGTCGCCGCGGGCGTCGTCGCCGGCGCGGCGTTCGCCTTCGCGATCAGCATCGGCGAATTCGACTCGACGGTCGTCCTCGCGGAGGGGTCGGCCAGTTACACGATGCCCGTCGCCGTCGAGCGGTATCTGGGCCGGCGGCTCGGCCCGGCGACCGCGATGGGCTGTGTCCTGCTCGCGGTGACGAGCCTGAGTTTCGTGATCATCGAACGGTTCGGCGGTCGCTACGGCGGCCGAGGTGGCTTCTGAGGATGCAACTGACACTGGAGAACGTTCGCAAGGAGTACGGTGAGACGGTCGCGCTCGGAGGGAGAGACGGGAGTGGCGGGCGGTCAGGCGTCGACCTCGACGTCGAGGACGGCGAGTTCTTCACGCTCGTCGGCCCCTCCGGCTGTGGGAAAACGACGACGCTCCGCCTCGTCGCCGGCTTCGAGACGACGAGTACGGGGTCGATTCGGTTCGGAGGCCGCGAGATGCGCGGCGTGCCACCCGAAGAACGGGACGTCGGCGTCGTGTTCCAGAACTACGCGCTCTTTCCGCACCTCTCGGTCGCGGAGAACGTCGCCTACGGACTCAGGTTTTCGGATCCGCCGGGCGATGAGAGCCGAGAAGAGCGCGTGGCGTCGTTGCTGGAGTTGGTCGATCTCCCCGACGCGGGCGGCCGTGATCCGACGGAGCTCTCCGGCGGTCAGCAACAGCGCATCGCGCTCGCGCGGGCGCTGGCTCCCGGCCCGGATCTGCTGTTGCTCGACGAGCCGATGAGCGCGCTCGACGCCCGACTCCGCGAGCGACTTCGGCTACAGGTCAAAGAGATCCAATCGACGCTCGGGATTACTACGCTCTACGTCACGCACGATCAGGAGGAGGCGCTCGCCATCTCCGACCGCGTCGCCGTTATGAACGACGGCGCAGTCGAGCAAGTGGGAACGCCGCAGGCGGTGTACCGACGCCCGGAGACCCGATTCGTCGCCGAGTTCGTCGGCGACAACAACGTCTTCGAGGGCCGCGTCGTTTCGAGTCGAGCGGCTGACGAGTTCGAAGAAAGCCGGGATTCAGTCGCTGTAGAAGGCAAATCTCCAGTTGAAACAGAGGGGTCTGAATGGCAGGGAGAACGCGATAGGACCGCCGGTCGGCCCCAGCGCGTCGAACTCGACGTCGGCGGGGCAGCGATCACGATTGTAACAGAGAACGCAGTCGAAACGGACGACCGAGTCGCGTTCTGCGTCCGGCCCGAGCAGATGCGGGTGCTCGCGAGTGGCTCAGAGAGGGATAGCGAGCCGAGTGGATCAGAGCTAATGGATGGAGAGTCGAGTAGGTCGCGAACAGGCACCGAGACGAACGTTCTCGACGCGACGGTGTCCGGCACGGAGTTCCTCGGCGAGTCGACGCGAACCTATCTCCGGTGGAACGGCCGGGAACTGACCGTTCGATCGGCGAATCCGCTCTCCGGTGAGGTTCGGATCGGGTTCGACGCGACAGCGGCCCACGTGGTCGACCTCGAGCGCGGCGAATAGGATTCGCTACGTCCGGCGGGATGGGCCTCGCTGCGTTCGGCGACACCGGACTCGCTACGGCGCGACGCCGACCGTGAGAAGTGTGCCGTGCGTGCGGTAGCGTTCGACCATCGCCTCTCGCGACTCCCAGTTGTCGGTGGGGAACGCCTCGGCCGGCGGAATCTCGATCTCGCGGTCCGGAATCGAGTCCTGTTCGGCGACGTGGAGACCTGCTTCGCGGAACTTTTTGCGATATTCGTCGGCGGACCAGCGCGTCATCTCGATGTCGATCCGTTCTTGCCACTCGTGGGAGTAGACGTTCTCTTCGTAGTAGTTCACGGCGCAGTAAAACGTCCCTCCGGGCCGGAGGATCCGCGCGACTTCTTCGAGCGTGTGCTCGGGGTCCGACGCGTAGTAGAAGGCCTCCATACTCCAGACGTGGTCGACGCTGTCGTCCGCGAAGGGGAGTTCGTCGAAGTCGCCGACGAGGTAGGCGACGTTCGGATCGTCGGTGTACGACTGCGCGTTGTGCGCCATCTCGGGAGATCCATCGAGACCGTACACTCGGCCGGCATCCTGCGTGTCTCGGAGTGCGCGACCGGCGTAGCCGCTCCCGCAACCGAGGTCGAGGACGGTGTCGCCGGACTCGATCGGCATCCGGGCGAGCGCGTGTTTCGCGGTGTGCCAGTGTCGTTCCTCCATTCCCCGGTCACGGCCCTCGGCCGCCCAGGTATCGAATTCGTCTCGAACGCTCATACGGGTGCGTCGACCGCCCCGAACAAGAAGCGTCGGGTTTCGCGTGGTGTTCGCACCCCGGTCTGCAGTAAGGCCGGGGTATATGCGGGGAGAGAGGCGAAAGTAGGTATGGTCGGACGTCGTCGTCGGTTCGCGCTGTCGGACACCGCACAGCAGATCGTCGGGGGGTTCCTGCTCGCCGGGCCGTTCGTGGTCACCGAGGAGGTGTGGGTGTTAGCTCAGAGTATGTCGTCGCTACAGGCGCTTTTCACCGTCTTCATCGTCTTCACCGTCGGGTACGGCGCGTTGTATAAGGCCGACGACAGAGACCCCGACAGAGAGACGGAGGTCGGGGGCGTCCCCCTGCGGTTCGTCTCGCTCATCGCCGTGGCGTACTTCTCCGTCGTCGTCCTCGCGCTCGCGTTCGACGCTCCGGCGACGTTCCTCGATTCCGCTGCGTCGGGGTCGATGGTCGTCTTCGACGTCACCGTCCATCCAGCGCGGATCGACGCGACGCTCAAAGCAGTCAGTATCGGAGCGATATTCAGTGTCATCGGCGCGGCGACTGCCGACTCGCTGTACTGATAGGGATTATCGTACGTCTCCATAGATTTCTCGCCGGACGGTACGGCGAGAATCTCCGAACAGTTACGATAATCCCTATGAGTTCGGGTACCAAGTTCGGTCGGCGCGGTCGACACGTTCGATCCAGACAGGCCTTCCTCGCTCCGGATCTGATCTTTTCCTCCCCTCCGAATCTGGTCTCTTCCTCGCTCCGGATCTGATCCCCCGCACGATTAAGTCAGCGGGGCCGGACCTACGGGTATGGATTACAACCTCGCCATCGAGAACGCACCGGATTCGATCCCTGGCGGTACGGGCATTCTGCTGCTGCACCCGAGCATTGGTGAGACGGACCGCATCGACACGGACTTCCTGAAGACAGATACGGACCACTTCCTGGTAATCTCCACACGAACCACCGCCCGCGAGGTCGAGCAGAAACTGGAACACTACGACGTCGACGAGGAGAAGGCGGTCGTCCTCGATACGCTGTCGGTCGAACGCGGCTACTCCCGTCGACGAACGGACCACGTCCACTACGTCTCGGCACCGGACGACCTTGACGGAATTGTCGCACAGACACAGGAGTTCCTGGAGTCCCACGACGGAAAGCTACGGATCAGCGTCGACTCGGTGACTGAGATGGCCTACTACGCGGACGTCGACGGCGCGTACGAAGCGAGCGAGCGACTCCTCGAACTGCTCGACGAACACGACGCCGTCGGGCTGTTCCACCTCTCGAACGAGGTCCACGACGAGGAGACGATCCAGCGGTTCCGCAACCTCTTCGACGCCGTCGTCGAACTCGACGTCAGCGGCGAGGTCACCGCCGAGTTCTGATAGGGATTATCGTACGTCTCCATAGATTTCTCGCCGGACGGTACGGCGAGAATCTCCGAACAGTTACGATAATCCCTATGAGTCGGTTCCGAGAGTGGGGGCTCGTACTCTGTAGCGTAATGCGAACCGGTCAGGACTGATCGGTGCGGTCGGACCCCTCTTCGAGTTTCTCGAAGGTCTTTTCGGCCCATCGAACGCCGTACTCCGCGCCGTGTTCGAGGAACATCTGCGTGTCGAGCGCGGCGAACGGAGCGGGGAGTTCGAGGTCGTGTTTGATCGCAGAGCAGGCGTACTCGGTGGCTTCGGCGAACGACGTCTGCCCGCGCGCGACTGCCCGAGGGAGCGTCGAGAGTCGACCCTTCAATCGCTGTCCGGCGTCTTCCCAGGCGTCGAAGAGACGCGGTTGGGTACTCTCCCACGCGGCGAACGTCTCTCTGGTCTGGAGTCCCAGCCAGGCGTCGTAGAGCGCGGCAGCGATCTGATAGACGTCCGCAGGGCCGAGCGGGACGACGCGATCGAGTTCGCGGTACTGCTCGCCGAAGAACGGGAGGAAGTGCTCGGGGGCGTCGGTTCCGATCTGTACGAACGCCTCCGCAAGGAGGAAATCGAGGAACTCCGTCGGGGTACCCTCCGCGCGTTTCTTCACGAGGACAGTCGGCGGGGTGGTCTGTCTCGTCCACGTGACGGTGCCGTCGCCCGGCATCCCAACGGTGAAATCCGAACTCGCGTAGGTGACGAGGGCGCTCGGCGCATCGTCCGGGAGCCAGTCGCTCGGGTACGAGGCCGGCGAGAGTCCGTCCACGAGGAGGCCGAGATCCTCCGCGGCTGCCGGCGGGATGGTCTCGAAGTCGGCGGCGACGTCGAGGACGAGCGCGTCGGGTGCGTGCTCGTCGCGGACGGCGGCGACGTCGTCGGCGAGGTCGCGTCGGTCGAACATATCCGGAGTTGGGGACGCGATGCCTTCAGGCCCCCGTCTCGACTCCGGTGAGGGTGGCGAGTGCAGTCGAGATGTGTTCGTGCAGTCGAACCGGGGTAATGAGTACCGATCGGAGCCGCGGGGTAGTGAGTACCGATCGGAGCCGCGGGGTAGTGAGTACCGATCGGAGCCGCGTGGCTCTGATTTGAACGTGCAGCCAACGGAAAAGCGGCGTGTGGGAACGCGCTGCGGACGTTACCCGAACGCGAGCGCGAATATGATTGCGATCGCGAGGACGGCCGACACACCGACGGTTCCGAGAACGATCTTCGTCGCTTGGCTCATAGTGACACCCTGTCAGCGGGAGCGCTTAAATGCTTCAATCCGCCGCTGCGAGCGAAAAGAGAGTCAGCGTGGCTGTCGTCGTACTAGGCGTCTTCGGCGCCGCCGGGCGTCGTATCCCACGTATCCGGGACTTCGATGACGTAGCGCCCGTCCTCCTGCAGCGAGATGATGTATTCGGTCCGGTCGTACAGCTCCATCAGGTTCAGTTCGTACTCGCCGGGAGCGACGATGCGGATGCTCTCGAACTGCTCGTTGAGTTCTTCGCGGAGTTCGTCGAGGTCGGGACGCTCGTCGCTCGACGGCTCGATGACCCGTCCTTCGGAGGTGGTCGGCGGTCCGTCAGAGTCCGAAGTGGCTTCCGTGGGCGTCTCAGCGGGTGCGACGGTGTCGGGTTCGTCCGGACTCGCTGCCGCGATTTCGTCGGGCGAGACGACCTCGCTGCGGGCGCTCGCCTGCGCCGTGTTCTCTTTCGGACTGACGGTAGATGGGGCCTCCGTCGTACCTGGCTGACTTTCTGCGTCGTCAGTATCCGACGGCGGTGAGGTGGAACTGGGGTCGGTGTCGCCCGGACGTGTTTCCCCCCCAGTTTGTTCGGAGTGACGGGGTTGCGCCTGAGAGTCCATCGCGTGCGTCCGATCGGTACTTTCCGACGCGCGCGTTCTGTGGGGCGCAGTGTCTCGACCCGACGAAGACGGCTCGTCGCGGCGCTGATTCACCCACTGTCGAGACGGCTCCTGTCGGTCCGGTTCGGACGAATCCGTAGTTTCGTCCGATCCTTTTCCGAGCACGCGTTCGGCGGCCTCACGCCAAGCGTTAGACCCGCTCGAGTCGTCGGTCGGCGACGACGTGTCACGAGCGGGTTCCGTTCCGCTGGATGAAGGGTCCGCGTCGGGTCGCTGACGCTCCGTCGTTCGATCATCTTCCCCCGTGGGAGTCGTCCGGTCGTCTGCTCCCGTGGGAGTCGTCCGGTCGTCTGCTCCCGTGTCTGTCGCGGACGAGGGACGGAACTGGAACTTGTTGCCGCCGCAGTTCGGACACCCCGAGAGCATCTCTTTCGATCCGTCGGCGAATACGCGTCCGCAGTTTGTGCATTCGTGAGGCATCTGTGGTTACTGTGGAGGGGTCCGTTTCAGGTGGAGCGGCGTCGGATTTCGGCAGCCGAAGGAAGAGTGCGGGGTCATTACTTCCGAGAAACCAGCGCGCTGATGAGGTTCTCGTCTTTGTGGAGCGTCTCGATCTGGTTCGCGGGGCCGATAACCGTGAGTTTCTTCGTCGACTCCTTGCCCATCAGGCGCCCGAGAAATCCCTGATTGGCGCTGCCCGACTGGGGGTAGGTCTCGATCTCGATCCCGTTGAACTCGTCGGGGCTGATCTCGGTCATCGTGACTTCGATGAGCTTCGACTCCTCGTCAGGTGAGAGGCCTTCTTCGAGGACGACGATGTTGCCGTCGCGGACGCCGTCGAGGATGAGCCGGATCTTCTCCATACTCGTCAGTCCCTCCATCCGAGCGCCGCTGATGAGGTCGATCTGGACGCCGTCTCCGGAATCTCCTGGTGTGACTTCTGGCATCGTTCTCACCCGAAGTATTCCGCGATCTTCCCGTAGACTTCGTCCATATTGTTCCCTTCGAGTGCCGAGAGCGGCACCGTCTCGTGCTGGGGGAACGCGTTCGAGATGCGCTGGACGTTCGAGTCGTCGAGGTCCGTCTTGTTCGCGAAGATGAGGACGGGCAGGTCCTGGCTCTCGATGATACCGATGAGCATCGTGTTGACCTGCGTGAAGGGATCCTCAGTACTGTCGAGCACGTAAATAACGCCGTCGACGTCCTCGCGGAGCCAGTGCATCGCCTCGGCGACGCCCTCGGTCGCCTCGCGTGAGCGCCGAACGGCGTCGTCTTTCTCCATATCGTGTTCGAGGAACTCCTTGTAGTCGACCTTCGTCGTGACACCGGGCGTGTCGACGATGTCGATGCTGACGGTCTTCCCGTTGCGTTCGATCTCGACGTTTTCTTTCCTGCGCGCGCGTCGGGTCTCGTGCGGGATGTGACTCTCCGGACCGACGGCGTCGCCGGTCCAGTCACGTGCGATGCGGTTTGCGAGAGTCGTCTTCCCGGCGTTCGGTGGTCCGTAGATGCCGATCCGCTTCGGTTCGGCATCGGAGAACATCCGGTCGACGACCCGTGAGATGCTGTCTCTAAGTTCTGTGAACAGTCCCATCCTGGCCTCCCGCGCCTCCCGATCCGCTTCGTGGAGGGGCGTATGGAGGTACCACATTCGCGTGTTCACTTAAACACTGCGTCAGACGTACCACCGAAATGTGATACGAAAACGGGGTTCGCCGTCTGTTGCTCCGAATTTGTCGCTTCCAGTGGGAGTCGGGTGACGGGGTTGGCCGAAGTCGTCGATGGTTGGTCGATGCAAATGTCGGGCCGAACACCCTCCCCCCACCCCTTCGTTTCAACTGGAACACCCCGAAGACGGCCGGTGCGTGCAGACGCGCCACTAGAAAACTAGCTTAACACTAATAAAATTAAATATAATATAGCTCTTAATTAATTGCTTTGTTGCAGTACGGGTCTGTTTCAAGCTAAGGAGTGATAAAGCCACCGGTACTTAGAGGCTCCTTCGACACCCCCCTCCCTCTGTATCTCGGGTTCCACCCGAAACGAAGGGGTGGGGGGCGGGGATGGGGCGAGGAGCCGGAGGAATCGTTCCCACGTCCAGTTGCGTTCCTCCAAGAGCGTCGGGAACCGCTTCCCACGACCGCCGAACGATCCAGCGACCAAATTCAATACCCTACTTATTTTACATTAGTTTCTAGTGTGTAATTGAGGCGAAACTAATCTACAACTACGTGGTATTCACAGTGCTTATATCCGTCTGAGAGGAATTAGAGGCTCTGAAATGTCATCTTAGGGCTTTACAAACAATCCGTCGAGCCACCGGCTGGTGTGAAAGAGGCAAGTTTTTTGTACCACGTGTTCCTCTGCTTCGTCTGCATCAACTGGACACGTCGCTGAGAGGGAACCGGTGCAATCTCGTTTTCTCTCGGCGTAACATCCGATCTAACGACGGTGGGCGTGTGATTTCCAGTCGAAATAGGGGGGTTTCACCGATGGACGAGGACACGCAACCCGGCGATGGGAACGACCCTGAGGACCGAACCGATAGCACGCAGAGTCGCACGGATTCCGAGGGAGACGCTCAGTCGCATTCGGAGCGCGCCGATCCCTCGACAGACTCCGGCAGATCGACTGACGACGACAGTGCTGCTCAGGAACCCGCGGATCGTGAACCGGTCACCGCCGAGGACATCGACATCGAAGAGAGCATCGGACCGACGGACGCGAGTTCCATCGGCGTCGGGGACTCGTCGGCCGGATCGACCGACGTGAGTCTCGACGAAGTCGTCCTCGACGACGACGGCGACAGCCAGGGACTCTTCGACGACCTCCTCTCGGGGGAACCGATCTTCGAGAACAAAGAAGTCCTCCGACCCTCTTACACCCCCCACGAACTCCCTCACCGCACCGAGCAGATCAATCAGATGGCGACGATTCTCGTCTCGGCGCTCCGCGGCGAAACTCCGTCGAACATCCTGATCTACGGGAAAACGGGAACCGGAAAGACGGCCAGCGCGAAATTCGTCAGCCAGGAACTCGAATCGACCTCGAAGAAGTACGATGTCCCCTGTGAGGTCGAGTACATCAACTGCGAGGTGACTGACACCCAGTACCGTGTTCTCGCCCAGCTCGCGAACAAATTCATCGAGAAGAACCAGGAGGTCATCGAGACGGAACTCGACGAGCTGAAACAGCTCCGTTCGCGCGCGGCCGACGACGCGACAGCCCTCGTCGAAACCCGTTTCGACACCGTCGAGGCCGTCGCCGACCGGATCGAGCAACTCGAATCCGATCACGACGAGATGGAACCCGTCCCGATGACGGGGTGGCCCACCGACCGCGTGTACTCGACGTTCTTTGACGCCGTCGACTACGAGGAGCGCGTCGTCGTGATTATGCTCGACGAGATCGACAAACTCGTCGAGAAGTCCGGCGACGACACGCTCTATAACCTCTCGCGGATGAACTCCGAACTCGACAACTCACGGATTTCGATTATGGGGATCTCGAACGACCTGAAGTTCACTGACTTCCTCGATCCCCGGGTGAAATCCAGCCTCGGTGAGGAGGAGATCGTCTTCCCTCCCTACGACGCGAATCAACTCCGCGATATCCTCCAGCACCGCGCGAACGTCGCGTTCAAAGACGACGCGCTCACCGACGACGTCATCCCGCTGTGTGCCGCCTTCGCGGCCCAGGAGCACGGAGACGCTCGCCGCGCGCTCGATCTGCTCCGAACCGCGGGAGAACTGGCGGAACGCGGTCAGGCCGACACCGTCGAGGAGGCCCACGTCAGGCAGGCCCAGGACAAGATCGAACTCGATCGCGTCGTCGAAGTCGTCCGGACGCTCCCCACGCAGTCGAAGATCGTCCTCTTCGCCACCATTCTGCTGGAGAAGAACGGCGTTCACAACGTCAACACGGGCGAGGTGTTCAACATCTACAAGCGACTCTGCGAGGAGATCGACGCCGACGTCCTCACTCAGCGCCGCGTGACCGACCTCATCTCGGAACTCGATATGCTCGGTATCGTCAACGCCGTCGTCGTCTCCAAGGGACGCTACGGCCGGACCAAAGAAATCTCGCTGTCGGTCCCGATCGACGAAACCGAGGCCGTCCTCCTCTCTGACTCCCGACTCGGCGACATCGAGAACGCCCAGCCGTTCGTCCAGGCGCGGTTCGATAACTGAACACCCCTGGTTTCGGGTGGAACGGCCGTCTCCACCAGAATCTCTGTTTCTACTAGCGGGACCCGTTTCCACCCGAAACGGTGCCCTTTGGTCTTCCCTGACAAACGCTCTTGCCCGCCAAACGCTACTATAATAGCCTTGGCGACGCACCCTTCTGACGGATGTTCGACGAGATTATGGAGAAGTTCGAGGGAAGTCCGAGCCAGCAGGCGGTCATCCGCCTCCTCCTCGAACGTGGTTTCTCGGTCAACGACGACGGGCGGGTCGTCTCCGGCGGTATCGAGATCCCGAACACGGGGATCGCGCGCGAGATCGACGTCGACCGGCGCGTCGTCGACTCGACGACGACGGCAATCCTCGAGGACGAAGAGCTCAGACGCATCTTCCAGAACATCTCGTCGATCCCGAGCCTGATGGATCTCGCGCCCGTACTCGATCTGTCGGTGCTGACGATCGAGCCGAACGACGCCGAGCAGTCCGGTATCGTCGCCGAAGTCACCTCTCGGATCGCCGACCGCGGCATCTCGATCCGCCAGACGATCAGCGAGGACCCCGAGTTCACCGACGAGCCGAAGCTCTACATCGTCACCGACGAGCCGATTCCCGGCGATCTACTGAACGAACTCTCCGGTCTCGCATTCGTCCGCCGCATCAGCATCGCGTGACCTCGGCTTTCTGCTCCCCTCTTCTTGCTCCCGCCTCCCGCTTCTCGCTTCCTGGTTCTCGCCCCCCACTTTCCGCTTCCTGGTTCTCGCCCCCCACTTTCCGCTTCCTGGTTCTCGCCCCCCGCTTCTCGCTTCGTCTCTCGATCGCGTCTCGTCTCTCCTGACCCACCGACGCGAATCCTTTTGAACGATGCCGGGCCTACCACGTGTTGTGACCGACGCTGCCGGCGGATCCGACGCCCGCGCTGACGCCTTCCGGACTGTCGCCGGACCCGGAAAAGCCCGCTTCGAGGTGAAAGGCTCCGAGTTCATCGGCTACGTCGCGCCTGCGAACACCGTCGAGGAGGCCGAATCGTTCGTCGAGGAGATCCGCACTCGCCACCCGGACGCGACGCACAACGTTCCCGCGTACCGGGTGCCAGCCGCCGGGGAAGACGGGGCCAGCAGCACCGGCACTGGATCGTCCGCCGCGACGATGCTCCGCGAGTACCAGTCCGACGACGGTGAACCGAGCGGTTCCTCGGGCAAGCCCGCGCTCAACGTCCTCGTCCAGCGCGAGATCCGGAACGTCGTCGCAGTCGTGACACGATACTACGGTGGGACGAACCTCGGCGTCGGCGGACTGGCTCGCGCGTACTCGCGAGCGGTGAAAGACGCCGTCGACGACGCGGGAGTCGTCGAGACGGTGCCGCACGAGCGCTTCGACGTCACCGTCGCCTACGACGACTCCGGGACGGTCCGCGGACTCCTCGAAAGCGCGGCCGTCGAGTTCGACGCGGCCTACGAAGCCGATGTCTTCTTCGAGATCCGCGCGCCCGTGGACGAGGCATCTGGTCTCCGTGATCGCATCCGTAGCGCGACCAGCGGGCGCGCGAAGATCGAGCACCGATAATACGTCGCCGGCCTTTCTCTCCTCGCCGCACCCGGTATTCCACATCAGACGTGGTGTCCCTGGGGACACCGGCCGCGACGTCCTCAGATATACCGGCCGCGACGTCTCCGGGTGAGTACCTGTCTCACAGGTAGACTCCCGAGTGTTTCGGGGGTGGCTTTCGCCAGCCGCCTCCGATACGACATTCGACCGACTGCGACGACGTTCGAGACGAAATAGAGGGGTTCGATCTGACGCGAGGATCGATAGAATCGTTCGTCTCTGGTAACTGAAACGCCCCTTTGTTTCACCCGGAGATACTTGCCGCCGGACGCTGAAGCGCGCCGTATGGTCGATATCGACTCGGAAACGCTGTTCAACGGCGCGGCGGCGGCTCTCACCACACTCGCCGTCCTCTTTTTCATTCTCAACGTCGAGTTCAACTACTCTCCCGTCTCGAAGGTCGCGATCGTCTTTCTGTTCCTCGCGCTGGTGCTCGCGATCTCCCAGCGAACCGACGATGCTCAACTGACGCTGCTCGGATACGGCGTCGTCGTCGTGTCTGTCGTTGGACTCTTCTTCGACGTCGTGAACACGTTCAACGTCGGCAGCGAACTCACCGTCCTCGGACTGCTACTCCTCGCGGCCGTGCTGTTCGCGCTCCGCACCCGCTTCGACGACCGAAATCACCTCCTCACCGGGAGACAGGCGGCGTCTCTCCTCGGCGTGATCGCGGTGCTGGCTGTCGTCGTCCTCGCTGTCGATATTGCGACCGGCGGACTCGCGTACGAACTCCAACCGGAGAGTCAGATCGAGATTGCTGAATCACCACGCGAAGATCTCCGCGTCGCCTCCGTCGTCGTGACCAATCCGACGCCGCTCCCCGAACGCGTCGAGACGCCGAACTACGCGGCGTGTGCGGCTGGCGACTGGAGCGAGTATCGGCCCCCGTCCGAACCCGGCCGTGAACGACCTTCCGCGCCCCGCGTCCACCTGAACGTACAGGACGGCTACAACGAGCACGTGATGAGTTTCGGCTCGAAGACGTATCCGGTGACGCTGTACCTCGACGCGGCGAACGCGACGGGTGAGACGTTCCGGATCGAACAAACCTCGTCGTGCCCGGACGACGAGTCGGGGACGCCCTATATTGCGATCTACGAGCGCGCGACGGACGAACGACGCGTGTATCCGGTCTGAGCGGGCCGGGTCCTTTTACCCACCGGCCCGAAACGCGCTTCTTCTCAGTCGACGATGATGTCCGCGTCGGCGTCGTGGACGTCCTCGCGGGCCCGTGGCTGCATCTCCATTCGATAGCGTTCGATCCAGTCGGCGAAGCAGCCGGGACAGAGGCGCTGGCTATCGACTTCCGAGCGATCGACGTTCAGTTGGATGGTCCGCGCGAGCGGTTCCTCGATCGGTTCGCCGCAGGCGTCACAGGGCTCGCTGCCGGTCATACGTGTCCCTGTGCGACCCGTCGGTAAAGGTGTTCACGTCGTCTGGGTTCTCAGGTCGTCCGGAACGCCCGGTCGCCGGCGTCGCCGAGTCCGGGCACGATGTATCCGTCGTCGTCGAGGTGGTCGTCGATGGCGACTGTCAGGAGGTCTGCTTTGGGGAACTCGTCCCCGACGCGGAGCAGTCCGTCAGGTGCTGAGACCGCCGAGAGCACGAACAGGTCTGCGGGCTCGGTCTCGGCGACTTCGGTGACGTGGTCGAGGACGGCACACATCGTCGAGCCGGTCGCGAGCATCGGGTCGGCAACGATGACGGTGTCCCGCTCGGTGATCTCCGGGAGCTTCACGTAGTCGATCGAGATCGGGAACTCTCCCTCGTCGTTCATCCCGGCGTTCTCGTCGCGGCCGGCGCTGATCACGCCCTGCTTCGCGCGGGGGAACGCCTTCAGGAGTCCTTCGACGAACGGCGTCGCCGCCCGCAACACGTTGATGATGACGACGTCGTCCAGTCCCCGAACGCGCTCGCCGGTCGTCTCCGTCAGTGGCGTCTCGACGGTGACGTACTCAGTTTCCATCGCGCCGTCGATGATCTCGTAGCCGCAGATCCGACCGAGCTTGACGAGTCCTTTCCGGAACGCGACCTGTTCGGTCCCGACGTCGCGGAGTCGCGAGAGCGTGTCTCTGGCGAGTGCGTGCGTGATCAGATACGCGTCGTCGCGATCTTCGATGGCCATAGGTACAGTCGCCGCTTCGGATCCACATAACTCCGGGGGTCTGCGGCGCGCCCGAGGGACTCCGAGGCCGGCCTCAGCGGGTCATAACGTACGTCACCGCCATAATTACGAGCGCCAACGAGCCGACGTTCACCGGCGTGAACGCCGCGATGCCGACGAGATCCAACCCCCAGACGACCACGGTCGCAAAGAGCGACGATAACACGAGGTTCATCACGAAGAGCACCCGTGGATCGCCCTGCGAAGTAGTCTCCATACTCGGCTCTCGCTCCCGGCCTTCACATATTTTGTGCTGGCGGCCGAACGCCAACTGTGTCCGTCCGAAATCGTGAGGGCGACCCGGTCGACCCGGTGCCGTTCGTCGTCGTCGCCGGCTCCGCGTGGCTTCTGTGTCTCTCCTTCGGCCCGCTGTATCTCGATGCGTTCGCCGTTCCTTGGCCCCGCGGCCTCGCCGTCTCCGTCGCAGCCGCGCTCGCGACGACGGTGTGGGCGTACCGACGATTCGTCTGGACCGTCGACCCGGCGGTCCGCCGCGAACTCCCGGCGGACCTCCGCTTCCGCCGCATCTGCTACGGGGCGCTCGTATTCGGGGCCGTCCTCACTTTCCTGAGTCTGCTCGCGTTCGCGAGCGGGGGGTGACCGAACCTCTCCAGCAACTGTCATCACTGCGCTTTCCCGACCCGCACGCACGAGCGACGCGGAATTAACACTGTTGCGCCGGATCACGTCGGATATGGGGCTGCTCGGAACGATCAGAGACGCACTCGCGGCTTCGACGGAATCACCGAACCGTGGTGACGCCACGTCGTCGACGCGTGGGTCCTACTGGTGCCACGACTGCGCCGAACGGATTCCGGCGCGCGACGTCGCCGACGACGCGTCGCCGACCTGTCCGGAGTGCGGCGACGAGATGGAACTCGAACGGTCTCCCGGATCGACTGGCTGCGCCTGCTAACGCCGGGGGGTCGGGATCCGACCGCATCGCCTCACTCGCCCGGACTCGCGAGGACGACCCTCCCGCCGGGCTCGGTCGGGTAGCGGTCGAGCCCCGAAAGCGTCTCCCACTCGTCTTCGAACTCCGCGTCGGTGAGTAGCGCGTCGTCGAGGCGGTCGATCAGCGCCGACTCGTCGATATCCTGCCCGATGAACACCAGGCCGGTCCGCCGGTCGCCCCACGTCTCGTCCCACTCGTACCCGAGGTCCGATCGGTTGTTCCGGTAGCTTCGCTGCTCGAACTCGGGAAGGCTCGCGATCCACCGCCCCGTCGCCTCGACGCTGGCCGACGCGCCCGCCTGGCTGAACGTCAAGTGCGTTTCCTCGCGTCCGGCAACCCAGAGGTGGCCCTTCGACCGCAACACCGACGCCGGAAGGTCCGCGAGGACGGCGGCGACGCGTTCGGGGTGGAACGGTCGCCGCCGTCGGTACGTGAACGAGGTGATGCCGTAGTCGTCCTCGGGGTGGGTGTGTTCGTGGCCAGCGTGGTCGTGGCCGGTCTGTCCGTGGCCGTCGTGCTCGTGGCGGTCGCGGCTCTGGTCGGTGTGGTCGTGATCGGCGTGCTCGTGGCTGCTTTGGCGGAACTCACGTCCGCCCGTTCCATCGGCATCTGCACCTTCCGCGGCATCCAGTGCTTGTTTCCACCCTGCTTTCTCCGCGGCCGCACCCGGGTCGAACAGGTCCACGCCGAGCACGTCGTCGATCGCGACGTCGCCGTAGGTGGTCGCGAGGACCCGCGCGTCCGGCCGCAGCGTGCGGACCACGCGCTCGACGCGCTCCCGCTCCGCGTCGTCGACGAGGTCCGTCTTGTTCAGCACCACGACGTCCGCGAACTCGACCTGCTCGACGAGGAGGTCCGACAGCGGCCGCCGCTCACCATCGCCGCCCTCGGCGACCGTCTCGGTCGGCTCTCCGTCGGGGCCGAACGTATCCGCGAACAGCCGACTGTCGACGACGGCGACGACCGCGTCGACGCGGTACTTCGCCGCCGCGGGCGACCCGCCGGTGAAAAGGCGTGCCACCGGTGCCGGCTCGCTGATCCCCGACGGTTCGACGACGAGATGGTCGAAGGAACGCTCCTGTGCTAACTGCACGACGGCGGTTTCGAGGTCGTCGCGGAGTTCACAGCAGATACAGCCGTTCGACAGTTCCGTCACCTGCCCGTCGGCGACGGTGAGCTCCGACTCCTCGCTCACGAGGTCGGCGTCGACGTTCAACGCACCCATATCGTTCACGAGGACGGCGACGTCCCGATCGCCCGCACCCGACAGGAGGCGATTGAGGAGCGTCGTCTTTCCCGCGCCGAGGCTCCCGCTCAGAATCGTCACGGGCGTCTGATCCGACGACAGCGACATACTCTCTCTGGGCGCTCCCCCTATTTCAACGTCCGGACGAGTCCCGACCGCGGCCGACTTCGTGCGGCCGTGATTGCGTACGCCGGGCGATATGCTTTTATCTCGGAGACCGTACCTCGCGCTATGTCGCTGGTCGACCGGATCGAACGGTTCCGAGCGCACCTTTCGGAGTGGCTCCGCGGTCTCTATCACGGAATGATCACCCACCCTGCCTACGAGAAAATCGAGAAAGAAGCAGAGGACCTCGAAGACACCTTTATGCTCGCGTGCTTCCCGGAGGCCTTCGGGATTCCCTCGCCAGTGTCGTACTACACTGCGGAGTTGCTTCCGTACCTCGAAGACGAGTTCGAATCCTGGGAGCGCCGGATGTGGGATCGCGGCTCGCTCCTCGAACGAAAGGGCCAGCAGTACCACTTCTGACGATGCGTAAGCACGTATTCTTCGGCGGGAAGGGCGGCGTCGGCAAGACCACCGTCTCCTCGGCGTACGCGCTCGCCTCCGCGCGCTCGGATCTCCGCACCCTGATCGTGTCGACCGACCCGGCACACAGCACCTCCGACGTCTTCGACCAGCAGTTCGACGACAGTCCGACCGCCGTCGACGGCGTCGACGGCCTCGACGCGATGGAGATCGATCCGGAAGCCGAGACCGAGCGCCACCTGATGGAGACAAAGCGCGCGATGAGCGATCAGGTGAGCGCCGCGATGGTCAACGAGATCGATCGCCAGATCGAGATGGCCCACCAGACACCGGGCGCGTACGAGGCCGCGCTGATGGATCGCTTCATCCAGGTGATGCGAGAGGCCGACGAGTACGATCGGATCGTCTTCGACACCTCTCCGACCGGCGGCACGCTGCGATTGCTCTCGCTCCCCGAGATGCTCGAAGGCTGGATCGACCGCCTGGCTCACAAGCGCGAGCAGGCGATCGACCTCTACGAGCGGGCGGCCGTCGGGAACACCGAGCCCCGACGGATGATGGATGGCGACCCGATCCTCGACCGACTCCGGACCCGAAAGGAACGCTTCGAGTTCGCCGGCAGGAAACTGCGGAACGATTCGGCGTTCGTCCTCGTCGTCAACCCCGACGAACTCTCGCTCCGGGAGACGCGCCGCGCGATCGACGAACTCGACTCCTACGGCCTCGACGTCCGCGGACTGGCCGTGAACCGACTCACGCCCGAACCGGATCCTGACGAGGAGGGCCGCGGTGCGCGGTTCCTCCGCGACCGCGTCGCGACCGAGCGCGAGCACCTCGAGGAACTCCACAACTCGTTCGGTCCGCCGGTCGTAGCCGAGATCGAGACACGCGTCTCCGAGGTGAAAGGCAGCCTTCTGGACACGGTGGCCGCCGAACTCGACATCGACGTCGATCGGCCGTCGGCGTCGGCGGACTGACACTACCGGGCAGCACGGGGTGCAGCGTCTCGGCGTCTCGTGGGTGCAACCAGTTACGAACTGCTATCGGACGGGCTGGGCTCCGGACCGGGACGACCGCTGTCGCTCCGATTGCTACCCTTTCGGTAGAGACTCCAGATCCCCCAGTTGACGTGTCTCAGCGTCGTGTCTCCCGTATTGCAGGTTAACGATCGTTAAGATTATACGCTATCTACCCATGGTGCCGTGTGGAGTTACCACAATATGGTCCAGGTAATTTGGCTCGTCGTGGGGATTCTCGCACTGTTCTCGGTTGGGTATTTGGGGTACTCGAAGTACCTCGCCCAGTTCGTAGACCTCGATGACAGCCGCGAGACGCCCGCGCACAAGTACGAAGACGGTCAGGAGTACGTGCCAGCGAAGAAGCCAGTTCTCTTAGGACACCACTACTCGAGCATCGCGGGGGGTGCCCCGATCGTCGGCCCGATCACGGCCGGCGTCCTGTGGGGCTGGGTCCCGGCGCTCGCGTGGATCGCCATCGGGAATCCCCTGATGGGGAGCGTCCACGACTTCTCGTCGCTCTCGGCGAGTCTCCGCCACGACGGGAAGTCGATCGGCTACATCATCGGTGAGTACGTCGGCGAACGCGGCAAGAATATGCTGCTGTGGTTCGCGTTCCTGACGATCATCCTCGTCGTGGCCGTGTTCGCGCTCGTCGTCGCCATCGTGTTCAACGCCTACCCGCAGGCGGCGACGGCCAGCCTCATTTACATCGGGCTGGCGATCCTGCTCGGCGCGTGGCTCTACCAGTTCGACCTGCCGTTCCTGGCGGGGACCGGCCTGTTCGTCGCGCTGATGTTCGCCGGCGTCTGGGTCGGTATCCAGTACCCGCTCGCGCTCGTCCCGGGTGAATACCCGGCGGGAACGATCGTGCTGCTCAGTTCGCAGATGTCGTGGCTCCCGGCGGCGGGCGCCTTCGGCGCGAACACGGCGGCGTGGATCCCGATCATCTTGGTCTACGGTGCGGTTGCGAGCGCACTCCCCGTGTGGGTGCTGCTGCAACCGCGTGACTACCTCTCCTCGTTCCTCCTGTACACCGGCGTCGGCGGCGCGCTTCTCGCCGTCATCGTCGGCACGATCCTCGGTACGTCGAGCCAACCGCTCGTCACCAACCTCGAACCGTTCTACGGCTTCATCGGCCGCAACGGCGCCCCGCTCTTCCCGCTCCTGTTCATCACGATCGCCTGCGGGACGATCAGCGGCTTCCACTCGCTGGTCTCCTCGGGGACGACCGCGAAACAGCTGAACCGCGAGAGCGACGCTCGTCCGATCGGCTACGGCGGGATGCTCGGTGAGGGGCTGCTCGCGACGGTCGCGCTCATCACCGTCGCGCTCGTCGCGCCCGACGTCGGCGGCGGGATCGGACTCGCGCTCCCGACCTTCGCGACCGGCGGCGGCATCCTGCTCACGAGCTTCGGAATCCCGACCTCCTTCGGTGGACCCTTTATGGCACTCGTGCTCGTGAGCTTCCTCCTCACGTCGACTGACACGGCCGTTCGCCTCGGCCGTTACATGATGGAGGAGATCATCGGCACGCCCGAATCCTCGGTGCAGTCGTTCGCCGCAGACCGCTACGGCAACGCGGCGCTCCAGACCATCCCGGCGTACATCCTCATCGCCAGCGGCTCGTGGGCGACGCTGTGGCAGCTCTTCGGCGGTGCCAACCAGTTGCTGGCGGCGCTCGCACTGCTGACGGCGACGGTGTGGCTGGCGAACTGGGACGACTCGAAACAGCTCATCAGCACCGGCGGCCCGATGGCCGTGATGGTCGTCATCACCGTCTCCGGGCTGCTCTGGCTCGCCTTCTACAGCAACCTCTACGCGAAGTTCCTCGATCCGACGTGGATGGCGGGCGCGTCGCTCGTCCAGATGCTGTCGGCGGTGGCACAGATCGTCCTCGCGCTCGTGTTGGTGTATCTCGGACTCGCGCTGGTCCGGATGGGCTACTCGAACATCAGTGCGATTCGCGACGGCGAGGAATCCGGCGGCTTCTCGCCGAGCGACGACTAACCGCACACGCGGCGGATTCTTTTTCTCGGTCTACTCTCTGTTTCCTTCTCGCTCTGCGCTCTCGATCCATCCACCCGGTGTCTACTCACCGCTCTCCCAGTCTCCCCGTCCTACTGCCCTGGATCGAGCCGCTTGGCCACCGCGTCGCGCAGTCGGTCGAGAATCGTCCCCTCGTCCGCCGGCGGGACGTCACGCCAGAGCGCGAACGCCTCGGCGGCCGCCGCGCTCTCGCTCTGTACGATCTCCTCGCGCTCGGGGACGACGACCGCGAGGCCGATCTCGTAGTGACCGTAGTACCCGAACTTCAGCAGCGTCCGGTCTTTGAACGACGCGACGAACTCGGCCACGTCCGGCGGAAGCTCCTCGGCGACGAGGACGAACGTGAAGTCGGTCCCGAAGTGCTCCTCGTCGGGCTCGACCCACGCCTCGTCGTCGGCGAGTTCGTGGCCCAACTCGACGAGCCGCTCCAGTTCTGCCACCGTCGGGCGGTCGAGACGACGCGCGAACACGAACTCGCGATGCTGGTGGTTCGCGTACTCCAGCGAGGGGTGGAAGAAGTGCTTCTGGCTCTTCATCCGCATCTCCGCGAACAGCGGGAACCGCTCGCCGCGGACGCTCTCGTCCTTCGAGAGGTCGTAGTTGAACATCAGCCGATCCGAGACCCGATCGAGGTACTCGTCGTCCCACACCGGGATCTCGTCGCGGTCGATTCCCGCCGCCTCGGCGGCCTCGGCCGGATCGAACGCTTCCGCGGAGTCCTCGGACATCACTCCGCGTCCGACGCTGCGGGGTCGTACGCGACGGCGTCGCCATCGACGGCTGGTGCGCCGACCGCCAGGACGACGAGGTCGGTGTCGGCGTCCGCCGGATTGTACGCGCGCTGGGGACTCTCGGGGTCGACGGCGAATAACTCGTCGGTGTCGACCACGAACGTCTCCTCGGGCGTCTCCACGTGCATCGTACCCGAGAGGACGTAGAACGCCTCCTCCTGTTCCTCGTGATAGTGGTACTTCAGCGGCAGTTGCTCGCCCGGTTCGGCGCGGAAGCGATTGACCGCGACGTTCGAGAGCCCGGCTGCGCCGCCCAGTCGCCGCAGTTCACACGGCCGCCCGTCGGCGGGCGAGACCGTCTCGGCGTCGACCACGTGGTATCCCATACGGGTACGCTTCACACACAGACACAAAAGCCGCTCGGGACCCGTCCGATCGTCCCCGATTTTTATGTCTGTTCCGCGCCTTCGACAGAGTACCGATGCGCACGAACGACAGTGCTGAATCCTGCGGCCGCTGTTCGATGTCCACCGTCGTCGACGCGACGGACTCCGATCACGACGGTCCGTTCGACGGCGACCGTATCGAAGTCGACGACGACGCGCTCCGACGCGTCTCCCCGGGGGCGTGGCTCGGCAGTCTCGTGCGTCGCCTCGACGAGGCGGCCACGCGGTTCGTCCACGGCGAGCGCTGAGTCGCACCGATCGTCCGCGAGACTGACGAAGCCCCGCCGCAGTATCATCCACACGTCGCTGCTGCCTGGTGATTTGCCCGATCAGACCGGGCACTCGCGAGCGAATAGGTAGCTGTTCTCCCCTGTCGAACGCCCGCACGCCGCGGAGTAGAGTTTTATACTTAGCCGTTCCTACCTCGTCCGAGACGATGGAAGAGAGTGTCTCCGGATTCAAAGTTCGGGGGACCTGGGGCGACGTCGTCGAACACGGCGAGCGCATCACGCGTGCCCTGCGCGACGCCGGTGTCGACGGTGAGGCCTTCGAGGAGTGGGACGAGTGGCGACCGAAGTCCCACGAACGGCTCGGCGAGGACGTCAGCAAGAAGACCGCCGCCCAGGCGAGCGTCGCCGAAGGCGAGGGGGAGAAAGCCGGGAAAGCGCCCGACGAGGACCTCCAGACTGCGGGCGAGCGGCTGTCGGAGTCCTACGAGCACGTCGAGGAGGGCGACAGCGACGGCGCCGTCGAACGGTGGTCCGAATCGCTCGGCTACGTCGCGCGCGCGGCCGACTCGGCGGGCCGTCGCGCGCTCCGGCGCGTCGAGAACACGGTCTATCAGCGGGTGATGACCCAACTGGCCCCCTACTACTTCGACAACGAACTCGTCAGCGCCAACATCCAGAAGTCCACGCGCGGCGAGGACGAAGTCTCGTTCATCTTCGAGGTGAACGTCAACGACGACGACCTGAAAGCGGAGGTCAGCGACCGCCTCGGCGAGTTCGACGACGAGGTGACGCGCTGGCACGTCGACACCGAAAAGGAGACCGAGACGGTCGAGGCCGCAGAAGGCGTCGAACCGCCCCAATCCGAGGATCGGTCCCGTTCGACCACCAATTAATCGCTCGTTCTCTGTGGGATCTCGTCTGACCCCTCTCGCACCGACAATAGTCATATCCCTGGCGACGAATGGGAGTGTATGCCAGCGCCACTCCGCATCGAATCGGGCGAGCTAACCGGCCGGGAGATTCTCGACGTGCTCCAGGACGGCCGCCGCGTCGTCGTCGAGGCGGAACTGCTCGGCGGGACGCACGAACTCTCGCTCCGGCACGACGGCGAGATGTACTACTGCGATACACCGACGACGCTGCATAAGCACCCCGACGAGGAGTCGATGCTCACGTGCATCGAGAATATGGGGTACGGACGGACCGAGTGAACCCTGCCCTCGCCCTCTACCGGAACTGCCGACGACGCGGGACTTTAGTCGTGGCGGCGGTGAACTGAGGAGTATGAGCGACGTACCAGAGATGAGCGACCTCCTGGAGACCGAAGAGCCGGGGTTCCAGCAGGTGCTCGCCTGCGTGTTCGGGATCCAGCGTCACGAGAGCCGGACGTATCTCACGCTGCTCGACAGTCCGGGGAGCACCGTCGCGGAACTCGCAGACCTCCTCGACCGCGACCGGAGCAACGTCAACCGCTCGCTGACGACGCTGATGGAGAAGGGCCTCGCAGAGCGTGAACGGCGACTCCTCGACTCCGGCGGCTACATCTACCAGTATACGGCCACCGAACTCCCGCAGGCGAAAGAGATGCTCCACGCCGCGCTCGACGAGTGGGTCGACCGCGTCCACCGGAGCATCGACGAGTACGGACGAGAGGACGCGGCGTGATGACGTCGCACGCGAACCACCCTCCTTTTCACGGCCGAATACGACGGATACGACAATGAGCCTCGAACTCACCGCACCCACGCCCGACGCCCCCGAGGTGGCCGAGGACGGCGTCTGGCTCGCTGACATCGAGACGGGCGAGACGTACGCCCCGTTCGACGAGATCCGCTACACCGGCGAGGACGGCAACCTGCTGGAAGTACGCTACGCCGATCCGCCGACGTTCGAGGACTTCCAGGGCCAGGGCCGCGGCGTCTGGCGCTACCGCGCCGCGCTCCCGTTCGAGGAGGGCGTCAGCCTCCCCGAGGGCGACACGCCGCTGCACGAGGCACCTCGCCTCCGCGAGGAGATCGGCGTCGAGACGCTCCGCGTCAAACACGAGGGGATGAACCCGACCGGCTCGTTCAAAGACCGCGGGATGACCGTCGGCGTCCGCGTCGCGAAGGAACTCGGCGTCGACCGCCTCGCGTGTGCCTCGACGGGGAACACCTCGGCCGCGCTCGCCGCGTACGGCGCTCGTGGCGGGATGGAGACGCTCGTTCTCCTCCCATCGGGGAAGGTCGCGGCCGGCAAGATCGCCCAGGCCGCGCTCCACGACGCGCGCATCCTCGAAGTCGACGGCAACTTCGATGCCTGCCTCGACATCGTTCAGGACCTCGCCAAACTCGGTGAGGTCTACCTCCTCAACTCGCTGAACCCCTTCCGACTGGAGGGCCAGAAGACGATCGGCCTCGAAATCTTAGAGGAGTTCCGCGACGACTACGGCCGTTTCCCAGACCGCATCGTCCTGCCCGTCGGGAACGCGGGCAACACCTCCGCACTCTACAAGGCCTTCCGCGAACTGGTCCAGTCCGGCGCGCTCGATCCCTCGGAGGTCCCGATGCTCACCGGCGTACAGGCCGAGGGCGCCGCGCCGATGGTCGAGGCCATCGAGAACGGCTGGGAAGACACCAAGCGCTGGGACCACGTCGAGACGCGCGCGACGGCGATCCGAATCGGCAACCCCGTCAACGCGCCCAAGGCGCTCCCCGGCATCCGCCAGACGGGCGGCACCGCCGTCGCCGTCTCCGACGACGCGATCACCGAGGCCCAGCGCGACCTCGCACGCGAAGGGATCGGCGTCGAACCCGCCTCCGCAGCGTCCGTTGCTGGCCTCAAGAAACTCCGCGACAAGGGTGTCGTCGACGCAGACGAGGACGTCGTCTGTCTCACTACCGGCCACCTCCTGAAGGACCCCGACGCGGCGTTCGAGGCCGGCGGCAAGCCCGAACCCGTCGCCAACGACACGCAGGCGGTTCTTGACCTCATCGGCGCGAACTGAGCGCTCGCCGCTCTGTCTCTTTCGACGCTTATACCGGCCGACGACCGTCTGTCCTGTGTCTGACGGGTTTTCTTAGTCGTGTGACACCAATTCACACGTATGTCCTCCGCATCTTCCGAGCCACCGGTGAACGGGGACGATTCGATGACCGACGACCCGGGGTCGCGGACCGACGGCGGGGTCCAGTCGCTCGACGCCTCGGCCCTTCTGAATCGTATCGTCGAACTCGAACGGGCGAACCAGCGGCTACGCGAACGAAACGAGCGGCTCGAACGGAAGGCCGAACGACTCGCGTGCGATCTCGATCACCGCCGACTGGCGCACGGGTACACCATCGACGACTACGAACGTCGGCTCGAAACCGCGAACAGAGAACTCGCAGAACAGGATGCTGGAGCCGAAACGCGGCCCGGACGTCTCGTCGACGCCGTCGTCGGTCGGCTCACCGCGGTGCGGAATGCCTCTGAGGATCCGTCGCTGCTGTAGCGGGTGCGACTTATACTGTCGGACAGAACGATGTGAAAATCATCGGCACCCCGTGGGTGCCAACATCATTCACGAACTTCTGTCCGGCAGTATTACTCGTCTTCGCCTTCGTCGTCTTCGCCGTTGAGCGTGAGGTACTTGACGGCGATCATCCGGTCGTCGGCGAGAATCCGCTCTACGACTTCGTCGGGGACCGGGTCGTCGAGGTTGTAAACGGTGAGTGCCTCGCCGCCGCGGTCGTCGCGACGGGCGTTGAACATCCCTGCAATGTTGATGTCGTGTTCGCCGAGCACGGAGCCGATGAAGCCGATGACGCCCGGCTTGTCGGCGTTGCGTGCGACGAGCATCTTCCCGTGGGGGATCGCGTCGACGCGGTAGCCGTCGATCCGGACGATGCGCGGGTCGTCGCCCGCGAACAGCGTCCCGGAGACGCTGAGGGTCTCGTCCTCGTTGCCGACGCTGACGGTTACGAGGCTCTGGAAGTCGTCCGACTGGAGGCGCTTGGACTCGGTCACGTCGATGCCGCGCTCCTCGGCGATCTGCGGCGCGTTGACGGCGTTGACCTGCCACTCCAGCGGTTCGAAGACGCCTTTCAGCCCCGATGCGGTGACGAGTTCGACGTCCTCCTCGGCGATGTCACCCTCGTAGGCGACCTCGACCTCGGAGATCCGACCGTCGAGCAGTTGGGCGCCGATCTTGCCGGCCGTCTCGGCGAGGCCGATGTACGGCTGGATGCGCGGGAAGACGCTCTCGTCGACCGACGGCGCGTTCAGCGCGTTCATCACGGGCTCGCCCGCGAACGCCGCGTCGATCTGGTCGGCGATCGACGTCGCGACGTTCTCCTGTGCCGCTTCGGTGGACGCGCCGAGGTGCGGCGTGACGACGACGTCGTCGACGGACAAGAGCGGGTGCCCCTCCGAGATCGGCTCGTTCGCGAAGACGTCGACTGCGGCGCCGTCGAGGACGCCGTCGTCGACGGCCTCAGCGAGCGCCTCTTCGTCGACGACGCCGCCGCGGGCGCAGTTGACGAGGAAGCCGCCGCCCATCAGCTCGAGTTCGTCGGTCGAGATCATCCCTTCCGTCTCGGGCGTCAGCGGCGTGTGGACGGTGAGGAAGTCCGCCTGCTCTAAACACGCCTCGAACTCGACGAGTTCGGCGCCGAGCCGGTCGGCGCGCTCCTCGCTGATGTAGGGGTCGTAGGCGACGAGGTTCATCCCGAGACCGTCGAGGCGCTTTGCGACCTCCTGGCCGACGCGGCCGAGGCCGACGATGCCCAGCGTCTTGCCGTTGAGTTCCGTGCCGAGGTAGTCGCTCTTGGCCCACTCGCCGGCTTTCAGCCGTGCGTGCGCCTGCGGGATCGAGCGCGCGGCGGCGAACGACATCGCGACGGTGTGCTCTGCGGCCGCGCGGACGTTCCCCTCGGGGGCGTTCGCGACGATGACGCCGTGGTCGGTCGCGGCGTCGATGTCGATGTTGTCGACGCCGATGCCGGCGCGGCCGACGATGACGAGGTCCGGTGCGGCGTCGAAGACTTCCTCGGTCACCTCGGTCCCGGAGCGGACGACGAGCGCGTTGGCGTCCGCGACCGCGTCCAGCAGCGCTTGGCCTTCCACATCGTAGGCTGTCTCTACGTCGTGACCCGATTCGCGAAGCCGTTCGAGGCCCGCGTCGTCGATCGGATCCGTAATAAGCACCTTCATATCCTAACCCACCTCGGGTTCGTGGTTAAACGTTTCTTCATCGGCGCAAACGGCCACCTGTGGCCTGTTACCGACTGTCTAGGGTTCGCCGGATAGGTGATTTAAAACCGTCCGCCGACGACGCCCCACGTATGCGACTCGTGGCCTTCGACTTCGACGGAACGCTCTCGGACTCCGAGATGACGGTGCTGCTCGGCGAGCGGATGGACGTCGCCGACCGGATGGCAGACATCACAGAGCGTGCGATGAACGACGAACTCTCCTACGCGGAGAGCCTCAAAGAGCGCGCGTCGCTTCTCGACGGCCTCTCGGAGGAAGACGCCGAGGAGGCCTTCGGCGAGGTCCGCCTCCGACCGGGCGCGGCGGCCCTCATCAAGCGCCTCCGCGACGCCGGACACCACGTCGCGATCCTGACCGGCGGCTTCGAGCGCGGCGTCGAGCGCGCCTTAGAGCGCGAGGGCGTCGAGGTCGACACCATCGTCGCTAACCGCCTCCCGATGGAGGGTGGCCGCCTCACGGGTGACGTCGAGGGACCGCTCATCACCGGGACGAAGGACGACGCGCTCGAATCGCTCGCGGCCGACCTCGACGTCCCGCTCTCGCGCACCATCGCAGTCGGCGACGGCGCGAACGACCTCCCGATGCTCGAAGTCGCCGGTCTCTCGGTCGGCTACATCCCGAAAGACGCGGTGCGACCCTCGTGTGACGCCGTCGTCGCTTCGATGTACCGACTCGGCAAGGTGCTCGAAGGATACAGCGTCCTGCGGCGCGAGCAGGAGTAAGAGTCACCTCACTCTGCGTCAGCGATAGCGGCGGCGCCCATCGCCTCGAGGTCGTCGGCGAGCGCCTCCGCGACGGCCTTCGCCAGTTTCGGCGGGACGGCGTTGCCGACGACTTTCAACTGCGTGCTCTTCGGCCCCTGGAAGACGTAGTCGTCGGGGAACGTCTGCAGGATCGCACACTCGCGGACGGTCCCGACTCGGTCCTCCTCGGGGTGGACGAACGGGGCGTTGTGGTTCTCTTTGATCGTGATCGAGGGCTCGTCGCGGCGCAGTCGGCGCCAACTGTCGCCGTAGCTCTCATAGAGGCTGTCGCCCGGTTCGACGTCTCCGATCCGCTCGACCATCTCCGCGGAGTGGTTCGTCTTCTCGTGGTTCGGCAGGTCCGCGACGTCCTTCTCTAAGAGCGCGTCCTCGACGGTCAGGTACGGTTCGAGCTGTCTGCCGGTGAGCGTCGCCTGCTTCGAGGGGCCGTGCGTCCGCTCTGGATACGTCGGAATCGATCCGTCGCGCCGCCCCTGGAAGATCACGCGGCGGCGCTTCTGGGGGACGCCGTAGTCGGCGGCGTTCAGCGTCTCGTAGGCCGGCTTCTCGTAGCCCGCGCGCTCGAATCCCTCCAGGATCGAGCGAAGGGTGTCGCCGCCCTCCATCGACTTGATGCCGGGGACGTTCTCCATCACGAACGCCTCGGGCTGGACGAACTCGACGAAGTCGATGAAGTTTCCGACGAGGTAGTTGCGCTCGTCGTCGGGGTCGCGGTGGCCCGCGATGCTGAATCCCTTACACGGCGGCCCGCCGATGATCACGTCGATCGCGTCCGGATCGACCGGGTGCGTCTCGAAGAACGACTCGGGGTCCACTTCGGAGAGGTCCGCCTGGATCGCGAGCGCGTCCTCGTGGTTCGCTTCGTAGGTCGCGAGGAAGTCTTCGTTGGCGTCGACGCCGGCGACGACGTCGTAGCCCGCTTGCAGAAAGCCCTCAGAGAGACCGCCGCCTCCGCAGAACAGATCGAGCACCGTGATCGACGACTGACCGGGATCGGGATCCGACATTCGAGGTCGCTCGGTGTTCGTTTCCGACCGTATTTAACAGTCGCGGGGCGCGCGCTGCGGACGCTCGCGCTCACTTCGCGCCTGACGGACGCGCCCGACGACGATCACGTCTCGGTGAGGCAATAGCCCCCTTCGACCGTTTCGAGTTCGCCCTGACGGACTAACTCCGTCAGCGCCCGCTCGACGTCGGATTCGGAGAGACCGCTCCCCTCTAAGGCCCGTGCGACGTCCGTGGCGGACATCGCTACGATCAACTCGCCGTCGCAGTTCAGTTCGATCACGCGCTGAACCAGCTTCAGCGTCCCGTCTGTGATCTGTGCAGACACGGCCCTTCTCAGTTGAGCCAGTAGGGCCGCAGCCGATTATAACTCTTTTCGCAGCGACGCACGTGCGAGGGCGCCTCTAGCTCGGTGTCTCACTGCCGTCTCCGTCCAGTTCTTCCTGCAGCGCGACCCGCCACTCGTGGGGGTTGTACCAGCCACAACCGACGCAGCCGACGTCCTCGTCGTACTCCTCGCCGCCCTCGTAGTAGTAGTCGATCTCGAAGAACGTCGGGCGCTTGCCGCTCTCGACGCAGGCCTCGCACTTCCGGCTCTTGAGGAGGTTGTGCTTCCGCGAGAGGATCTGGAAGTGCTCGCGGACGTCCTCGTCGCTCATCGACTCGTAATCGAAGCTCTCGGATTCGTCCCACCGGACCTCGGGGACGCGGTGGTCGACTTCCAGCGTCGTGCTCGGCGAGGAGCCGTCGAACGCGTCGCGGTGGTCGTAGAGGTCGCGGACGCGCCGCTTGAACGAGTCGGGCATATCCTGCCGCGTGATCGACTTCTGCGTCGGGAACGGGTACTTGAGCTTTCGGTGAAACGTCGTGTTCTCGCAGGTCTCGCAGTGTCGGTAATCGCCCTGCCCCTGACCGGTGTTCTGGACGAACTCGAAGCCCTCCTTGCGGAGCATCTGGATGTCCTTCGCGGGCTGGGAACTCGGAAGTTCACACGCCGAACAGTGCCACTCGCAGTCCGAGAGCGTCTCGAACGTCGCCGCGCGCTTCGTCCCCTCGTTCGAGGGGTTCCAATCCCGCGTGGCGTACTCGAAGACGCGCTCGCCGAAGTCCGTGAGTTCGTACGTCGAGCCCTCTATCTCGACGATTCCCTCGTCGGCGAACGCCGAGAGCAACGACTCGGTGTCGGCACTCTCGCCGACCTCCGCCGTGTCGCCGCCGTCGGCGAGCTCGGCGAGCAACGCCGTCCGCTCGGCGTCCTCCCGTATCGACAGAATCAGCTCTGCGGTCTTCTCGTCCATTCCGGGCATACGTTCGATTCACTCGCCCGGGGTCAAAGCAGTACGGGAATCGGCGCCGTTCGGTGCTGCTCGACGCGTCCCCGTCAGCCGCCCGCGGCGCGGGCTTCCCGACGGGCCGCCTCGACGCTCTTGCCGTCCCGCAACACGGCGTCGACGAACAGTTCGCCCGCCTTGTACGACGAGCGGACCATCGGGCCCGACGCGCAGTACAGGAAGTCGAGTTCGTCCTCGGCGACGCGCCGCCACGTCTCGAAGGCGTCGGGGTGGACGTACTCGAAGACGTCGAGATGCGACCGCGAGGGCTGGAGGTACTGCCCGAGCGTGACGACGTCGACGTCCGCCTCCCGCAGGTCCGAGAGCGTCTGATAGATCTCGTGGTCGTACTCGCCGAGGCCGAGCATAATGCTCGTCTTCGTGTAGACGTCGGACTCCTTCGAGACCTGTTCGAGCACCGCCAGCGACTGCTCGTAGCCGGCGCGGCGGTCCCGAACGGGCCACTGGAGTCGCTCGACGGTCTCGATGTTGTGCGCGATCACGTCCGGGCCAGCCTCGATGATCTCTCGAACGAGGTCGGGGTCGCCCTGGAAGTCGGGGATGAGAACCTCGACGAGGATGCCCGGATCGCGGTCTTTGATCTCGCGGATCGTCCGCGCGAAGTGGCTCGCACCCTGATCCGGCAGATCGTCGCGGTCGACGGAGGTGAGCACGACGTAGTCCAGCCCGATTTCGGCGACGGCGTCGGCGACGTTCGCCGGCTCCTCGGGATCGAGCGCGTCCATCCCGCCGGTCTCGACGTCGCAGAAGTTACAGCCGCGCGAGCAGCGATCGCCCATCAGCATAAACGTCGCCGTCCCCGGCCCGTTGCGGCCGCTCCAGCACTCGCCGAGGTTCGGACAGTTCGCCTCCTCACAGACCGTGTGGAGGTCTCGGTCCCGGAGGGTGTCCTTGATGTCCGTGAACTGCCGCCCCGACGGCGGACGCATCTTCAGCCAGTCGGGCTTCCGCCTGCCGCTCATACCGCTTTCTTTGTGTCGCCGAGCAAAAGCCTGCGGGTTGTTTCGACGCGCTCGATCCACCAGCCGGTCTCGCCTCTGCTTCTGTGAGTCCGCCAGCAGAGTCAGGTGTCTCGCGGCCGAACCAGCCTGTATGCCCGAGACCGAGACCGTGCCGCTGACAGTCGTCGACGGTGACGACACGACGACCATCGAGGTCGAACGCGGCGCGAACCTCCGCGAGGCGCTGCTCGACCGCGGCTTTCCCGTCTACGGCACGGTCTCGAAACGCGCCAACTGCGGCGGCCGGGGGCTGTGTGCGACCTGCACCGTCGAGGTCGACCCGGCTCCGGACCCGACCCACTGGCACGACGCCGCGGCGGTCCGATTCGGCTACCCGCGGCTCTCCTGCTGTCTCACGGTCGAGGAACCGATGACGGTCAGGCTCTTGGACAAGTACGTCTGGGGGCAGGTGCTGCCGTTCCGTTCCCGGGGCTGAATCGAGACGCGGGGCGGCATCTCGCCCGGATGGAGAACCACCGCGACCCGCCCGGATGGAGAAACGACTTTGCCGCCGGAGGTCCGCGTACCGCGTATGACTCGTCTCGCTCGGATTTCCTCCTCGACTCACCGCGTCCCGACGGGTGCCGCCGCCTCGCCCGTTCGGAGGTGCGGCGCGTGAAGGTCGCAGACGTCGTCCCGGAGTTCGCGGACGCCTTCGGATTCGACGAGTTCAACCGGATGCAGCGGGAGGCCGCGCCCGCCATCCTCGACAGCGACGAGAACGTCGTCGCGGCCGCGCCGACGGCGAGCGGGAAGACCGCGCTCGCCGAACTCGCCATCTGTCGCACCCTCGACGACGGCGGGACGGCGCTCTTTATCGCGCCGCTGCGCGCGCTCACCAACGAGAAGGAGTCGGAGTGGGAACGCTTCGAGGAACTGGGCTACTCGGTCTACGTCGTCACCGGCGAACGGGACCTGAACCCTCGCCGTGCCGAGCGCGCCGACATCCTCGTGATGACGCCGGAGAAGACCGACTCCGCGACGCGAAAGCACGACTCCGCGCGCTACTCGTTCATCACCGACGTCGACTGCTGTGTCATCGACGAGGTGCATCTGCTGGATTCGGACACCCGCGGCGGCGTCCTCGAAGTGACCGTTTCGCGCCTCCGCCGGATCTGCGACCCCCGGGTCGTCGCGCTCTCGGCGACGATGCCGAACATCGAGGACGTCGCGGCGTGGCTGGATGCGCCGCCGGAGACGACCTTCGAGTTCGGCGACGAGTACCGCCCCGTCGACCTCCACGCGGGCGTGCGGACGTACACTCACGGCGACAACGCCTTCGCGGACAAGTACCGCCGCCTCTACACGGCGCTGGACCTCGCGGAGGAACACATCCGCGACGACGGCCAGGCGCTCGTGTTCGTCTCCTCGCGGCAGGACGCCGTGCGCGCGGCGGGCAAATCGCGCGACGAGATCGCAAAGCGCGACGTCCCGATGGGCGCGCGCGGCGACTACGACTTCCACACCGACGCGAAGGAGTTAGACGACGACGCGCTCGCGAAGGCCGCCCCGGACGGCGTCGGATTCCACCACGCCGGCCTCTCGAAGGGCGACCGCGACCGGGTCGAGGAGTGGTTCAAAGAGGGCAAAATCCAACTGCTCTTCTCGACGTCGACGCTCGCGTGGGGCGTGAACCTCCCCGCGCGCTGCGTCGTCATCCGCGACACCAAGTACCACGACCCGCTGGAGGGCGAAGTCGACATCTCGCCGCTCGACATCCTCCAGATGCTCGGCCGCGCGGGCCGCCCAGGCTACGACGACGTGGGCTACGGCTGGGTCGTCTGCGACCGCTCGGACGCCGACAAGTACCGGCAGCTCCTCCGAGAAGGCAAAGAGATCGAGTCGCGGCTGGCCGAAGACCTCGATTCGCACCTCAACGCCGAGATCGCGATGGGAACCATCCGCGACCTCGACGACGTCATCTCGTGGCTGGAGACGACCTTCTACTATCGGCGGGCGCAGTCGCAACCCGAGCAGTACGACTTCGAGAACCTCCGTGAGCGCGTGCGCGAGACGCTCGAATCGCTCGTCGCCCGCGGCTTCGTCCAGATGGGCGAGGACCTCTCGGTGAACGGGACCCCGCTCGGTCGCCTCGCCTCGAAGTACTACCTCCGACTGGAGACCGCAGAGCGCTTCCACGACCTCTGTGAGCGCGAGACGATCTCTGCGGACGGCATCTTAGAGACCGTCGCCGGTGCCGAGGAGTTCCACTCGGTCTCCGCGCGCCAGTCGGAGGCCGACGCCGTCGACGCCGTGCTCTCGGACGTCTCGACTGGGCTGGAGGACGGCCCCCGAAAGGTGCTCGCGATTCTCCACGCCGGGATGCAAAACAGCACGCCCGCCGATCTGCGCTCTGACGCGTGGATCATCAGACAGAACGCGCTGCGGCTTCTCTCGGCGCTCCGGGAGTTCCTCGCGGAGTTCGCCGGCCCGCGGGCGGCCAACCTCGCGCGGCGCGTCGAGTCCCGCGTCGAACACGGCGTCCCCCGGGACGCCGTCGGCCTCACTGCGGTCGACGGGATCGGCCCGAACCGCGCGCGGACGCTCGCGACGGGCGGCCTCCACAGCCCGGCGGACGTCGTCGACGCCGGCGCCGAGGAACTCCAGCGAGCGGGACTCTCTGCCGGGGTCGCAGACCGCATCGTCGAGAACGCCCGCTCGTTCCCCGCGATCGACGTCTCGTGGGGCTCCCTCCCCGATAGCATCGCGCCCGGGGCGAACGAGATGTGCGACGTCACCGTCCGCAACGCGGGCGGCGGCGCGGCGGTCGGGATCCGCGTGACGGTCAACGACGTCGAGATGACGACGAAGGAGGCGTACCTCTCGGACTCGCTGACGGTCCCCGTCGGCGTCTTCGGCGCGAACGCCGACGAACTCGACTTCACCGTCGAGGTGACGTTCCCCGGAGAGCCGCTTCACCCCGTCACTGCGAGTCGAACCGTCGAGATCGAATAGGCGCGAGGGACGCGAACGACGCGCTCGACCCAGCAGGCCCGACTGACGCCCTCAACCCAGCAGGACGTCGCGCAGTTCCGCGGTCCCCTCGACGACGACGTCGGCACGCGAGAGATCCAGGTCGGCGTTGTGCGCCGCTCGGAACGCGACGGTGAACGCACCCGCGCGGACGGCGGCCTCGATGCCGTTGAGCGAGTCCTCGACGACGACACACTCGCTGGGGTCGACCCCGAGTCGCTCGGCGGCGCGCTCGTAGATGTGCGGTTCGGGCTTGCCGTGCTCGTCTATCTCCTCGGCGCTCAACACCAGATCGAGCGGGCCGAGGTCGAACCGCTCGCGAACGATATTGATCCACGCCCGCGGCGCGGAGGAGACGATCGCGATCGCCCGACCGACGGCCCGTAGCGCGTCGAACAGTTCTGGGATCCCGTCGGCCAACTCCACCTGCTCGCCGTACATCGACTCCGCGCGCTCCTCGTACTTCGCGACGAACTCGTCTTTCGTCACGACTGTCCCGTACCGCTCGTCGAGGTAGTCGTAGATCTCGTCGTAGGGCATCCCCGTCACCTCCTCGTGGGCGGGTGACCCGTCCGCGAGGGCCGCCGCGAAGACCCACTCGTCCTCGAAGCGGTGCCAGTACGTCTCGGAGTCGACCAACACCCCGTCCATATCGAACAACACCGCGCCGTCGGGCACGTCCATACACCCCCTCACAGCCCTTGGTGCAAAGACCTTCGTGGGAGGGTCTATCACCGATGACGGGACCACGCCCGTCGTATGTCCGAGACGATTCGCGTCTTCGCCGGCGACTGTACGACGACCTTCGAGGGTGCTCGCGCCCGCACGCAACGCGGCCGCGTCGTCATCGTCGTCAAGCCCGACCGAACAGTTCTCGTCCACGACGCCGACGGCTACCAGCCCGTGGCGTGGCTGACGCGCCCCGACTCGCTGACCGTCGAGACCGACGCCGGCGGCTTCGGCCTCGTCGCGCGCGCCGGCGAGCAGGTCCTCCGCGTCGTCGCCCACGAGCGCTCGGGGGAGGCCGAGTATCCCGTTACCGAGGCCGGCGTCCCCGTCGGATCGCACCCCGACACGGGCGAGCCGCTCGTCCGCACTAGCGGCGACGTCGTCGGTCTCGACTCCGACCTCCGCTATCCGCTGCCCGCCGGCGCGACCGTCCTCCAGGAGACGTGCGACGCGTGCGGCCTCCCGAAGATCCGCGCGGAGGCGGGCGAGGTCTTCGAGATCTGCCTCGACCGCTCCTGTGAGTCGCTGGACGACGCCGTCCGCGAGCGGTTCGACCGGGAGTGGACGTGTCCGGACTGCGGGTCGGACCTTCGGATCATCCGCCGCGGCGGTCGCCTCCTCGCCGGCTGTGACGCCTACCCCGACTGCGATACCGCCTTCGCTATTCCGGCCGGGGTCGTCGTCGACGAGTGCGACTGCGGGCTGCCGGTCTTCGAGACCGCGCGCGGTCGGCGCTGTCTGGACGCGACGTGCGACGCGTTTGAGGCGTGATACGCCGCCGTGTGCTCGTTTTGAAACCCCACTCCAGCACCCGGTGATCGCAGCCCCTTTGTCGTCGCCGACCGCCGATGCGTGTATGGATGGGACACTGGTCGACGGCGTGGTTCGCGTCGGCGGCGACGCCAGACAGCGGTTCTACGACGCCCGCGGGTACGGTCGCCCGCTCGACCGCAACCGCATCGAACTGGCGCCCGTCGAGGCGGCGCACCTCCTCTCGCGGGATGACCTCGACGCCGTCGTCGACGAGTCCGAGCGCGACGGCGACCGGCTGGGGTTCCGCGAGTTCCTCGTTCGGACGGGCGCGACGCTGCGCTTTGCGGTCTACAAGGACCTGCGGGACCGCGGCTTCTATCTCTCGCCCACCCGCGAGGCGTGGCCGGGCGTCGACGCGGACGTCGCGGCCGCCGACAGCGACGTCGATTTCGTCGTCTATCCGCGCGGCAAGGGGCCGTGGGACGACGCGGTCGCCTACCGGATCCGCGTCGCGGGCGAGCGCGAAGCGGTCCGCGCAGCGTCGCTCGGGGGCGTCGTCCTCGCGGTCGTCGACGAGGACGGCGAACTGACGTACTTCGAGACCGACGCCGATCCGACGATCGGCGAGGGAGCAGCGGAGGCCGCAGACGGGTCCGGCGCCGGCAGTGAGGAGGGTGCCGACACTTCCGATACTGGACTCCCCGCAGCCGTCGACGCCGATCTGCTCGACGACCGCGTGGTCTGCTATGCGACCGCCGAGGACCTCTACGAGGGGAACTTCTACGGTCAGCGGCTGTTCGGCCGGAACGCCGACTCGGGGCCGCTCCAACTGTCGCTCGTCGAGGGCGCGTATCTCGCCCAGCGCGGCGTCGTCGACGTCGACCCCGCGGCCGTCGTCGACCTCGGCCGCGACGTCGAGGGCGAGCGGTTCGACCGCCGCCTGCGCGCGTACGCCGCCCTGCGGGACCGCGGCGTCGTCCCCAAGAGCGGCTTCAAGTTCGGCGCGGACTTCCGCGTCTACGAGGAGTTCACCGACGTCGACTCGCTGAGTCACTCGACGGACCTCGTGCGCGTCGTCGCGCCCGACCACACCTTCTACCCGCGGGACCTCTCGCTCGACGTCAGACTCGCCGGCGGGGTCCGGAAGCGAATGGTTTTTGCGCTCACCGCGGCCAACGGCGAGATAGACTGGCTCTCGGTAGCCCGACTCACCCCATGACACGAGACCACGACGCCCGCGACAGTGACGACCGCGCCCCTGATGAGAGCGCGCGGGAGGACGAAAAGCGACTGACGGACGGCGGCACCGACGACGCCGCGGCCGGCGCAGACGACGTCGCGCTCGATCCGTGGGGCTCTTCGACCGTCTCCGACTACCGAAAGCTCTTCGAGGAGTTCGGCATCGGGGAGTTCGACGACGTGCTCCCCGAGGTGCCGAACCCCCACTATCTGATGCGGCGGGGCGTCATCTTCGGGCACCGCGACTACGAGCCCGTCGCCCGCGCGCTCCGCGAGGGCGAGGACGCGGCCGTGCTCTCGGGCTTTATGCCGACTGGCGACCCCCACATCGGCCACAAGCTCGTCTTCGACGAGATCATCTGGCACCAACAGCAGGGCGCAGACGCCTACGGCCTGATCGCCGACCTGGAGGCACACGCCGCCCGCGGGATGACCTGGTCGGAGATCGACGAGCACGCGCGCGATTACCTCCTGAGCCTGCTCGCGCTCGGCTTCGACCCCGAGGAGGGTGAAATCTACCGGCAGTCCGACAACCGCGAGCTGCAGGATCTCGCCTTCGAACTCGGCTCGAAGGCGAACTTCTCGGAGTTCCAGGGCATCTACGGCTTCGACGGCGAGACCAACGTCTCGCATATGCAGTCGGTCGTCACGCAGATGGCCGACATCCTCTATCCGCAGTTAGAGGAGCCGAAGCCGACCGTCATCCCAGTCGGCCCCGACCAGGACCCGCACGTCCGATTCGCCCGCGATCTCGCGGCGCGGATGCGCTTCTTCAAGGTGACCGAGGCGTACGCGAGCTTCGAGCTCACCGACGCCGAGCGGGCGCTCGTGGCGGCCGTCTACGACGAACGCGAGCAGTACGCCGAAGAGCCCGACCGCCCCCGCTGCGAGGAGGCAGGCGCGTGGCTCGCTGCCCACGCGGACCTCGACGACCTCGGTGTCGTCGTCGGCGACGACGTCCGCGAGTCAGCAGTGGAAAAACTGAACAACGCCGGGATGGAGCCGCTCCGTCCCCGCGTCCGCTTCCTCGACGCCAACGCGACCGAGGCGGCCTTCGAAGGGCTGATCGAAGCGATCGACGGCGAGAAACGGCGGTACGAGGAGCACGTCGACGCCTTCGACCTCGACGTCGCCGACGCCGAAGAACTCGCGCGCGAGATCGAACTCGACCACGGCGGCTACGGCTTCGTCCCGCCCTCGTCGATCTACCACCGCTTTATGACCGGGCTCACGGGCGGGAAGATGTCCTCGTCGATCCCGGCGTCGCACATCTCTCTCCTCGACGACCCCGAGGAGGGCTACGACAAGGTGAAGGCGGCGACGACCGGCGGTCGCGAGACCGCAGAGAAACAGCGCGAACTCGGCGGCAAGGCCGACGAGTGTCCCGTCTACGAACTGTACGCCTATCTGCTCGCGGGCGACGACGACGACTTTGCGAAGGAGGTCTACGACGAGTGCGTCGGCGGAGAGCGCCTCTGCGGCGGCTGTAAGGAACAAGCTGCGGAACTGATGCGCGAGTTCCTCGAAGACCACCAGGAGAAGCGCGAGGAAGTCGAGGACCTCCTCGACGACCTCGACATCTCCCTGACGTCGTCACGCCGCGGCGTCGCCCCCGGCGACGAGTGAGTTCGGGGCGCTCGTTCTACTCGATCGTCAAGTCGCCGTCCTCGCCGTCCTCGCCGCTCGCACCTTCGTCCCACTCGATCTCGAACTCGATGCTCAGTTCGCCCGGCCCCTCTGTGGGGCCTTCGCGCTCGGCTTTCACCTCGAACGTCGGCTTCGCCGGTGGTTCGAGTGTCACAGACTGACCGCCGGCTGTCAGCGTGATCGCGTCTCCAGCATCGAGTTTGTCGGCGACGTCGCGTAGGTACGTTGCGATCGACTCTCGGCCCTGTGCGCTTTCGGATTTGAAGAGGACTTCTTCGGGCATATCTCCCTTTTCGCCGCCTCGGGAGATAAGGATGCTGTCGCCGCCGCCACACCCTGCCGTGGCACCTATTCGCACGAATCCGCAATCGTTTTGATCGCCGATAGAGTGAGTTCGGGTATGCGATACGGACCCTGCAGTCCCGAACGCAGTGTCGACGTGGAATCGATCGACAGCGACGGGTCCGTCTTCTTCTTCCGGCCCGCCTGAGAGCGGCGGACCCGCCGACCCACGCGCCGGCACCGACGGCGCTCGCGACGGCGGCGAAACCGCTCGAATCGGTCCGGTGCAGACGCGCGAGCGTCTGCGGTCTTCGGAACTGCTAACTGGCGGCCGGTCGGTAGACGCGACAACGACCGACCTGCGGCCCCGATCATCCACATCGAACACAGAATGAAACTTCCCGAACCACAGGTCGCGGTGTTGAACGCCGCGAGCGCGACAGACGAGACGCCGATCGAACGACTCGCCGACGAGGCGGGACTGAAGCCCGAGACGGCGACGCAAGCCGTCTTCGAACTCCGTGACGACGGGCTCCTCGACGTCACCGAGCGCGAGACGGTCGAGTACGAACTGACCGCGGAGGGCCGCGAGTACATCGACGCCGGCCTCCCCGAAGTGCGCCTGTACCGCGCCGCGATCGAAGCCGGCGCCGACGACGACCCGGTACAGATGGGTCGGACCATCGGCGCGGCCGACCTCGACGGCCCGGAAGTCGACATCGCCCTCGCCAACTTCGGCCGCAAGGGCTACGGCTCCATCGAGAGCGGCGAACTCTCGGCCGACGGCGACGCCGACGCCGAGGACGACCCCGAAGCGGCCGCACTCGCCGCGCTCGCTGCCGTCGACGACGAAGACGACTCCGACGCGGCCCTCGCCGACGTCGACGACGACGACGTCCTCGATCAGTTGGTCTCGCGGAACCTCCTCGAACGCCACGAGCGGACCGTCCGGACGGCCACGCTCACGGATGCGGGCGTCACGGCGCTGATGGAAGGCGTCGAAGCGACCGAGGCGGTCGACCGTCTCACGCCCGAGATGCTCACCTCCGGCGAGTGGCAAGACGTCGAGTTCACCGAGTACAACGTCGAGGCCGACGCGCCCGAGGTCCGCGGCGGCAAGACGCACGTGCTCCGACAGACGGCCGAGCGCGTGAAAGACGTCCTCGTCGGGATGGGCTTCCAGGAGATGGACGGCCCCCACGCCGACGCCGACTTCTGGATCAACGACTGTCTGTTTATGCCGCAGGACCACCCCGCACGGACCCACTGGGACCGCTTCGCGCTCGACGTCCCCCCGATCGCCGATATCCCAGAGGACCTCGTCGACCGCGTCGAACACGCCCACCGCGAGGGCGTCGGCGAGGACGGCGACGGCTACCACTCGCCGTGGTCCGAGGACTTCGCGCGCGCCGTCGCGCTGCGCGGACACACCACGTCGCTGTCGATGCGCTATCTCTCCGGGACCGAAGTGGGCGAACTCGAACCGCCCCAGCGGTACTTCTCCGTCGAGAAGGTGTACCGCAACGACACCCTCGATGCGACGCACCTGCTCGAGTTCTTCCAGATCGAGGGCTGGGTGATGGCCGAGAACCTCTCGGTCAGGGATCTGATGGGGACGTTCGTCGAGTTCTACGAGCAGTTCGGCATCACCGACGTGCAGTTCAAACCGCACTACAACCCCTACACCGAGCCCTCCTTCGAGCTGTTCGGGCGGCACCCGACGACCGGCGAGCTCATCGAGATCGGGAACTCGGGGATGTTCCGCGACGAGGTGCTCGAACCGCTCGGCGTCGAACACGACGTGATGGCGTGGGGGCTCGCCCTCGAACGCCTCGCGATGCTGACCACTGGTGCCGAAGACATCCGCGATCTGCACGGAACGCTCGCAGACCTTGAATTCCTCCGCGACGCGGAGGTGACCTACTGATGCCTGTCGTCGACATCGATCCCGACGAACTTCGGGAACTGACCGGCCACGAGGAGAAGGGCGACGAAGACCTCAAATCCGACCTGTTCGGCCTCGGCTTGGAGTTCGAGGGCGAGACCGAGGACGGACTCCTGCAGTTCGAGTTCGGCCCCGACCGCCTCGATCGGCTCTCCGTCGAGGGCGTCGCCCGCTCGCTGCGATACCAGTACGGCGACGACCGCGGGGTCCGCGTGCCCGACACGAACGACGCGGACTACACGTTCGTCGTCGACGAGGACGTCCCCGACGAGCGGCCGTACGTCACGGGCGCGATCATCCGCGGCGTCGACCTCGACGAAGCGGGGTTAGATTCGCTGATCCAGTTGCAGGAGAAACTCCACGCCACGATGGGTCGCAAGCGCGCGAAGGGCGCGATCGGGATCCACGACCTGACGATGATCAAAGGCGAGGTGCTCTCAGAGGACAGCGGCGGCAACTCGATCACCTACACCGGCATCGACCCCGAGGGCGACACCTTCGTCCCGCTCGATAGCGACCGCGAGATGACGCCCGCGGCGGTCCTCGAAGAACACCCGACAGGCGAGACGTACGCGGATCTCATCGCCGACTACGACCGCTATCCCGCGATCTACGACGAACTCGGCCTGTTCTCGTTCCCGCCGGTCATCAACGGCCGCCGGACCGAGGTGTCGACGGACTCCCGGGAGCTGCTGGTCGAACTCACCGGCACCGATCAGTGGACGATCGATCGGATGTGCAACATCATCTGCTACGCGCTGTCGGCCCGCGGTGCGACGATCGAGGACGTCGAGATCGAGTACGCCGACCGCACGCTCGTCCGCCCGGACTTCGAGGTCGACACGAAGTCTGTCACGCACGACCGGATCGAGACGATGCTCGGCGTCGAATTCGAGACGGCAGAGGTGATCGACCTGTTCGAGCGCTCCGGACTCGACGCGGTCGTCGCGGACGACGCGGACGCTTCCGACGAGGCCGCAGACGCCGAGACGGTCTATGAGGTGTCGATCCCGCCGTACCGAACTGACGTGCTCCACCCGCTCGATCTGGTCGACGACGTCGGCCGCGCGTACGGCTTCGACGAACTCGAACCGCGCTATCCCGACATCGGGACCGTCGGCGGTCGCCACGAGCGCTCCCGGCTCGAAGCCGCCACCCGGAACGCCCTGACCGGCCTCGGCTTCGAGGACCTCCTGAACTTCCATATGTCCAGCGAGGACGAGACGTACGACCGGATGAACGTCGAGCCCGGAACCGACTACCTCGGCGGCGGCGACCCCGTCGAGATCACCGAACCTTACAGCGAGGACTACACGATCCTCCGTCAGTGGGCGCTGCCCTCGCTCGTGATGGTCTTAGAGAACAACACGCACCGCGCGTACCCGCAGGACCTCGCGGAAGTCGGCCTCGTGGCCGAGCGCGACGACGACGTCAACACGCGCGTCCGCGAGCGGCGACACGTCGCTGGCGTGCTCGCGCGCCACGACGCGACCTACGAGGACGCGAAGGCCCGGCTGCAGGCGATCTGCGGCGACTTCGACGTCGACCTGGAGACGCCGCCGACCGAGCACCCCTCGTTCATCGACGGCCGCGCCGCGTCCGTCGTGATCGACGGCGACGCGGTCGGCGTCGTGGGCGAACTCCACCCCTCGGTTCTGGTCGAACACGACCTGGAACTCCCGGTCGCGGCCTTCGAGTTCGATCTGTCGGCGCTCGCGTCCGCGTAATCGAGTAACTTAACAGCCCTCCCGCCGGTATTTTCGCCCGATAATGCCGAGCGGAGAATACGACCCGGACACCGTCGAGGCGAAGTGGCAAGACAGGTGGGTCGACGACGAGACCTACGCGTACGAGGGTGACGTAGAGAACCCCGACACCGCCTTCTCTATCGACTCGCCGCCGCCGACGGTATCCGGGAGTCTGCACTGGGGCCACGTCTACGGCTTCACGCTGCAGGACTTCGTCGCTCGGTTCAACCGGATGCGCGGCAAGGACGTCTACTTCCCGTTCGGCTACGACGACAACGGCATCGCCTCCGAGCGACTCGCCGAAGACGAACTCGACGTCCGCCACCAGGACTACGAGCGCCGCGAGTTCCAGCGGATGACCCAGGAGGTCTGTGAGCAGTACGAGGCCGAGTTCACCGAGAAGATGCAGAGCCTCGGCATCTCCATCGACTGGAATCAGACCTACCAGACGATCTCGCCGAAGACCCAGCGGATCTCTCAGCTCTCGTTTATCGACCTCTACGAGCAGGGTCGCGAGTACCGCCAGCGCGCGCCGGCGATCTGGTGTCCCGAGTGTGAGACGGCGATCTCGCAGGTCGAGACCGAAGACGACGAACAGCCGAGTCACTTCCACGACATCGCCTTCGAGGTCGTCGAGAGCGACTCGATCGACGCCGACGAGACGTTCACCATCTCGACGACGCGTCCCGAACTCCTGCCGGCCTGCGTCGCGGTCTTCGTCCACCCCGACGACGACGAGAACCAGTACCTCGTCGGCGAGGAAGCGCGCGTGCCGCTGTTCGATCAGGAAGTGCCGATCCTCGAAGACGAGCGGGTCGACCTAGAGACTGGCTCGGGGATCGTGATGTGCTGTACGTTCGGCGACCAGACCGACATCGAGTGGTACCAGGCGCACGATCTGGATCTCCGGCTCGCTATCGACGAGTCGGGCACGCTGACCGACGTCGCGGGCGAGTACGCCGGGCTCTCCTCCGAAGAGGCGCGCGAGGAGATCGTCGACGACCTCGAGGAGGACGGCGCGCTCCTCGACCGCCGGGCGATCACCCACACGGTGAACGTCCACGAGCGCTGCGGGACGAGCGTCGAGTTCCTCGTCAAAGATCAGTGGTACGTCGAACTGCTCGATAAGACCGACGAGTACCTCGAAGCGGGCCGAGAGATGGACTGGTACCCCGAGAAGATGTTCACCAGGTACAAAAACTGGATCGAGGGGCTCCAGTGGGACTGGTCGATCTCCCGGCAGCGTTCCTCGGGCATCCCGTTCCCGGTCTGGTACTGCGAGGCGTGCGAACACGTCGTGTTAGCCGAGAAAGAGAACCTGCCGGTCGACCCGCTCAGCGACGAGCCGCCGGTCGACGCCTGTCCGGAGTGCGGTCACGACGAGTTCGTCCCCGAGGACGACGTCTTCGACACGTGGGCGACGTCGTCGCTCACGCCGCTGATCAACGCCGGCTGGGACTGGGACGCGGAACGAGAGGAGTTCACTTTCGAGAACCCCGAACTCTACCAGTTCGACCTCCGCCCGCAGGGCCACGACATCATCTCGTTTTGGCTCTTCCACACCGTCGTCAAGTGCTACGAACACACCGGCGAGGTGCCGTTCGACAGCGTGATGATCAACGGGATGGTCCTCGACGAGAACCGCGAGAAGATGTCGAAGTCGAAGGGCAACGTCGTCGCGCCCGACGAGGTCGTCTCGAAGTTCCCCGTCGACGCCGCGCGCTACTGGGCCGCCGGATCGGCCGTCGGCGACGACCTGCCGTACTCCGAGAAGGGCCTCCGCGCCGGCGAGAAACTGCTCCGGAAGCTCTGGAACGCCTCGAAACTCGTCGAGAGCCTCACCGAGGACGCGCCCGCGGAGTTCGACCACGAGGATCTCACCCAACTCGATCGCTGGCTGCTCGCCTCGCTGGACCGCGAGATCGAGCGGCTGACCGGCCGGTTCGAGAGCCGGGAGTTCTCGAAGGCCCGCGACGGCCTCCGCGGCTTCTTCTGGCACACGTTCTGTGACGACTACCTGGAGATCGCAAAGCAGCGCGTCCGCGAGGGCGGGGACGCCTCCGCGGCGTACACCCTCGAAGTCGCGCACCGACGCTTCCTGAAGCTTTTCTCGCCGATCCTCGCGCACGCGACCGAGGAGCTGTGGCACGATATGTACGACGACGGCGAGAGCGTGCACCACAGCGGCTGGCCCGAACCGCTCGGTGTCGACGCCGACTTCGAGGCCGGCGAGACGGCGATGGAAGTCGTCGGCGCGCTCCGGAAGTACAAGAGCGACGCGAAACTGTCGATGAACGCCGAACTCGACCGCGTCGAAGTCTGGGGCGACGTCTCCGGCTTCGAGGCCGACATCTCCAGCGTGATGCACGTCGAGGAGTTAGAGACGCTCGAGGAGCGTCCGGCGGTCGAATCGGTCGTCACGGGCGTCGACCTCGACTACTCGCTTGTCGGCCCCGAGTTCGGGAGTCAGGTCTCAGCGATCGACGACGCGCTCGAAGCGGGCGAGTACGAGACCGTCGACGGCGAACTCCACGTCGCGGGCGTCGAACTGGAGCCCGAGATGTTCGAGATCGAAGAAGAGCGGCAGTACCTAGGCGAGGGCGAGATGGTCGAGGCGGGCGATGCGATCGTGATCGTCCACGAAGAAGCCTAACGCCGCGCCCGCCGTCGCTTTTCGGTTCCTTCTCATAGGGGTTATCGTAAGTCTGCATAGATGTCTCGCCGGACGGTACGGCGAGAATCTCCGAACAGTGACGATAATCCCTATCAGAGATCTGCGCCGACCGCGTCCTCGACGCTGTCGAAGCCGTCACGTTCGAGTAACGTGAGCAGTCCCTCGTTGATGTCGCGTGCGAGTGTCGGTCCCTCGTAGACGAGTCCGGTGTACAGCTGGACGAGGCTCGCGCCCGCACGGATCTTCGCGTACGCGCCCGCGGCGTCGGAGACGCCACCGACGCCCACGACGGGAACGTCCGTCCGTTCGGCGACGAAGCGGACCATCTCGGTCGCGCGGTGCTCGATCGGCGCGCCCGAGAGTCCGCCCTTCTCGGCGCGTTTCGGGCTGTGGAGCCCCGTCGGCCGGTCGGTCGTCGTGTTGGTCGCGATGACGCCGTCGAGGTCGAAGTCGTCGACGACCGCGAGCGCGTCTTCGATCGCTGGCTCGGGGAGATCGGGCGAAAGCTTCACGAGCAGCGGCGACGCGCCGGCGTCGACGAGCCCGCCGAGGATCGCCTCCAGTGAGTCGCGGTTCTGTAGCTCGCGCATCCCCTCGCTGTTCGGACAGGAGACGTTGACCGCGAGGTAGTCGGCCACGTCGGCGACCTGCTCGTAGGTGTAGCGGTAATCTTCCGGCGCGTCCGCGGCGTCTGTTACCTCCGAGAGCGCGACGTTGACGCCTACGGGGATCCCGGGATCGGGGCTCGTCCGCAGGCGCTCGCCGACGGCGTCTGCGCCCTCGTTGTTGAGACCCATCCGGTTGATGATGGCCCGGTCTTCGACGAGACGGAACATTCGCGGGCGTGGGTTGCCCGGCTGTGCGCGCGCAGTGACGCCGCCGACCTCCACGTGGCCGAAGCCGAGCGCACCGAGCACTGACGGCAGTTCGGCGTTCTTGTCGAAGCCCGCCGCGACGCCGATCGGGTTCGCGAAGGATTGCCCGAAGGCGTCGACTGCGAGCCGGTCGTCGTCGACGACGAGTCGGTCCCGGAGGAGCGTCTCGACTGGCGTGTGTTGGACTGTCGCGAGTCCGCGGTGTACTGCACGGTGTGCGGTCTCCGCGGGGAGCGAGAAGAGGGCCGGCCTGAGAGCGCGGTACGCCGAGCGTATCACGATCTTCTCACGTGTCGCGCGTTGCCGTCTCGTCGGCACTTTCGTGTCGACCGGTCGGTGCCTCGGCTCATCGCGCGTTCAGAAGTCGTGCTCGACCGCGTCGGGGTCGGCCTTCTGAATGATGATCTTGCCGTCTCGGACGCGAACGAACACCTCGTCGCCGATCTCCATCCCGGCCACGGCGAGTTCGTCTTCGTGGAGGTTCACGTGGACGTTGTGGTACTCGCCGTGTTCGTCTTTCGCGCCACTCGGGCTGAGCTTCTTTTTCCGAACCATCGGAGCTGTCTAGGCGTTGGTTCGCTGCAGGATATACATAAGTGTTGTTTACGCCTTGCTTCAATTACTCCAAATGGAGGCGCCGGCGCGCGTCTGACGACGATTTTTCGCTCGTACGCGCGCTCGACCCGTTCTGAAGACGCGGTTGCCGCCGTAATCGTCTGTCTGTCTCCGGCACGAACGACGATCGCCCGGACGCTGACGTCGCCAACTACCCCTTGACCCCGCCGCTGCAGTCGATTTTTGCCGATATATTTATGCCAGACTATGCGCTTCCTTGACATAGAGGTACACAGCGATGGTACGCGAGGACGGTAAACGGAATTTCGTAATGCTCGACGACGGCGAGAAGACCAAACAGTTCACCGGCCGGATGCCGCGGCAGGCGGCACTCAAGGCAGCCCGTCGCCTCGAGGGATACGAGTCCTACGAATCCGAAGACGAGGCGAAAGAGCACCCCACCGAAATCCGACTGCTCGAACGGGGCACCGATCGGGTACACGTCTATCACGCGTGGGCGTGGCACGACACCGCGCCGAACGACAAGCCAGGGTGGATGAAACAGAACGAGGTCTCGACAGTCACGCGAGGCAACGTCTCGAAACAGGGCATCGAACACATCGAAAAGTAACTACCGCGCGTCGCGCTCGCGCGATGTCCGCTTCCGGGCCGTTGGAACCGTCCTTCGGCACTCCGTGATGGGCCGGTCCGTCCTCTCTTTCGCGTCCACTCCTCGCTCTCTCGTCTCCTGGTCCATTTTTTGCTATCCGACACCGCTTTGTCCGTCCCGTGGTGAGTCTCTCGCGCGCGGTTATCATCCGACCCGACCGCACGCGCGACGCGTGGGATGACGTGTCGGCCTCCGACCGCGCTATACGTCTCACTCGTATTCTCGTGTATCTCTCCGCGTGCACGTAGCGCGCGTACCACTGTCCCGCCGGCTGGTCATTCCATCTACGACGGTGAGCTATTGCGATCCCGGCTGTCCGAATATTCATTACCTGGTTCGGTGTGAAATCGCATAACGAGGCGGGGACGGTTCGACGGCCTTTTATATTTACCCGGCATTCGTAGAAATACGCGGAAGCCCGCCCGGGTCACCCCGGACGGGATCTACGACGGATCGGATTTGCACGCCCCCGTTTGGTCTTCGGCTCGAACGCGAGCCGAGGACGATACGACGGGCTTAAGTGTGCAAGTCCGTTTCGGATGAATGCGAACGACACACCGCGACTGGGTGCGGTTCAACCCCGCGCCCACTCGGACACGCCGGCTTCGGCCGGCAGCGAGACGGATCGGAGCCTTTATGGCTTCGTCCAACGTACGCTTATGTCCGCAAGAGATGAGGATTCCACCCCTGCGGTCCGCCGTACAGATGGAATCTGATGTTAGCCTTGATGGTTCGGTGACACCTGTCTGGTGTCCACTGAACCACGAACGGACCACGCAATGATATATGGTGATCTCCCTCTCTCCGAGAGGGAAATCCCGCCACACCCCTCCCCCACTATGGGG
>NZ_JAVDDW010000014.1:0-68262 GCF_030848585.1 Halobellus sp. H-GB7 | reverse complement strand
ATCTCAGGAGTCGGAGCCCGAGCGAACGGGAAGAGAGCGCGGCGTCAGTCGGCGTGCCCGCGGCTCTCCAGTTCCTCGCTCATCGCCGGGGCGACCTCGTGGAGGTCGGCGACGACGGCCCAGTCGGCCTTCTGGATGATGGCCGCCTCGGGGTCGGTGTTGATCGCGAGGATGTTCTCAGCGCCCTTACAGCCGACCATATGCTGGACGGCGCCGCTGATGCCGGCCGCGATGTAGATCTCGGGCGCGATCTTGTTCCCCGTCTGGCCGATCTGGTCGTCGTGGGGTCGCCAGCCCTCGTTGACGGCCGCGCGGGAAGATCCGAGCGCGGCGTTGGGAATCTTCTCGACCAGGTCTTCCAGTTCGGAGAAGTCACCGTCGGTTCCGCGACCGCCGCCGACGACCACGCGGGCCTCCGCGAGCGGGACTCCCTCGATGTCCGATTCTTCGACGCGCGTGAGTTGGACGCGGAGGTCGCCGTCGTCGAGTTCGGGCGTGAACGCGCTCACGTCCGCCGCGTCGCCGCCGCTCTCGCTGGCGGAGATTTCGTTGGGCGCGACCGTGAGCAGGTTCGTATCGGCGGAGAGTCGGGCGTGCTCGATGAGCGTGCCCCCCCAGCGCTGCCGGGTGAGCTCGTAGTCGTCGCCGACCTCGACGTCCGTGACTTCGGCAGCCATCGTCACGTCGAGTTTCGAGGCGGCGTGCGAGAGCGTCTCCGCGCCGCGATCCGTCCCAGGCGCGATGATCGCTTCGGTGCCCGTCTCCTCGGCGCACTGGACGACTGCACGGCCGTATGCCTCCGGCGCGTAGTCGTCGAGATCCGCGTGGTCGACGGTGTTGAGCACCGCGACGCCGTACGCGCCGACCGTCTCGGCGATGCCGTCGGCTTCGGGACCGAACGCGATGGCTTCGAGCGATTCGCCGGCCTGTTCTGCGACGTCGCGGGCGAGCGTCAGCGTCTCCAGAGAGGTGTCGTCGACTTCGCCGTTGTCGTGTTCGACGAGTGCGAGTACCATCGTCAGAGCACCTCCAGGTCTTCGAGCACGTCGACGGCGTCGTCGGCCGCGTCGGGGCTCTCGCCGAGGACCTCGGCGGGACTGTCGTCGGACTCGGGCACTTCGAGTTCGAGGAGTTCGAGGCCCTCGTCGTACGCTGCGGGTTCATCGTGTTCGACTGACGCCTTCCGGGCCTGCATCTTCGCGCGCATCGACGGGTAGCGCGGTTCGTTCAGGCCTTCCTTGACCGTGACGACGGCGGGGAGGTCGACCTCGTAGACCTCGGAGCCGCCGGGGATCTCGCGCTGCGCAGTCACCGTGCCGTCTGTGACGTCGAGATCTTTGATACCGGTGACGCAGGGCAGACCCAGTTGCTCGGCGACGCGGACGCCGACCTGGTGGTTCGCCGTGTCGGCGGACTCGTTACCGAACAGCAGGAGGTCGAAGTCGGCGTCGCTGGCCGCATCGGCGATCGCCTTCGCCGTCCCGGCGGGCCCGCGATCCTCGTCGCTTTCCAGCAGGATGCCGTCGTCGGCACCCATCGCGATGGCCGAGCGGAGTTGCTCGGTCGCGTCTTCCTCACCGAGCGTGAGCACGGTCACGTTGCCGCCGTGCTCTTCGACCAACTGGACGCCCTCCTCGACCGCACACTCCTCGTGCGGGCTGAAGGTGAAGCCCAGCGAACTGGTGTCGATGTCCAGTTTGTCCTCCGTCAGTACGATCTTCGCGCCCGTTTCCGGAACGCGCTTGATTGCGGTGAGTACTTCCATAATCAGTATTCGTTGCGGAACAGCCGATCGTTGTTCGGGTCGAAGACGCCGCCGTTGCCGGCGACCTCGACTTCGACCGGGTACTGCTGGCCGAAGTACTCGACCTGCAGTTCCTCGCCCTCGGTGGCGTACTCCTGCGGCAGGTAGGCCATCAGAAGGTGCTTGCCGACCGAGGGGCCGGTACCGGCCGAGGTGACGTACGAGCGGCGACCCTCGTCGTCGATGAGGACGTTTCCGTCTTGGTCGAGGACCGGCTCACCGCCCGTCATAAACCGTCGCTCGCCGCCGTCGGGAGCGTGATCCGTGACCGAGAGGGTACACAGCGTCGCGCTGTTCTCCTCTTCGATGCCCTCGGCGTAGGCCTCTTTGCCGATGAAGTCGGCGTCCTTGACGCCGTGGAGCGTCAGACCCGCTTCCGCGGGGTTGTAGTCGATTTCGAGTTCGGCGCCCATCAGGCGGTAGCTCTTCTCCATCCGGCCGGTCTCACCGTAGACACCCGTCCCGACGGGGCGGATGTCGTACTCCTGGCCGGCCTCGTAGATGGTGTCCCAGAGCCGCTGGCCCTGGTCCATCGGGGCGTAGATCTCCCACCCGAACTCGCCGACGTAGGAGATGCGGAACGCCTTGGCGTCGACCGCGCCGATGGTGACGTCTTTCATCTCGGCGAAGTCGAAGCTGTCTGCGGTCATCTCTTCTTCGGCGATCGAGTTCATCAGCTCCTCGGCGTCCGGACCCCACACGCCCAGCGTACAGAGTTCCGAGGAGCGGCCGATGAGTTCGCTGTCGCCTTCGAGGTGGTCACTGAACCACGTCTTGTCCTGGCCGGCGTGGGCACCGCCGGTGATGACGCGGTAGTGGTTCTCGCCGAGGCGAGCGACCGTCAGGTCAGAGACGAAGCCGCCGTTCGGCGCGAGGACTGCGGTGTACACAGAGCTGTCGACGTCGAGATCCATCGGCGCGACGCAGATCCGCTCCATATTCTCCTCGGCGTCGCTGCCGATGATGTCGAAGATACCGAAGCCGGTGTCACCGATCATACCCACGTTGTCGCGCAGATGGAGGTGCTCGCCGAGGATGATCTCGGACCACCAGCGATTGTCCCACTCGTTCGGTCTTCGGAGGCCTTCGATCTCGTCTTCGTACTTCTCGACGAGGTCGGCGTTCGATTCGAACCACCGCGGCCGTTCCCAGCCGCCGGCCTCGAAGAACTCGGCGTCAAGTTCCTGCTGGCGGTGGTAGAACGCACTCGTCCGGAGCGGCCGGACCGACTGCCACTGCTCGCGCGGGTGGACGATGCCGTAGATCTTCTGGTAGCCCTCGTAGCCGCGACTCTTGACGAACTCCTCGGTCTCGCCGTACTCGTCGAAGCGGGCGACGTGGTCGTGGGCGACGATGTCGATGTCGGGGTGGCCTTTGGTCATCCACTTCGAGACCTCGCGGGCGATTGCCGGCGCTTCCTTGATCCAGATCGCGGCACAGGACCAGAGGCCGTCGACCTCGGGGATCGGGCCGAGAAGCGGGTGGCCATCGGGCGTGACCGACAGCAGACCGTCGATAGAGTGACGGATCCCGGCGTCGGGGTCGTCGAGGACGTCGGGGATGATTTCCAGCGCGTGCTGCATCGAGTCCTCGAAGGCGTCCTCGGTGAGCGGCGGCTGCGTCGGCGACAGCGGCGATTCCTCGATCGAGGGGACGTCGTCGACGTCCCAGAGGATGGGTCGGTGCTCGTAAGAACCGACCTCCATATCGTTGCCGTGCTGGCGCTCGTACATCTGGGTGTCCATATCCCGGATGACGGGGTAGTTGATCTCACCCTCGCCGTCCTCGAAGCGATCGATCGGCCCGACGGAGACCATCTGGTGGACGGCCGGTGACAGCGGGATGTCGACGCCGGCCATATCGGCAATCTTCGGGCTCCAGAGGCCCGCAGCGATGATGACCTCGTCGGCCTGCACGGTGCCTTTGTCAGTCTCGACGGCCTGGATCTCGCCGTTTTCGACGTGGAGGTCGGTGACTTCGGTGTTCGCGGCGGTGCTGAGTGCGTCTTTGTCCTTCGCTTGCTGGCGATAGAGTTCGCCGGCGCGGAGCGGGTCACACGTGCCTGCGCCCTTGCTGTAGAAGCCGCCTTTGATGATGTCCGTGTTGACGTAGGGAACGAGTTCTTCGACCTCCTCGGGAGTGAGGAGTTCGGCTTCCTCGCCGAAAGATTTCGCGGAGACGACGCGGCGCTTGAGTTCCGCCATTCGCTCTTCGGTCCGGGCGACCTCGATTCCGCCGGAGTTCGTGAAGGTGTCGAACTCTCGGTAGATATCTCGGCTGTCGGAGGTCAACTGCGTCATATCCTTGCTGTGTTCGACCGGGAAGATGAAGTTCGAGGCGTGGCCGGTCGATCCGCCAGGATCCGAGAGCGGTCCTTTGTCGATCAAGAGGATGTCGTCGCGGCCGCGTTCCGCGAGTTCTCCTGCAAGAGAGCTGCCGACGATGCCAGCTCCGATAATTACTGTACCTGCGTTCGATGGGAAGTCGTTCGTGCTCATCGTATTCGATTTCTGGGTCGGTTACTTCGGCCACTGTGGTAACGTGTCTCGCGCGTACGCCCTCCAGTGGTACACTGCCCCATACACCTACACGTTTCCATATCCAACGATAATTAACTACATCTTGATTATTGAACCTCCTTTTATATCGATCGCAGAAGGAGCGCAGATAGAACGAGCGTTGGGACGGTTTCAGCGCGGCGGCCGGTCGCCGTTCGTCGCGCTCACACGAGCAGGAAAAGCAGGTAAGGAAGGACGAACAGCAACACGAACAAGCCGAACAGGCCGAGGCCATAGCTGACGACGGTCGCGACACCGGCGGTCCACGCCGGGTGATCGAAGCGAGCAGGCACGTTCATCGTATGCACCGAGTGGGAGGACGGGAGTATAATACTTGGTGCCCACATCGTCGGATGCAGTGTCGCGCGATCGTCCGAACGATCCTAATTGCGCGGAGTCGTCACCGGTTTCTCTCATACCACTTCTCAACCACAACAGATCAACTGTCTAATACGATTTACCACGATCTGCGCCGTTGATGGACCGAGAGGGGCCGAAAAACTGCCGCGCACCAAGTTTTATGAGCGGATTCGAGAATCAACAACCGTGATGGTTGTCGAAGGAACTGTAACCAGGCCCACGCTCTGGGGTATCAGTCACCTCGGCGAGATAGTGTTCTACCTGCTCGCCGCGGTGACGATCATAGTGTTCGCGTACGGTGTCTACCAGAACTTCGTGCGCTACACGTCCGGGCAAGAGGACTGGTTCGACAGACTCGACGCGCTGCCGAGTCGCATAGTTACCGCCGCGCGGATCGTCCTCTCGAACCGGAAGCTCTTCGACCGGGACACGAGGGGCGGCCTGATGCACGCGTTCATTATGTGGGGCTTTCTCACGCTGCTCATCGGGACCACGATCCTCGCCATCGATATGGACATCTACCGGAACGTCACGGGGATGCTCGGCACTGAGCAGTCCTTCTTCGTCGGCGACTTCTATCTCGCGTACTCGCTGGTGATGGACGCGATGGGGCTGCTGTTCGTCGTCGGCGTCGGCGTCGCGCTGTACCGGCGCTACGCCGTTCGGAAGGCGCGTCTCTGGGGGAAACACACCAGTCTGGAAGACGACTTCTTCATCTGGGCGCTGTTCCTGCTCGGCGTCGGTGGCTACGTCGCAGAGGGCGTGCGGATCCTCGGGACGGGCTTTCCCGCCTTCGAGACCGTGAGCTTCGTCGGATGGTTCGTCGCGGACGTGCTGGTGATCGCGGGCGTTAGCGAGTCGATGGCGCAGGCCATCTACCCGGCGATCTGGTGGTCGCACGCCCTGCTCGCGCTCGCGTTCGTCGCCGCCATTCCGTACGGCAAGCCGTTCCATATGCTCTCGTCGTACGCAAACATCGTCGCGCGCGACGAGAAGGCCGGCAAGCGTCTGCCCGGTGTCCCGGCCGACCTCGACGCCGACACCGGCGCCGAGGAGATCAACGACTTCTCCTGGAAGGAACTGCTCGACCAAGACGCCTGTACGAAGTGTGGCCGCTGTTCGTCCGTCTGTCCGGCCAAGGCGTCCGGGCGCCCGCTCGATCCGCGGGACGTCATCCTGGACCTCAAGAGCTATCGGGAGGATCTCGACGCCGGGGAGACAGAGCCCGTCGACATCATCGCCGACGGCGGCGAGAGCGTCGTCGCCTCCGAGACGATGGAGTCGTGTATGTCCTGTATGGCTTGTATGGACGCCTGCCCGGTCGACATCGAGCACCTCAAGTCGTTCACGCGGATGAACCGACAGCTCACCGACCAGGGCGACGTCGACTCGAACGTCCAGGACACCTTCGACAACATCATGGGGATGGGCAACACCTTCGGCGATCCGCCGGACGAGCGCGCCGCGTGGGCCGACGACCTGGAGTTCGACCTCACGGACGCCCGCGAAGAGGACGTCGAGTACCTCTGGTACGTCGGCGACTACCCGAGTTACGACGAGCGGAACAAGAAGGTCGCCCGCTCGCTCGCGAAGATCCTCGAACACGCCGACGTCGAGTACGGGATCCTCTTCGAAGACGAGAAGTACGACGGCAACGACATCCGCCGACTCGGCGAGGAGTTCCTCTACGTCGATCTTGCGGGCCACCACGTCGAGACGTTCGACGAAGTCGACCCCGAGAAGATCATCTGTACGGACCCGCACTCCTACAACACGTTCAAGAACGAGTACCCGGAGGTGGAGTACGAGAACTTCGCCGACGATCCCATAATGAGCTTCGAGTTCGACGGTGAGTGGAACGCGGACGGCGACGTCGACGTGTTGCACTGGACGCAAGCCGTCGAAGAGTTGGTCGAAGCGGGCGAACTCGGTCTCCGTGGCAACGAACTCGATTACACGGTCACCTACCACGATCCGTGCCACCTCGGCCGTTACAACGACGAGTACGAGGCGCCGCGCGAACTGATCCGAGCGACGGGCGCGACCCTCGCGGAGATGCCCCGCAACCGCAGCAACTCCTTCTGTTGTGGGGGCGGTGGCGGCGGCCTCTGGATGGACATCGACGAAGAGTCCAAACCGAGCGAAGAGCGGATGCGCGAAGCCCTCGAAGACACCGACGCCGGCAGCGACGTCGAGAAGTTCGTCGTCGCGTGTCCGATGTGTATGACGATGTACGAGGACGGGCGCAAGACCGGCGGCTACGAGGACGACATCGAGATCGTCGACGTCGCAGAGCTACTGGTCGAAGCCATCGAGAACGGGCCGGGCGTCGAGACGACCGCCGCCTCGGGGGCGGCCGGACAGGCCGACTGAGAATCGGTCTGCACCGCACTCCTCGCGACGCCTCACGAACAGTTTGTATCACCGAACGAGAGAGAGCGCCTTCACGTCGGTCCGCATAGGTATATTGTTCCGCAGATCGTGGGCGTTTCGAGCCCGTGAGGCCGCCGATAGCGCGGAAAGTTATTTGTAAACGGGTCGTGTCGGTCAGAGTGGTTCGGCGCAATGTACGAGCACATACTGATACCGTACGACGGGAGCGACGAGGCGAAGAAAGGCGCAATTCACGGGATCGAACTGGCGGCCGCACTCGATGCGGAGGTCACTACTCTCTACGTCATCGACCTGCCCGGCGCACCGCGAGCGCTGGCGCTGCGGGACGACGAAGAGCAGATGCGGGAAGATTACCGGAAGTACGGCGAGGAGATTCTCGGCGAGATCGAGGACATCGCCGCCGAGCACGGCGTCGAGTGCACGACGGCGATGCGAACCGGGTCGCCGAGCGAGGAGATCGTCGACTACGCCGAAGACGAGGGGATGGGCGCGATCGTGATGGGCTCGGCGTACCGCGGCACGATCGGGTCGCTCCTCGGTGGCACGACCGACAGAGTGGTGCGGACCGCGACGGTGCCGGTGATCACCCAGCGGATGGCGATGGAAGAGCTGTAGACGTGCAGGCCGACCGCGACAGCGGAAAACGAATCGAGCAGGTGAACGCGGGGACTACTCCCCGACCAACCGTTTTTCTCGAAAGTAGATGACGATGCTGGCACTGAAAAACAGCACGCCGGCAGCAGCGTAGTTGCCCACAGTCATCGCGAGGACGGCGACCGCGAAGAGGACGACCACGAAGAGAGCGGCGGCCGTCGCAAGATAGTTTGGCATACGTCGTGTGCGCGGTGTGAACACGTATAATACTGTCGTCCATCCAAGACAGCGGCCCTATACTGTCGGACATAACTTTCCGCAACACCCGGAGTACCGCATATTGCCACGAATCCACGTCCGATAAGATCAGTAGTCGTGTCTGAACTCCCAGTGGTACCGACATTCGTGGCACGTCGCCCACTCGGGGACCTCGATCGTGTTCGGGTGCCGGTGGCCGTGTTCCATCTCCGAGCCACAGACCGAGCAGAAAAAGTGCTGAAGTTCGAGGTCCAGGAACTGGTCGTAATCGTACTCTGCGACGCATCGAGGACAGTCGATATCGTCGTGCGGGTGGCGCTGGTAGATGTCGCTACCACAGCGATCACACCGCAAAAGCGCAGGCGGCCGCGACCCCCAGCCCACGTCGCCGTCGAGCGTCGTCGTACTCGTCTCCGGACTCGACAAGCGGAAGCCGGACTTCTCCGGATCGGCGCGAAGCGGCGCAACGATCCGGACCCCCAGGCGTCGGAGCCATCGAACCACAACAAGTAAGGATTCAATCACTATGTGGATTAGGGGTCGTATGCACGTTAATTTCACGCACACTGGTCTGTCACACTTTGCCAACCAGCAATCAAGAGAGAGGAATGGATATATGTACCTTCGTCCGTGCGTACCGCACGCAACGGTTTATCGAAACAACGTACCCCGACACAGGAACCACACGAGGGCATAAATCCGTGAGTGACCACGCTGCAAGAATACGTCTACAGAGTGTAATCGCCGGTTTTAGTCTCTCACTGGCGAATATTGCCCAAGCTTTATTATATCTCAACGATTGATAGTGAGTGAGGTTGTGTAACATTCCACTCAGGAGTGACTCAACCAACGACGTGCGACGGTGGGTACACTCCCGGCGTCGGCAGTACAGGGCGGAAACCGAGCTGAGCGGGAGAGCGGACCTGGGGGAGACAGACGAGCCGCAATACCCGAATCGGTGGCACCACAATGATACCAAACGAACCACGTAAATTCGGCGCAGCGGAGGTAGCGTATGTCAGATAGCGACGACGGAGGAATGAGCGATGGACTCCAGGTGGAGCTGTTCCACCCCGAGTCCGACCGGAAGCCGGGCGACACGAACATCCAGCGGTTCGGATTCGACATCCATCCGATCGTGTTCCCGGTCGCACTGCTTTTGATCGCGGTGTTCATCGCAGTAACGGTGCTTCTCGGCGATCAGGCCGCACAGGCGTACTCGGCAGTGCGTAGCTTCTTCGAGGGGAACTTCGGCTGGTTCTACCTCCTGGCGGTGAACATCTTCATCGTCACAATACTGTACTTCGCGCTGGGCAAATTCGGAACGATCCGGATCGGCGGCGTCGAAGCAGAAAAGGAGTTCAGCGACTTCGCGTGGATGGCGATGCTGTTCAGCGCTGGGATGGGTATCGGCCTGATGTTCTTCAGCGTCTCCGAACCGCTGTACTACGTCTCGAACGTACCAGGGTTCTACAATGCTGAGGCAGGAACCGGCGCAGCGGGCGTAGCCGCGATGACACAGACGTTCTTCCACTGGGGCTTCCACCCGTGGGCGATCTACGGTCTGGTCGGACTCGGGCTCGCCTTCTTCTCGTTCAACCGCGGGCTACCGCTGACGTTCCGGTCGATCTTCTGGCCGCTGCTCGGTGAGCGGATCTACGGCTGGCCAGGTCACGTCATCGACCTCGTGACGGTGTTCGCGACGCTGTTCGGACTCGCGACATCGCTGGGGCTCGGCGTGGCGCAGGTCAACACGGGGCTGTCGTACGTCCTCGGCGATATGCTGGGGCTCGTGAGCATCCCGACCGGAACGATTCCACAGGTACTCTTGATCGCCGGTATCACAGCCATCGCGACGATGTCCGTCGCCGCCGGTCTCGAAGGCGGCGTCAAGCGACTGAGCACGATCAACCTCTACCTGATGTTGACCCTACTCGGGTTCCTCCTCATCGTGGGCCCGACGCTGTACATCTTCGGTGCCTGGGTCGAAGGCCTCGGCGCGTACTTCGGCAGTCTCCTCTCGCTGTCGTTCTTCACCGGAACGATGGGCGAGGGTGGTGGTACCGTCGGTGCGTGGACGGTGTTCTACTGGGCCTGGTGGATCGCGTGGTCCCCCTTCGTCGGGATGTTCATCGCGCGTATCTCGAAGGGCCGGACCGTCCGCGAGTTCGTGATGGGCGTGCTGTTCCTCCCATCGCTGTTCTCGACGCTCTGGCTCGCCGCGTTCGGCGGCAGCGCGCTGCAGAACACGATCGTCGGTAACGGGCAGGTGCTCGCGACCTACAACGAGTTCGGTCAGACCGTCGCGATGTTCGCGATGTTAGAGCAGTTCCCGCTCGGAGCCATTTCGGGGCTTCTGGCGACCCTGCTCGTGATCACGTTCTTCGTGACCTCCTCTGACTCGGGTTCGCTGGTCATCGACCACCTGACGTCGGGCGGTAAACACGACGTCCCGAAGGTCCAGCGCATCTTCTGGGCAGTCACCGAGGGTGCAGTCGCGGCCGTGCTGCTCATCGGCGGCGGCCTCAACGCGCTGCAGACGGCTGCGATCGCGACCGGTTTCCCGTTCGCGGTCATCCTGGTCTTGATGTGTTACACGGTCTATCAGGGCCTCAGTAACGAACACGAGATCCTCTCCTCGGAGAAGTTCGCAGAGCGCATCCAGGATCTCAGCGACGAATCCGAGATCGACGTCGTCACTTCGGGCAACGAAACGGTGACAGAGATCAGAAGCGGCGCCGACACGGAGGGCAGCGACTAAGTGTTCGGCTACCGGCATCCCGCCCTGGCCGAACCGGGAGTTCGATCGAGATCTGACATTCGATAAGACACGAGCAATCGTCGCCGCAAACGCTGCCGGCGATCGTACCGCGACGGTGATCGGCGACCGTCGTCGACTCGATTCTTCGGAACACTCACGCGACAACGAGAGCCATCAGTCCGAGTCGACATTTCGGACTAACGCCGTGAATCGTCTCGTAGCGTTTCACTGAATACACAGCCGATCACACGACCGCACGAATGCGTGCGAGTGGGTGCGTGAAGACGGGTGCACGCGACGCTATTCGTGAGCACCCAGTCGGCAGTATCGCCCGGGTGGGTGTCAGTAGTACTTCCACTCGTCGTCGTCCTCCTCAGATGGAGGACGGCGCTGGACGCCCTCCGTCTCCGAATCGGTCTCGTCGGGCCAGCTGATTCCATCGTCCTGGAGGCCCCGGTAAATGTAGCCGCCGAGAGCCACGAGCATTACGAGGAGGATTACCGTCCCCGCGAGGTTCACGGCCCCCTGAAGCGACTCGAACGGTAGCTGGAGGAGCACGTCACCGGACGCAGTGATGAGCTGTGAGACGCTCATACAGGAACTATGTGCCGCAATCGTATCAGTGTTCTTCGGCGCGACGTTCCGCCTTGTCGGCGTGGATCCATCGCCTGACCGGCCCGCCGATGCCGACAGCGGCGACGCCGAACCACACGAGCGCACCGAAGACGACCGGCAGGACGAGAACGGCGATCGACGCACCGAGCGCGACGCCGAGCAGCCCAATCCACGGATCCTGTACGCCAGCGGCGTTCGCGAGCCACGAGCCGACGATGACGAAGCCGAGCCCGCCGAGCGAGAGTAGCGCGCCGCCGAGAACGACGGCGCCGGCGACGGTGATGAGAGAGACTCCGACTCCGAAGCCCGCGAGTTGACTGTACGCGTAAACGACGAGGAAGGAGACCAGTCCGTAGGCGATGAAGCCGTAGAGCACCGATAAAATCGGGCTCTCCGTCGACGCCTCGACGGCGGCCGTCAGGCGGTCGCCGTACCGATAGATCACGAGACCTCCGAAGACGACGCTGGCCAGAAACGCGCCCACAGCCCGAGTCGGCGCTGGTGCGTCGAACACGACCGATGGATCGAACGCCTGCAGCGGTGCCACCGACTGGAAAAGGGGGCCGGCGACAGCTGCGGCAGCGACCTGTAGAATCACGCGATTGAATAACATAGCGCGTGGTGAAAGTGTATCGGTCTGCGCCGTCGCTGGGACACGGGAGAGGAGAGGAGAGGAGAGGAGAGGAGAGGAGAGGAGAGGAGAGGAGAAGTTAGGTATCGGAGTCGGGCTCAACACGGCCTTCTGCCGCACGCGCAACCGCGACGTTCTCGGCGACATCGTGAACGCGGACGACCGCTGCGCCGCGGTCGGCGGCGATCGCCGTCCCCCCGAGCGTCGGCGCAAGGCGATCGTCGTCGGCGTAATCGACCGCCTCGAACATCGACTTGCGGGAGTGCCCGATCAGAACGGGACAGTCGAGGGCCTCGAACTCGGCGGTCCGGTCGATCAGCTCGAACGATTCGGCCGGCGACTTCCCGAAGCCGCACCCCGGGTCGATGACGATCTTGTCGCCGTCGATACCAGCGCGCTGAGCCCGAATGAGCTGCTCGGAGAGTTCCTCAAGGACGTCTTCGACGACGTCGTCGTAGGTGGTCGTGCGGTCCGGGTCGACCGGCACAGTGAGACTGTGCATCAAGACGAGCGAGGCGTCGTGTGCGGCGACGACGAAGGGCATCTCCGGGTCGGCGAGCTGCGAGACGTCGTTGACGATGTCCGCGCCGGCGTCGAGCGCCGCGTCGGCCACGGCCGCTTTCCGGGTGTCGATCGAAATCGGGACGCCGAGGTCGGCGATCTCCTCGATGACCGGCACGACGCGGTCGATCTCCTCGTCGACAGGCACGGGCTCGGCACCTGGGCGGGTGCTCTCGCCCCCGACGTCGATGATGTCGACTCCGTCTTCGATCATCGCTTCGGCCCGGTCGACGGCCGCATCGAGGGCCTCGTACTCGCCGCCGTCGTGGAAGCTGTCGGGCGTGACGTTGAGGATGCCCATCACCGCCGTTCCGTCGGTAGCGAGCGGCTCCAGGCCCGCCTCACGAGGCGGTTCGACGGGATCGAGGCGGTCTTCGAGTTGCGTCGCGAGGCGGCGGAGTCCGAGGCCGTCCGCCGAGAGCGTCCGTGCGAGGTCCCGGAACTGCGCGGTTGTCCCGGCGAGCACCGTCGCCACCAACTTCTCCGGGCTGCCAGCCGTCGAGCGGTAGCACTGCCCGCCGATGTCCGAGAGGTGGTCGGCCACGCGTTCGGCCTGCTCTTTGCGAAGGTAGGTCCGGAAGACCCGTCGATCGATGCCTTCGAGAGTGTCTGCAGCGGCGTCTACCGGCTGTGGTTCGTCGGCCGTCGCACCCGGGACATCGGCGTCGAAGGTGGCACCGACGAAGGCGTTCTCGACGTGCGATTGCCGCGTCCGAGAGACGGGAACGAGCCGTCGGGTCCAGCGGTCGCGGGCCTCCGCGACCGCGTACAGCGACCCGGTGACGAGGACGAAGTCGTCCTCGTCGGCTGACTCGATCGCTCGCTCCGTGGCCTCGGGAACCGACGGGACGACGTCCACCTCCGCGGCGTACTCCGCGAGTGTGTCAGCGAGGGCGTCCGGATCTTCGGCGCGGTCGAGGTCCGGCCGGGTCGCGTACGCGGTCGCGACGGGGGGAAGCGACGCAATCATCTCGTCGTAGTCCTTGTCGGACATCGCAGCGAAGACGAGATGGAGGTCGTCGTAGTCGTAGCGCTCGACGAGGTCGGCGATGGTCTCGGCAGCACCGGGGTTGTGCGAACCGTCGAGGACGGTCATCGGGTCGGTAGACATAATCTCGAATCGCCCCGGCCACAGCACCGACCGGAGACCCTCCGCGATCGTAGTGGCGTCGACGTCGGCGATCTGTCGCGCGAGCGTGGCCGCGACGCCCGCGTTGGTAGCCTGGTGAGCGCCTAACAGAGGACTCTGCGTCTCGACCGACCAGTCCGAGCCCGTGATCGAGATCTCGCTTTCGACGTCGGAATGCATCCCGACTTCGGCCGCGACGACGTCTGGGTCCGTCTCCGCGGGGCCGACAGAGATGGCGTCCGTCACCTCGCGGATCGCATTCAGGGCCGCGCCGTCGGCACCGGTGACGAGGGGCGTATCCCGGGGAGCGACCTGTGCTTTGTCGCGTGCGATCTCTTCGATGGTGTCGCCCAGTAGTTCCGTGTGCTCTAAGCTCACGCTCGTGACGGCACTGGCCACCGGGTCGACGGCGCTCGTCGCGTCGTACCGGCCGCCGATGCCGACTTCTAACACCGCCACGTCGACATCCATCTCGCTGAAGTGTCGGAGCGCCACCGCAGTGAGAACCTCGAAGTGGGTGGGCTCGTCGTCGTCCTCGCGGAGACGGTCGACGCAGGGACCGAGTTCCGCCGCGTACTCGGCGATCTTCGATTTGGGGACCTTGCGGCCATCGACGCGTACCTGCTCGCGAAAGTCGTTCAGTCCCGGCGAGGTGAATAGGCCGACGCTCACGCCCGCGCGACGGAGGACGCTTTCGAGCATCCGCGCCGTGCTGCCCTTCCCGTTCGAACCGGCGATCTGCACGCAGTCGACGTCGAGGTGCGGATCGCCGAAGTGCGAGAGCATCCGCGCCGTCGTCTCGATCCCGAGTTTGGGCCGGCGCCGCTGAAACGAGGTGAGATAGTCGGCCGCCTCGTGATACTTCATACCACGTATTCGGCAGCGGTCACCTGATTAACCTATCGCAGAGCGACCGGAACAAGAACAGTCAGAAATAGAACAAATATAGGGTCGGAGATCACGCATACGATCATATCGGATCAGAATACGCTGATGAGGGACTGTATTCACGTCACGATCGTACGTGATAAACCGTAGTGTACCCTGTAAAATAGCATTACACGTGTAGGCACGTCAATCCACGACAATAATCGTAGGTTGTCGAATTTTTTCGAAGGAGTCCGAAAAATTCGGATAGGTTCGGGTGGATGTGGCGCGCAAACGAAACACGAAATGATATATGGGATATATGTTCTCCGATACCCTTACGTGGCCTCCGAGGGTCATCCGGAGATATGACGTCGTCAGACGACAGCGAAGGCTTCCCGACAGACTACGAGATCGCACAATCAGCGGAGATGGAACCGATCGAGGACGTCCTCGACCCCTGGGGCATCGACGCCGACGACTTCGAGGCGCACGGAGATTATAAAGCGAAACTGACGCACGATACCGTCGATCGACTCCGTGATAACGCATCCGAAAAGGAAGGAAACCTCGTACTGGTAACCGGGATGACGCCCACGCCGATGGGCGAGGGCAAGACCGTCACGACGGTCGGGCTCGGACAGACGCTCAATCACGTCGGCGAGGACGCAATGATCGCGATTCGAGAGCCGTCGCTGGGGCCTGTCTTCGGCGTCAAGGGCGGCGCGGCCGGCGGCGGCTATTCGCAGGTGCTCCCGATGGAGGACATCAACCTCCACTTCACCGGCGACCTGCACGCGCTCACGTCCGCGCACAACCTCATCTCGGCGATGCTCGACGCGAAGATTTCCCAGAGCGACGAGTTCGACGTCGACATCAACGACGTGTCGTGGCCGCGCGCGCTGGATATGAACGACCGCGCGCTTCGCGACATCGTCGTCGGCCTCGGCGGGAAGACCGGCGGCACGCCGCGCGAGGAACGCTTCCTCCTCACGGCTGCCTCGGAACTGATGGCCGTGCTCTGTCTCGCAGAGGATCTCGGCGACCTCAAAGAGCGCGTCGCGCGCATCATCGTCGCCTACGGCGAGGACGGCGAGCCGATCACCGTCGACGACATCGACGCAACCGGCCCGGCCACGATGCTCCTGAAGGACGCGATCAAGCCGAACCTCGTCCAGACCATCGAGGGCACGCCCGCGTTCGTCCACGGCGGCCCGTTCGCGAACATTGCTCACGGGACGAACTCCCTGATCGCCGACAAGGCCGCCTTCGGGATGGGCGATTATCTCGTCACGGAGGCCGGATTCGGATCGGACCTCGGCGCGGAGAAGTTCATGAACATCGTCTGCCGACTCGGCGATATGACGCCGAACGCGGTCGTTCTCGTCTCGACGGTCCGCGCGCTGAAGTACCACGGTATGGGGATGTGGCCCGCAGACCTAGACGCCGTCAAGGAGGCCGGCGTCGACGAACTCGAAGCCGGCTTCGCGAACCTCGACAAGCACGTCGAGAACCTCCAGAAGTTCGGCGTCCCGGTCGTCGTCGCGCTCAACCGCTTCCCCGACGACACCGACGAAGAGATCGAGGCAGTCATCGAACACTGTCGCGAGGACCTCGGCGTCGAAATCGCCGAATCGAACGTCTTCGCCGAGGGTAGCGAAGGCGGCGTCGACCTCGCAGAGCACGTCGTCGACGCGGTCGAGGCGGGCGACGAGGACGACTTCGACCACCTGTACCCCGACGACGCGCCGATCAAAGAGAAGATCGAGACAGTCGCGACCGAGGTCTACGGAGCGGATGGCGTCAACTACACCGGCAGCGCCGAAGACGACATCGAGCGGATGGAGGAACTCGGCTTCGACGACGCGCCTGTCTGTCTCTCGAAGACGTTCCACTCGCTGAGTGACGATCCGAGCAAGAAGGGCGCCCCCGAGGGCTGGGAACTCGAAGTCCGCGAACTCTACCCCTCGGCCGGCGCAGGGTTCATCGTCGCGCTCACGGGCGACGTGCTGGATATGCCCGGGCTTCCGGCTGAACCCGCGGCTGCCGGAATGGACATCGACGAAGACGGCAACATCAGCGGCCTGTTCTAAGACGGAGGGTCGCGGCCGTTTCGTGAGTCGGTCGCGATGCCGACCCGACCGAATCTGTGTCTTTACTTTTCGGCGGCGATGACCCAGAGTGCCCGATAGAGGTCCCACAGAGTACAATCACAGCGCTCGGCGACGGCCCGGTAGGTATCGAGATAGCGTTCGTACGCGTCGGTCGTGACTGGATCGGGATACGGTTCGTCGAGTTCCCCGAGTTCGCGGAGCGTCGCCCACTGCCGCGAGTCGACGACGACGTAGCGCTCGGGGTCGATGAACTGGCAGAACGCCGATGCGATCGGGACGTCGACGCCGGCCAGGTCAGTCAGCGACGACACCATCTCGGTTGCGGTATCAGCCTCGACAGCAGCCGAGATGGCTGCGTGAACGTCCTCGTAGTCGTTCTCGTCGTACGCGTCTTCGATCGCGCGGCGGTCCGCGTTGGGAATCTCTCCCAGAAATCGGCGACCGTACCACTGCACGACCCATTCGGCGTCGCGCCAGCCGTAATCGCCGCTCGCGAACGTCTCCGGAAGCAGATCGACGTGTTCCTCCTCGACGGTCGAGAGGGCTTGCACCTCGGGATATGCGCGGCGTTTCTCGTCGACAACCGCTGCAGTGAGTTCCATACACGCGGTAGCCCCGCCAGTCGCCTCAACGTTTTCCTCCGGCGCAGAACCGAACAGGATCGGCCAGAACACAACACGTTCGTGAGTTGTCTCGATCGGTGTCGGCTCGTGTTCAGAGGTGATAGATTATCGATATATCTACAAAGAGACAACGATCGGTGGGGAGGATCTGTCGTTACAGCAGGTCGAATCGTCGGAGATGTCTCCGGATAGCCCGTTAGGCCGGAAGCCCACCGCTGGAGTCGATCGTCCGGATAAACCGGTGTACTGTATGTGAGAAAGATTCATACTTGTGGCAAGGAAGGAATACGAACGAGATGATCCATCAGCGGGAGGAGTCCAATAATGTCAAGTGAAGATCAAGATCCGGTGAAGACGATCTGTCCGTACTGTGGCGTCGGGTGCGGCATCCAGGTACAGCCAGGCGAGGAGCCGAGCGATATGCGATTTATGCCGTGGGGCGACGCCCCCGTCAACGACGGCCGCGTCTGCATCAAAGGCGGTGCGGCGACGCAGGTCGTCGACCACGAGGACCGACTCACGGAGCCGTTGATCAAGGAAGACGGCGAGTTCCGCGAGGCGTCGTGGGACGAGGCCTACGAGCGTATCGTCTCGGAGATGGAGTCCATCCGCGAGGAGCACGGCCCCGACGCGATGGGCTTTTTCGGCTCCTCGAAGACGATGAACGAGGAGAACTACCTCCTCCAGAAACTCGCGCGCCGCTACGGCACCAACAACGTCGACAACTGCACCCGGATGTGTCACGCCTCGACCGTCTGGGCGCTGCGGACGAGCCTCGGCGCGGGCGCGATGACAAACAGTATGGAGGACCTTATGAACGAGGCCGACGTGCTGTGGATCCAGGGGGCGAACCCCGCCGAACAGCACCCCATCGCGAACAGCAACTACTTCCGCCAGGCGGTGCTCGACGGCGCGACCGTCATCCAGGTCGACCCCCACGCCAACAAGACGACCCGCTCCTTCGAGATCGAGGACACCGACCGCCACCAGCACCTCCAGCTCGAACCGGGCACCGACATCCCGCTTCTCAACATCGTCCTCAAAACGGTCCTCGAAAACGACTGGGTGGACGAGGAGTTCATCGCAGAGCGCACCGAGGGCATCGAGGATCTGCGCGAGACGCTGGAAGACTTCGACAAGGAAGCCGCCGCCGAGGAGTGCGGCGTCCCGCTCGAAGACATCGAGCTCGCCGCCGAGAAGTACGCGAACGCCGACAACGCTGCCATCTTCACCGGGATGGGGATGAGCCAGCACACCTGCGGCGTCGACAACGTCCAAAACGAGATCAATCTCGCGCTCGTCACCGGCAATCTCGGTCGTCCCGGCACCGGCGTCAACCCGCTACGCGGGCAGAACAACGTCCAGGGGACGAGCGACGTCGGCGCGATGCCGAACGTCCTGCCGGGCTACCAACTCGTCGACGACGACGAGGCGCGCGAGAGCGTCGAAGACGTCTGGGGATTCGAGGTTCCCGACGAACCGGGACTGACGAACGTCGAGATCACCCACAACATCGGCGAGAAAATCCACGGGATGTACGTGATGGGCGAGAACCCCGTGATGTCCGAACCCGACGCCAACCGCGTCGCCGAGCGCTTAGAGGAAGTCGACTTCCTGATGGTGCAGGACATCTTTATGACCGAAACCGCCGAGTTCGCCGACGTCGTCCTCCCGGCGACGACGTGGGCCGAGCGGGGCGGCACCGTCACCAACACCGACCGCCGCGTCCAGCGGATGCGGCCGGTCCAGAAGGTCCACGAGAACACCAAGCACGACCTCGACATCCTCTGTGAGGTCGGGACCCGCCTGTTCGGTGAGGGCTTCGACTTCGACACCCCCGAGGAAGTGTTTGAGGAACTCCGGGAGGTCTGTCCGATCTACCACGGGATGACCTACGACCGCCTCGGGGAGGACGGCGTCCACTGGCCCTGCTACGAACCCGGCGACGAGGGCGACCCGTTCCTCTACGAGGACAGCTTCGACACCGAGAGCGGTCTCGGCCAGATCGAAGGCGTCACCCACCAGCCCCCGAAGGAGACGCCCGACGACGAGTACCCGCTCATCCTGACTACCGCGCGACTCGAAGAGCACTACAACACGGGGACGATGAGCCGGCGCTCGCCGCGCCTCAACAACCAGTACCCGGAGAACTTCGTCGACGTGCACCCGAACGACGCCGAGCGCTACGGGATCGAAGACGGCGAGAAGGTCACGATCAAATCCCGCCGCGGTGAGATCACCGTCGAGGCTCACGTCACAGAAGACATCAAAGAGGGCGTCATCTGGACGACGCCGCACTTCGCGGCCGCGTCGGCCAACCGCCTCACGAACGACGTGCTCGACGAGCGCGCGAAGATTCCGGAGTACAAGGCCGCCGCCGCCGAGATCGAAGTCGGCGTCGAGCCATCCGAGGGCAGCGACGCACCGGCCGACGACTGATCACAGCGCGCAGTCGCGACTCCCAGTTCAGTTTTTTGCGGACGGATCTGACCTCAATCGTCACAGCTCGCCAGTGACTCGCGAGCCACGGGCGTGTCGTCGTCGACGACGTCGAGGAGATCAAGTCGGTCCAGGAGCGCCCGGGTGGGAACCCCCGCTGCGCTCCAGTCGCGGGCGGCGTAGTAGCGGCGTCGCAGTCGGTCGAACCACGTCGTGTCGATGGCGCGTCCGTCCGCGGGACCGCCGGCGAGCGGACGCTCGAAGGCCGACGGGAGCGTCTCGTCCGCGGCGTCGAACCCCTCCCGGACGTTGAACAGGCGCGTGAGCGTCCAGGTGCGTTCGCCGACGCGGAGTAGTTCCGCGGGATCGGTCGGCGCTGGTGTGTCCACCGTCGAGAGCCACTCGGCCCCGAGGTCGTCTTCGAGGACGGCGCCGGCGAAGTCGTCGGCGACGAGACTCCAGAGGACCGAGGTGATCGTCTGTTCGCGGATCACCAAGCGGACGCGGTCGGCGTCGTCCCACGAATCGCCATGAAACACTTCGGTCTCGGCCGGGAGCGAGCGGCGGTGACAGGCCCCGCGGTCGCTCGTCGCGTATGCCAGCGCCATCGACGGGGATCCGCGCGGGTCGTAGGCGGGGACCTCCATCGACTTGATCGTCGGGACGAGGTCCGCACCGCCGAGCGATTCGGCGGCCGCCTCGACGCCGTCGGCGAGTGCGTCGGCGACGCCCGATTCTCGTGCAGCGATCCCCTCGATGAGATCTCGTGCCGCGTCGTCGTCGCCGAAGGTGGGCGCGCCGTCGAGCACCGGATCGAGGTCGACGGCCCCCGCATCCGCGGCGCGGATCGCCCACGCGACCGCGTTGCCGGCGCTGATGACGTCGAGGCCGAGTCGGTCGCAGACCTGTCCCAGCGTCGCGACGGCGTCGAAGTCGTCGATTCCGAGGCCCGCACCGAGCGACATCTGGGTCGCGCCGCGCGGCACCGACTCGCCAGTCTCGGTCTCGACGCGGAAGCCGCCGGGCACGTCACCCTCGCGCTCGCGGTCGACGGCCGCGTCGCGGACGGCGTCGATGCCGATGGCGTCCGCGCCGTCAAATGAGCCCTCCTGCCACCCGCGCGTGGAGAGGACGCCTACCTCGTCGGCGAAGTCGACGGTTTCCAGCGTCGCGCTCGCGGCGTGCCAGCGCCCGACGTCGGTCTCGCGGTAGCGGCGTTCGTACTCCTCGCGGAGCGCCGCGGTCTCGGAGTCGAGATCGAGCGGAGCGCCACTCGCGACGACGGCTTTCAGCCCCTTTGCTCCCATCACCGCGCCCGCGCCGCCGCGACCGGCGTGGTGGTCCCCGCCGTCGGAGGCGATCGTCGCGTATCGCACGCGGTTCTCGCCCGCGGGGCCGACGCAGGCGACCGAGCTTTCGAAGGCGTCGCAGGTCTCGACGACGTCGCGGCCCCAGAGATCGGGTGCCGGCGAGAGCGTCGCCTCGCCGTCGTCGAGTTCGAGCACGGTGGGCTCTTCGGCCTGCCCGGTGATCGCGACGCCGAGCGCGCCATCGAGCGCGCCGACGAGGTTGGCAGCGAAGTCGCCGCCGCTGTAGGAATCGAGGAACGTACCCGTCAACGGTGAGCGGGTGATCGCCGCGAACTGCGGTTCGCCGGGAAGGAGGCCGCTCAGCGGCCCAATCATAAACAGAAGGTAGTTGTCCGGGCCGAGCGGATCGGTCCCGGGTGCGAGTCGCTCGTAGAGATAGCGGGCACCGAGCCCTTTGCCGCCCACGTACTCGGCCAGCCACCGCTCCGGGATCGGGTCGCGCTCGACCGTGCCGGCGCTCAGGTCGACCCGGAGAAGATCGGTGGGAGCCGCGTCGTTCATACGAGAGACCGTAGCAGGGCGAGATTCATTAAGCGTTTGCTATGGGTAGGTTCGTGTCAGTCGCTGGACCGGGTGAGGTGTGTCGAGCGGTTCAGCGGGCGAGGTGTGTCGAGCGGTTCAGCGGGCGAGGTGTGTCGAGCGATTCGACAGGTGTTCGGTGCGGCTCGGCGGGTGCTTCGGAACGCCTCACTCGGTCGTCGCGATCGCTTCGATCTCGACGGCCGCACCCTTCGGGACGGCGCCGGCTCCAACAGCGCTGCGTGCGGGCGGTTCCTCGTCGAAGAACTCGCTGTACGCCTCGTTGAACTCGTCGAAGTCGTCGATGTCGTCGAGGAAAACAGTCGTCTTCAGCACGTCCGAGAGCGAGAGCCCCTCGGATTCGAGAATGGCTTCGACGTTGCGCAGGCACTGTCGCGTCTGGTCTGCAACCGACTCGTCGTCGAGGAGTTCGCCGTCGGTCGTCAACGGGAGCTGTCCGGCGGTGATCAGAATGCTACCGTTCGTCGTTGCCTGGCTGTACGCGCCGACTGCGGCGGGTGCGTCGTCCGTGCTGATGGTTCGCTTCATACGCAGTCGACTACCTCAGCTGGCGTCTTAAAAGTCGGTAGAGTGGCCACGACGGGCACATCGTGACAGTCTGAAAATATGTTGTGTCTTCGTCGGTTGCGTCGATAGCTCAGCGCCTCGGGGAGTCACTACCCCTGATTGATGATGACGATAGCGACGAGCGCGAGACCAATGCCGATCGCCTTCTGGAACGACAGCGGTTCACCGAGCGCGGCGACGCTGATCACGGCGGCCGTGACGAAGTACATCCCACCGATCGTCGAGACGACGGCGGTCGATCCGACCGTGACGCCGACGAACGTCGAGACGACGCCGACCGCGGCCGCGACACCCGCGACAGCGGAGTAGAGCAGTCCGCGCTGCGTCACCGCCAGCGACGCGTCGGAGTAGACTACGTAGAGGCCTGTGACCACTGTCGCGGTCAGGTACGACGCGAACGCGGCCATCTCGGGGTCGATCGTGTTCGAGGCGACGTCGCCGAAGATGATCCAAAAACCCCACGCGAGCATCGTACCCATACCGAACAGGATCGCAGGGTTCACACGGGCACACCTCCGCGTGAACGGGTCCAGCAGACGGCGACTCGTCTCCGAATTGAGACGCCGATCGGCAGACAAGCCAGTCGGAGTACTATCTGTTTTCGTGACATATTCGATGCTACACCGCTGGGGATGTTTAGCCTGCCGGTGGGACACAAAAAGACAACGAGACAACAGTACAGTTTTTATCTCCGATACTCGAAGGTATGATAGTGGTTGACTCACGCGACGAGACCGGCGAGCGGCCGTTCGAGGAGGTGTTCTATCCGACGGATCGCGTCCCGTTCGTCGAGTGGCGGGAGTTTTCGGGGGCAAAGCCGACGGTCGCGCTGACTGCCGCGGTGACGGTACTCGCGTTCGTAACCGGGCTCTCGAACCTGAGCCAGGCGCAGCCCGTCGTCGCCGGGCCGCTCGCGGGCGTCCTGCCGATGGCGGAGACGTTCGTCCGCTTTGCGGGCGTCCTGTTCGCGTTTCCACTGGGGATCGTAACGTTCGGACTCCGACGACGGAAGCGACTCGCGTGGATGGCAGCGACAGCGCTCCTTCCGGGGCTCGCACTGCTGCCGCTCACGACGGGGCGAACGACAGAGATCCCGCTGTTGCTCCTTATCCTCGTCACCTTCCCGCTCCTCGTCTGGAACCGGGAGGGGTTCGAGCAGACGCTCGACCTCTCGTCGTTTCAGATCGCGTCGCTGACCTCGATCCTGGGCGTCGGCCTCTACGGAACCGTCGGCTCCTACGGCCTCCGCGGACAGTTCATAGGTCTCGACGGCTGGGGCGACGCGATCTACTACGTCATCGTCACTATCGCGACGGTCGGCTACGGCGACATCACGCCGACGACGGCGGAAGCGAAACTGTTCTCGCTATCGGTGATCCTGTTCGGCACGGGCGCGTTCACCGTCGCAATCGGCGCGCTCATCGGCCCCGCGATCGAATCCCGGATGGCGGCTGCCTTCGGAACTATGACCGCATCAGAACTCTCACTCCTCGAGGATCACGTGGTGGTCCTCGGATACGGCGACGTGACAGAATCGTTCCTCGAACGGGTCGGCGACGAGACTGACCTCGTCGTCGTCACGCCCGACGCCGACGCCGCGTCCCGGTTGACCGATCAGGGAATCGAAGTCCTGACCGACGATCCCACGGACGAGTCGGCGCTCGAAGACGCACGAGTGGACGTCGCGAGCGGCGTCGCTGTCGCGGGCGACGACGACGCCGAGAACGTCTTAGCCGTCCTCGCGGCGCGAAACGTGAATCCCGACGTTCGGATCGTCGCCGTCGCCAACGAGGAGACGCACGTCGGCAAACTGGACGCCGTCGGAGCCGACGAGGTGATCGATCTACGGGCGATCGGCGGGCAACTCCTCGGAGCGTCCGTGTTGAATGGAAGCGCGGACGGGACCGCCCGCGACGACTTGCTGGGAGTTTCGGTGACGGGGGACCGCTCCGATGGATCGGACGACGCAACGGGCAATGCGGAGGGGACGTGACCACCGTGTCCAAAGCGGCGCCGAACTCGGCTGCAGTGACAGGCAACAGAATGATAGTGCCTCCTGCTAACAGATAACGTATGAGTACGACTGACGGCACGGGTTCCCAACAGATGTTGGCGAGCGCCCTTCTATTGGCGTTCGTCGGATCTGGCGGGGTCGTCTTGGTCGGGTTCTTCTTCCCCTCCTTCGTCGGTCAGGCGCTCGGAGGGCAGACGTGGCTCGTACTCGCACTCGTGTTTTTCGGCTCCGGTCTCGGGTATCTCGCCGCGCTGCCGTACGAGCGGATCCGCCCGGACGTCTCAAGCGAGTCGTCGCTGCTCCGCATCCGACGCGGTTCCGTGCGTGCGGTGCTCTCAGATATCGTCTCAGTCCACGATCCGGTGACACTCGGGCTACCGATACTCGTCTTCACGCTCTACTTCGGATTCCAATTCACGTTTCCCGGAACCACGGCGGCGGTCGTCGACGGCCTGACGAACTCCGTACTTCGAGGGCTGGGACCGGTGCTGTTGGGGACCGTGCTCCTGTCGGTCGGCTACTGCGCAGTGCTGCTGTTCAGCTCCTGGGGCGACGTCAAGCTCGGCGGCGAGGACGTCGAACCCACCTACACGTACCCGACGTACTTCGCGCTCGTGTTCACTGCGGGAATCGCTGCCGGCATCGTCTTCTGGGGGCCCGCAGAGGCGCTCTTTCACTATCGACAGCCGCCGCCGTACTTCGACGTGGCCGCGGGCTCTGAGGCCGCGATCGGGGCGGCGCTCGTGTACGCGCTCTTTCACTGGGGGATCTCGGCGTGGAGCGCCTACGCGGTCGTCGGGATTCCGATCGCCTACTTCGTGTTCGAGCGCGGGGCGCCCCTCCGGGTGTCGTCGATTCTGACGCCGTTCCTCGGCGTCGACGGACTGGACTCCTCGTGGAGTCGCCTCGTCGACACGCTCGCGGTGTTCGCGACGATCGGCGGCGTCGCGACCTCAATCGCGCTCGTCTCCCAGCAGTTCCTGGCGGGCGTCGAGTACCAGTGGGGCGTTCCACCCGGCGGGCTCGGTCCAGTGCTGTTCGTCGGAGGGCTGGCCGCGGTCTACGTCCTCTCTGCGGTGTCGGGGTTGCATCGGGGCATCCGCCGGATCGCGGGCCTCACTGTCGTCTTGTTCGGCCTGTTCGCGCTCTTGCTCCTCGTCGTCGGCCCGCGCTCGTTCATCGCAGAGCGCGCGGCGACCGCACTCGGGGCGTACGTCGTCAACTTCGTGCCAATGAGCCTGTACGCGACCGGGTCGTGGGTCACCGAGTGGACCGTCTGGAACTGGGCGTGGTGGTTCTCGTGGGCTCCGTTCGCGGGAATGTTCCTGGCTGCTCTGTCTCGCGGACGACGGCTGCGAACCGTCGCATTCACGAGCGTCGTGGCCACGTCGGCGGCGACCGGCGTGTGGTTCCTCGTTTTCGGCGGGACGTCGCTGTCGATCCAGCACTCCGGACGGGCTGACGTCCTCGCGGCCATCGCGGAACGCGGCGGTTCGGAGGCGGTTGCGGGCTTTCCCCTGCTGTCGGCGCTGCCGCTCGGCGACCTCCTCTTATTCTTGTTCCTGGCGCTCATCGTCGTGTTTATGGTAACCTCCGCGGACACGTCGACGCTGATCGCCGCGATTCTCGCGTCGCGGCGAGGTGTCGCTCCGTCCCGAGGAAGCATCGCGATCTGGGGTGCGTTTCAGGCCGCCGTGGCTCTTGCCGTGCTTCTCGTCGGAGGGGCGGAGACGCTCCAGGCGCTGGCCGTGCTCACGGGCGCTCCGTTCGCTATTCTGGCGCTCCTCTCGTTGTCGGGGCTGTCGCTCGCGCTCTATCGTGAGGAACGCGGCCAGGACCACACCTCGATCGTGCGGCAGGCGTTCGATCGACTGCCGGAGGTTCAAACCCACCACGACGTCGAACCGCCGGATCGGAAACAGTGAGGGAGCCGCCGGTGCGTTCTCACCGCCGATCGACAGAGGACGAGCCTCGGGTGACGTCGCTCCCACCGTCTCGACGAACAGTTCATACGCGCGGTGACGACGTTAGATCACGCTCGGTGACAACGTTAGATCACGCATCTGATACGGAATCCGCTAACGGGGTAACGACGGGTCGCCAGAGACGTCGACGCCGGCCAATCAGAGAAAACCGAAATACCCGCGTGAAAGCGGCTTTCTGAAGCGGTAGCGCGGAGTCCCTTTCCTCAAGGAGCGACCCGAGGGAGCGAGTAGGGAGAGGAGGAGCGCGTTCGTATAAATCACAACCACCTAATTATAAGTAGTCATCTTGCTACATTGAAATTGTGGCAGACGACTACGTGCGTCGGACGGCAATCACTCGTCTCGAAGTTACGGACGAGCAACGCGACTTCCTCGAAGAAACCATCTCCGAGTGGAAGCGTGGCTGCCAACTCGCCACGGATATGGCGTGGAACGTCTGCAACGCTAAGAGCGACGTCCAGCCCCTCGCCTACGACGACGTACGCGAACACACCGACCTCGGCAGTCAGCACGCGATTCTCGCCACCCACCAAGCCGCCCAAGCCATCACCGGTTGTCTCGAACGCCGCTCGGAAGGCAAGACGGTGAGCAAGCCCACCTTCACCGCACCGACCGTGAAGTACGATACGCGGACTATGACGCTGTTTGACGACGATACGGTGTCGCTCTCCACCACGGAGAGTCGCGTCCGGTGTGACCTTGCGCTGCCCGATGCCGACGACGGCTACCAACACAAGTACCTTGACTCCGACGAGTGGAGTGTCACGGAAAGCACGCTCACCGCCCGTGACGGCGAGTACTTCTTGCATATCGGCTTCCGCCGATCGAAGACCGACACCGAGCGGAACACTGCCGAGGACGGAACGGTTCTCGGGGTCGACCTCGGTATCGAAAACCTCGCCGTCACCAGTACGGCGTACTTCTTCAGCGGGCGGAAGCTAACCCACGACCTCCGTGAGTTTGAGAGGGTACGTGCTGGACTCCAACAAACCGGGACGCGAAGCGCCCACCGAACGCTCGAACAGTCGAGTGGTCGTGAACTTCGCTACGTCCGTGACGTACTCCACCAAGCGTCCAACGCTATCATAGACGAAGCACTCCGATACGACTGTGACATAATTGCGTTCGAGGACTTGACGAACCTCCGCGACCGAACCGGTGCGTCGTGGGGGCACAAATGGGCGTTCCGAACGCTGTACGAGCAAGTGGAGTACAAGGCCGAGGCAGAAGGTATCTCGGTGAAGCAAGTGGGGTCGGCGTACACGTCTCAGCGGTGCGCCGAGTGTGGGTTCACGGCGGATGAGAACCGCCCGACCCGAAACGACTTCCGGTGCGTGAAGTGCGAGGCGGAAGCGAACGCGGACTACAACGCGGCGAAGAACATCGGGATGCGGTATGTCCGTCGAGGCCAACAGTCGTCTCGACGGACGGGCAACAGTCAACTTGCCCTCAAGTCTGGAACAGTGACACCGAAGCGCGGATTTACCGCCTACCCGGAAGGGTTCGAGGCCGAGTTCACGGACAAGCCCCGTCCTCAACGAGCGCGTCAGCGCGAGTAGGGCGGGGTAGTTGACTGTGTTGACTATTCCTCCCAGATACATATCCGGGTCGAGAAGAAAGTACATTTCAGAGGATTCGTGGGACCGCACGATACCGTACGCGCGTGCCCGCGGACTACGAACATATGACAACTACGATAGACGGCAACGAGGTCGGGGATGGGATTCGAGCGGACGTATCGGACTCAGTCGAGGCGCTTCGAGACGAAGGGGTCACACCCGGACTGGCGACGGTTCTGATGAGCGACGACGGAGCGAGCAAGACGTACGTCTCGATGAAGCAGCAAGCGTGTGACGAACTCGGCATCGAGAGTTATCACCACGATATCGACCCGGGGGCTCCGGCGGAAGTGTTGTTCGACCGCATCGACGAACTGAACGCCGATCCCGACGTGCACGGAATTCTCGTCCAGATGCCCGTGCCGGACCACGTCGACGAGCGGGCCGTGTTGAACCGAATCGAACCGGAGAAAGACATCGACGGGTTCCACCCCGAAAACGTCGGTCGCCTCGTCGCGGGGAACGCGCGGTACAAGCCCTGCACCCCCCACGGCGTACAGAAGTTGTTGGAGGCCTACGACATCGAAACCGAAGGGAAAGACGCCGTCGTCGTCGGCCGCTCGGACATCGTCGGCAAACCGATGGCGAATCTGCTCATCCAGCGCGGCACGGGCGGGAACGCGACGACGACAGTGTGTCACTCGCGGACACAGGACCTCGCCGAAAAGACGCGGAACGCGGACATCGTCGTCGCGGCCGCCGGCGTTCCGGAGATGATCGACGCTGAGATGCTGAGCGAGGGCGCGGTCGTGATCGACGTCGGGATCAATCGCGTCGACGCCAACACCGAGAAAGGGTACCAACTCGTCGGCGACGTCGACTTCGAGAGTGCCAAAGAGAAAGCGAGCGCGATCACGCCCGTCCCGGGCGGCGTCGGCCCACTCACGATTGCGATGCTGATGTACAACACCGTCAAAGCTGCGAGCCTGCAGTCAGGCGTCGACGTCGACCTGCCGTAGGGAGATAGCTGGGGAGGGAGTCGAGAGCAGTCCGGTGGCTCTTTCAGCCCCCCAGTCCGAGACGCGGTATGGCCGAACCCGCCGCACACCACGTCGGCATCACTGTCTCGGATCTCGACCGCGCCGTCGCGTTCTATCGCGACGTACTAGGACTCGACGTCCTGACCCGGTTTTCCGTCGGTGGCGACGCGTTCGCGAGGGGCGTCGACGTCGACGGCGCGAGTGCCGATTTCGCTCACCTCGATGGCGGCGGCGTTCGGATCGAACTCGTGGCTTACGAGCCAACCGACGAGACGCAGGCCGAATCCGAAATACACCTGAACGCGCAGGGCGCAACGCACGTCGGCCTCTCCGTCGACGACGTAGCGGAGTTCTACGCCGAACTCCCTGAGCGCGTCGAGACGCTATCGGAGCCCCAAACGACCGAAAGCGGAACGACCATCTTCTTCCTCGAGGATCCCGAGGGGAATCTGATCGAGATACTCTCGACCTGAGGAATTTTTTCGTCGAGACCGACCACGGAACCATCACGATCGATAGTCAAGTATCCAGGATTCGAGGTGAATATTAAATGATTCTTCAATACGGATCCGGATACGTGGATGAGAAATAAAAAAACCCGAACGAGTACTGACGAAGCCTCATAACGATCCGGATACTACGAGGAAATACAATGGCTACTGCAAGCAAAAAGAACCACGCCCGCGGTGAATCGACCGAGACCGACTTCTATCTGCCTGCCGCGTCGATTTCGACGGCCCTCGACAAAGCCGGTTCTATCGTCAGCCGGCTCACGGGCGGTCACGGCGTAGTGCTGATCCCCGACTCGTACAACAAGTAATTGGACGCTCCCGCTTCGCGGGTGACGCGATGACTTATACTGAGGCAGGAGAATCTCTCTTCCCCCCTCCCTCCACTATGTCCGCTGTTCTCCGTCGATAGACGGGACGGTTCTGTCCGGATAGCGCATACGTCTCCAACGTGGATCTGTCACGATTCGCAGAGAGACGATGCGACAGGGCGCTCTGACTGATTGGGCACCCTCACGACGATGCCGAGCGGGCACACCACTATGTCCGCTGTTCTAGGTAGGATTCCGATAGGGGAAGCATCCGAGTGCAAGACACATTTTACCAGAGATAGAGCAGAGACGAGATCAACGAACCCTCCCCCTCCACTATGTCCGCTGTTCTGCCGTACCCCTTGGTCGTGTTTGCGGTGTCACTTGCAGACGGGGGAGCACACACCCCCTCCACTGTGTCCGCAGTTCTGGCGCCTAGAGGTGGTGAGGGGTGGGATAGATATTGGAGATCGTCGTGCAAACCCAAACGTCGCAGATTAGCTCAAAAACCGTCATAAGACGCGTTTTCAGTGAAGAAAGAGTAACTAGAACGGAGACGCTAATTGAGAACAGACGAGCGGAACCCCCGACGAGGCAGCTGACGCAAGTACTATACTGCCGTCGATGACACCCACCACGATGTCCGCTGTTCTGTCTATTAGCCCGTAGCCAGGTCAGTGTCGGTTCGTAGGAACCACGCACCCAACAGTTCAGTAGGTGGCGTACGGCCAACTGCATCTACCGTACGATCGGAACGCTAGCGACTACTAGGTCAAGTAGTCGCTGTGTTTTCACCACTACGGACCCCATCATCTGCAGCTATAATAAAACCAACGAAAATAATACTCCAATTATTTCCTTCCCTTCTTTGTGCTCTGAACAGCGGACATAGTGGAGGGGGTGTGTTCCCCGAGATGTTTATAAAGAACGAGAACAGCGGACACTGCGGACACGGTGGTTTTATTATCCTCGTGGCATATCAACGACGTATGGTCCTCTTCGAGCGGGACAACGAAATCTATCGCGACCGGGACGCCTTGCGGGAGGACTACCAGCCCGACGAGCTCGTGGGCCGGGACGAGGAGCTCCAGACGTACCAGGCAGCGCTCCAGCCCGTGATCAACGGTGAGCAGCCGAACAACATCTTCCTCTACGGGAAGACCGGTGTCGGCAAGACAGCGGCGACGAAGTACCTCCTTTCACACCTTCGAGAGGACGCCGCACAGTACGACGACATCGACCTCTCGGTCATCTTTCTGAACTGCGACGGTCTCACGAGCTCCTATCAGATTGCGACACGTCTCGTCAATAGCCTCCGCTCGGAAGCGAACCAGATCTCCACGACCGGATACCCGCTCGCGTCCGTCTACGAGATGCTCTGGGAGGACCTCGACGCCCGCGGAGGGACTGTCCTCGTCGTCCTCGACGAGATCGACCACGTCAACGACGACAGCATCCTCTATCAACTGCCTCGGGCTCGGGCGAACGGTGACCTCGAAACAGCGAAGGTCGGGCTCATTGGTATCTCGAACGACTTCTCCTTCCGGGACGACCTCTCCCCGAAAGTCAAGAGCTCGCTGTGTGAACAGGAGATCCACTTCCCCGCGTACAACGCGGAGAATCTGCGTGCGATCCTCGAACAGCGCGGCGACGTCGCGTTCCACGACGATGTCCTCAGCGACGAGGTCATCCCGCTCTGTGCGGCCTACGGCGCGAAAGACGCCGGTGACGCGCGCCAGTCGATCGACCTCCTGATGAAAGCGGGCGACCTCGCCCGCGACGAGGAGACCTCGGTCGTGACCGAAGAACACGTGCGGCGTGGCCGCCGTGCACTCGAACGCGGCCGCATTAAGGAGGGGATCAACGGATTGACCGAGCACGGTCATCTCGTTCTGTACGCGCTCTTGACGCTGGATCTCGACGGCGAGGCGCCGGTCCGCTCCCGCGACGTGCGTCCGCGCTACACGCGCTTCGCGGAACTCGCGAATCGTGACCCGCTCGTCCCGCGTCGGATGCGGGATCACCTGAGCGAACTCGCGATGCTCGGCATCGTCTCCGTCTCCGAACGCAACGAGGGTCGCCGCGGCGGGACGTACCGAGAGTACGCGCTCGATATGGACGTCGAACTCATTCTCTCGGCGATGATGGAGACGGTGGAACTCGTCGGCGTTCACGATTCCATCGCGTCCTACGTCGAGGAGGACGACGCCGACGGGAGCCCCACGCTCGAAGACTTCACGGAAGTCTGAGGTCACCGTCGATTGCCGCCGGTTCGTCTCTTCTGCGCCGCCCGCCACACCACTATGTCCGCTGTTCGGACCCGTTCGCCGCTGTTGCCGACCATTTCTCGGGATCCGCCAGTCTGCACCCCACCGTGTCCGCTGTTCGACTCCGATCGCCACTGTGTCTGGCCCTCTGGTTCGCGGATAACAGCGGACACAGGGGTGTGGGGGTGTTGGTATACGAGCCGAGTCCGTAGCTTTCGTTTAAATTCTGCTCACGCGTAACAACAGTTCGACGTACCCTGCACTCGACAGTTGTGTTCCTCCTTCTCATATCTATTCAGTAATTGTGTTCGCCAGTTTTGTTCATTAATTGTGTTCACTAACTACATTTGCTGTTTTTATTTACCGGTCACGTTTTGTCACCCACCTAAAAGCGATCCCGCTGCTTATAACGAGTTACCCGCATTGTGTACCCAGTGTATGTTCGGGACGAGTGGGATTCGCGGCCCAGTTGGAGATGTCGTCACGGCCGACCTCGCTCTCGACGTCGGGAGAGCGGTCGCAACAGACACTCGGACGGTCGTCGTCGGCCGCGACGCGCGGACGACGGGCGCGGTTCTCGCCGACGCCCTTTCGGCCGGCCTGCGCGAGTGCGGTACAGACGTGATTCGCCTCGGCGTCGTTTCGACGCCGACGCTCGCGCGAAGCGTAGAGTGGTTCGACGCCGACGCCGGAGTCGGAATCACGGCATCGCACAACCCCGCACCAGACAACGGAATCAAACTTTGGACACGCTCTGGGCAGTCGTTCCCTCCCGACCAGACGGCCGCTATCGAGGATCGACTCGCGTCGGACGTGGTCGACCACGCTGCCTGGGATGGCTTCGGTACTGAGACGAACGCCGCCGCCGACCCCTCCCAGCGTCACGTCGACCGCCTCGTCGACGTGTTCGACCCGGGCGGGGATCAGCCTCTCACCGATCTCTCGGTCGTCGTCGATCTGGGCAACGGTACCGGACGCGCCACCGTCGATGCGCTCTACGAACTCGGCGCGACGGTTCACACGCTCGACGGGCAACGCGACGGTCGCTTCCCGGCGCGAAAGAGCGAACCGAACGCCGATACCCTGACCGCTCTCGCGGCCGCGGTACCGGCGCTGGATGCCGACGTCGGGATCGCGCACGACGGCGATTCGGACCGGATGATGGCCGTCACGGGCAGTGGCGAGTTCGTCCCTGGCGACCTCCTCTTGGCACTGTTCGCACGCGACGCTGTCGAACGCGCGAGGACGAACGCCGAGTTCGCTGACACGGCCCCGCACGTCGCGGTCCCGGTCGACACGAGCCTCGTCGTCGCCGACGCCGTCACCGGCGCCGGGGGCGACGTGGAGTACACCCCAGTCGGCGACGTCCACGTCGCCGAAGCGGCCAGCGACGAGGCGTTCGTCTTCGGCGGTGAGCCGTCGGGGGCGTGGATCTGGCCGGGCGAGACGCTCGCTCCCGATGGCCACCACGCGGCGCTCAGTCTCGCGGTGCTCGTCCAGCAGCGAGGCCCACTCGCTGCGCTCGTCGACTCCCTGCCGGCCGAACAGTTTACGACTCGCCGTGCGAACGTCGAAGTCGACGACCGGGCCGAATCGATGACCGCAATCGAATCGGTCTTTCGTGATCGCTTCGACGAGATCGATACGATCGACGGACTGCGCGTCGAGACCGACGAGGGATGGTTCCTCGTCAGGCCGAGCGGGACAGAACCGCTCGTTCGAGTGACTGCGGAAGCACGCGAGGAGAGCCACGCCGACGAACTTCTCGAGCTGGCGCTGGAAGTTGTGAACGCGGAGTCAGTCGGGGCAGCAGACGCGTAGTCGTCGCGTGGCCGCTGTCTGTACCCGACGCTTGGCCCATTGCCAACGCGATTTGTAGCTCTCTCCACTCCCTCGTATGCCTTGCCTGAACAGCGGACATTGTGGTGTCCCTGGACGGTAGTATACTAAGCCGAATATCTATATAGGAAATAAATAATCGAATATTTCGAAACAATTCCAATTAATATATTATATCCTAATTATCTGTAGAAGTCTACATTACCGCTCTCATACGACTCAAAATCTATTTTCAGAAATTGGTACAAAATATATTTATTCTAAGTAACTGTCGACGCGGCGTCGGTCAATTCGGGTCGTCGTCTCACCAGATGATGGATTGTGGTAGTGTGTACATCCGAGTGTTTCGGCGATCGAAGTTCGACCGCACCGGGAAGGCTTTATGTTGGCCCGCATCCGGAGTATCTGGTATGAATACGGTGGCCGGCCACGGCGGGGATGTCGCGTGAGCGACCAATACATCACCTCCGAGGATCACCTGCCCGCCGACACCGACGGCGAACTCACGTTGCAGGTGATGGACCAGGAGACGAAACATATCTTCACCACGCGGGCCCGCATCGCTCGCGACCCAGCGGAGCTAACCGACCCAGACCCGCTTACCATCCTCCGAGGCCCTCACGAGAACCGCGAGGAGCAGTGGTACATCCAGATCATCGAGACGGACGTCGGCGAAGCCAGCGTCGACGAGACGGTGCTGAAAGAGTGTTTCGAGGAGAGTCAGGAGGGCTCGAACGTCTTGACCGCCCGGGGCGAAGACGTCAAGACGTTGGTCTCGTACCTGGTGGAGACCGGAGAGTACGATTCGGTCTCGACCGCAGTCCGGTCGCTGCTGCGCGATCACCTCTCCGAGACGCGCCCCGAACTCGTGGAACGCTACGTCGACCTCCGAACCGAACGCGAACGCGAGGAGATGGAACTCAAACTCGGCGGCGGCGAGAAGGAATGAGCCGGCCGAATAGAGATGCTGGACGACCGCCGCGTCCGGACGGAGGCACTGTCGCTGCACCGGGACCCGAGGAACCGGCCAGCAGTCTCCGAACCTACCTGGCAGGGCTGGAAGCCGTCGGCGAACTCAACCGCATCGAGACGCCAGTCTCCTGGAACCTGGAAGCGAGCGCGATCACGATGCTCGCGAACGACCGCGACGACCGCGTGCCGGTCTTCGAGTCGGTCACCGAAAGCGAGATTCCGGCCCGGCTGGTCGGTGATCCCTACCGCGGCCCACGGAACCGGCCGTGGGCCCGCCCGGCACGGGCGCTGGGGCTCCCCCCCGATCTCGACGGCGAGGAGTACTACGAACGCGTCATCGATCGACTCCGACGACCGATCGAACCGACGATCGTCGACGACGAGACGGCGCCGTGCAAGGCCGTGATCCGGCGCGGGAGCGACGCGGACCTCTTCGCGCTCCCGTGGCCGTACATCCACGCCGCCGACGGCGGCCGCTACTCGAACCTTCATACGATGGTGGCTCCCGACCCTGACTCGACGTGGACTGACTGGTCGTCCCATCGCGCGATGATTCAGGACGGCGACCGCGCGAGCGTCCTCCTGCTGGCAGGCGAGCAGACGCCAAATCTGTTCTACTACCGGTACGAGCGCCGCGAGGAACCGATGCCCGTCGCGATCGCGGTGGGCGTCGAACCCGCCGCTCAGTTCACCGCGTCGATGTGGATCCCGACCGGAAGCGACGAGGCGGCCTTCGCCGGCGGGCTGAAAGGCGAACCAATCGAACTCGTCGAGTGTACGACCAACGACCTCAAAGTGCCCGCCAGCGCGGAGCTCGTCATCGAGGGTCAGATCCTCCCAGGCGAGCGGCTAGACGAAGGCCCGTTCGGCGATTACTTCGGCTATATGCACGGTCCGCGGCGCTCGATGCCGGTCCTGGAAGTCGAGGCCGTGACTCACCGCGAGCAGCCGCTGATTCCCTTCTGCGTCGAGGGATCGGGCGTCGGCTACTCCCAGAACACGAGTTCGACGACCGAAGTCGCGTGCGTCGGTCCGGACGCGACGCTCGGTCTCCGGGCCGCTGGCTACGACGTCGAGCGCTGCGTTCCGTGGCGCTTCACCCCTCGAACGGTCTACGTCGTCTCGACGGACGTCCCGCGGCCGGGCTATCTCCACGAACTGGCGAACTTCATCTTCACTACCTGGGGAATGCTGCACGTCGACTTCTTCGTCTTCGTCGATCCCGACGTCGATCCCCTGTCGACGCGCGAAGTGCTCGAAGCCCTCGCGCTGTATGCCGATCCCGAAGAGGATTTCCACCAGTTCGGAGCCGAAGCGATGCCGAAAGTCCCACTGAACATCTATCAGACGCCCGAAGAGAAGGGGGACGCCGAGACCGGCACCTCCAAATCGAAGACGGCGAAGGCGTACATCGACGCCACCGCGGGTACAGACGCCGCCGCGCGCGACGGGGCGAGATCGGCTCCCGACGAGCAACTCCGCGAGTGCGCCCGCGAGATCCTCTCGGGTGCCGGCGTCGATCTGTCTACTGCCGACCTCGCCGGCGGGCCGAACGGCGATGTGGACTCCGCAAGCGGAGGTACCGAGCGATGACTGACTTTCGGACCCACCTCGATTCGCTCCGGGCGGCCGACGACCTCGTCGAGATCGGCGACCGCGCCCACTGGGCGGACACTGCCGCGGCGGTCGCCGGAGAAGCAGCCAGAGAGAACGGTCCGGCGGTCCTTCTGGGCAACACCGGCGGCACGGCGCGCCTCGTCAGTGGCGCACTCGGCGGGCCGGATCGCCTCGCAGTCCGTTCCCGCGAGCCGTGGTCCCGCGTCGGCGCAGCCCTGGACCTTGGCCTCGAAGCCGACTACCTCGACGTTCTCGATGCGCTGGTGGCTGCCCGGCGAGGAGGGCCGACTCCGGACACTGCACCGGCGTCAGCAACGGAGACGGGAGTCGACGTCAGATCCCTCGGCTTACCCGCTATCGACGGTGCGGACGTGCCAGTCGTCACGCTCGGTCTCGCGGCCATTCCAGCAGCGAGTGCCGACGACGGGCCGGACGCAGACGATTCGGCTGGACCCACCGTCGAGCAGACGCACTGGCTCCCCGTTCGCGGGTCGATTCACGGGAGCGATACGCTTCGGCTGTCGGTGCCGTCGGACCCCGTTCAGCACGTCACGGGCGACACGCCGATCACGATCCTGTTGGGTGCCCCGCCGGCGGCGCTCGTCGGGGCCACGATGCGGTGGGTCGGCGACTCGCACGTCGCGGGCGCGCCGCACGTCGCGAGCGCTCTCGGATCCATCTCGGTTGCAGCGACGCCAGCCGGCGCGGTTCCGGCCGCCAGTGAGGTGGTCGTCGAAGCAACGGTCGGTGACGATCCACCGACGGTCGGTGCGGACCAACGGGCGACGTCTGGTCGAGTGACTGACGACCAGCCGACGAGTGAAACCGGCCCCGCCGGCCCGCGAGCCCCGTGGGAAGACGCTGTCGCGACCACGACGTTCGAGGCGCGCGTCGAGACCGTACGAAACCGCGAGGAGCCGTTGATACCGTTCTCGCCGACCGGTGCGCCGATGGCAGACGGGCGGACGCTTCTCTCGATCATCGAGTCCGCGCGACTGTACGGCCGCGTGAACAACTACTGGGGCGTCGCGCCCGTCGAGTGGCTCGCGTTGCCGGCGGAGGCCGGCCTCGGAATCTGCCTCGTCGCGAGCGAGATTCTCTACGCCGGGTTCGAGTGGCAACTGGCGAACACCCTCTTTTCGTTCTCGCGCCTGTTCGACAAGGTCGTCGTCCTCGACACCGAGACGGCGCCGATGGATCTCGGGCGGGCCTTCGACGACATCTGGGTGAAAGCCCACCCCGCGAACGACTGGGAGTTCTCCGACTCGGAGGCGCCTGCCGCGACTGCGACCCACTACCGACGCGACGGGTCGACGGGTGCGAACGTCTACGTCAACGCCGCCTGGGACCCCCGCTGGGACGAAGAGTACATCGCACCGCGAGTCACGTTCGAGACGACGTACCCCGAGGACCTCCGTGAAGCCGTACGTACGGACTGGATGGACCTCGGATTCGACAACGGTCCCGAACACGAACCCGGCCACACAGAACGCGCGGACGATCCCCGTGAGAACTGACGATGTCTGAAGAACCCCTCGCTGTCGAACGTATCGCTCACACCGCGGCCAGTCCCGAAGGCGCAAACAGCACGTACGTCGTGCCCGACCGCGGCCTCGTGGTCGATCCCGGACCGCCGGGAGACGACTCGTGGCAGACGCTCACCGAGGAGTTGTCTGCAGTGGGTCTGCCGATCGGCGCCGTCGAGACGGTCCTCGTGAGCCACTGGCACGCGGACCACTCCGGGCTGGCTCCGCGCCTGGCTGCTGCCGCAGATGCGGAGTTGGTCCTCCACGAGGCGGACGCCCCGCTAGTCGCCGACTACGCGGTCGAGCGAACGCGCCGCGTCGACCGCGACGCCCGTCGGCTCCGCGAGTGGGGCGTCCCCGACGAGACGGTCGAGGCGATCAAATCGGGGGACGACCCCTCGCCGATGCCCGATCAGTGTCCGGTGCGAGCCGTTTCCGACGGCGACCGCATCGCCGGGCTCGAAGCCTTCCACACGCCGGGCCACACGAGCGGGCACCTCTCGCTCGCCGCGTCCGACGCGCTCTTTCTCGGCGACGCCGTGCTCCCGACGTACACGCCGAACGTCGGCGGATCGGACACGCGGATGGACGCGGCGCTCGCCGTGTATCTCGACACGCTCGACCGCATCGAATCGCGCGCTCGCAGCGTCGGAGTTGCGAGCGACGTGACCGGGGATGTTGCGAGCGACGCGACCGGCGACTCTTCTCTCCGCGCGTTCCCCGGCCACGGCTCGTCGGTCGATCTCTTGGATCGGATCGGCGTCATTCGCGAGCACCACGCCGACCGCGTCCGAGAGATGGTGCGAGCGCTCCCCGACTCCGGCCCAGGGCGAACACCCTGGGAGGTTGCGGGGGACTGTTTCGGCGAGATGACGGGAATCCACGCGAAGATGGGCGCGGGCGAGGCTGCGGCGCATCTCACGTTTGCTGCCGACCGCGGACTCGCCGTCTGCGTCGAAAATTCCTCGGTCCGCGATTCCCCGGTTCGGTACGTCGCCGCCGACGCGGACCTGTCTGACCCGCTCGCGGACCGTCGCTGAGTGTACGCTCGCCCCCCGACGAGGGCACCGAGTCGCGCGCCGGCGGTTCCGCGAGGGAAGTCACGTTACAGATAAGTCCCCTCACCGTCCAGAGGTAGGTATGACGCTACTGGAGCGCGCTCTTTCGAAAGAGCACCACGACGTTCTCGACCGTGCAGAGACGTTCACGACGGAGACGCTCGCCCCCCGCGCCGAGGAGATTGAAAAGACGCGGGAGTTCCCGCGCGACGTCGTCGAGGCCGCTGGCGACGCCGGCCTGCTCGGGATCTTGATCCCCGAGGAGTACGGTGGTCTGGGCGGCGACTTCGTCTCGTACTGCCTAGCGCTCGAACGGATCGCCGAGGAGAGCGGGGCGGTCGCCGAGATCATTCAGGGCCACACGTTCGCGATGCTGCCGATTCTGAACTTCGGCAGCGACGAACAGCGCGAGCGCCTGCTGCCGAAGATGGTCGCCGGCGAGTCCGTCGGTGCGATGCTCCTGACCGAACCCGGCGCGGGGTCCTCGCCGACCGAACTCCAGACGGTCGCCGAAGCGACCGACGACGGCTACCACATCTACGGCGAGAAGTCCTTCGGGACGAACGCGGGCGTCGCAGACGTTCACCTCGTCGTCGCGCGCAAGCGCCCCCAGCCCGAGGATTCCCACGGCGTGAGCGTCTTCATCGTTCCGAGCCCCGAGGACGTCGAGGGCTTCACCTTCGAGCGCGGCGAGTACCTCGGAATGCACGGCCACGTGACCGGCGACGCCACCTTCGAGGACGTCGCGGTCGACGCCGACGCCCTCCTCGGTCAGATCGGCGGCGGCTTCCGGATCGCGATGGGAACGATCGATATGGCGCGCACCGGCCTCGGAGCGATCGGCCTCGGCATCGGGCGGGCAGCGTTCGACGAAGCCGTCGACTACGCGGGCGACCGCGAGCAGGGCGGCAAAGCCGTCGGCGAGTATCAGGCCGTCCAGGTGCTCGTCGCCGAGATGGACTCGAAACTGGAGTCGGCCCGCAACCTCGTCTACGACTCCGCGATCCGCATCGCCGACGGCGAGGGCGACACCCGCGTCTCCTCGCGGGCGAAGTTCACCGCTAGCGACGCCGCGGAGTTCTGTGCCCGGAACGCGATGCAGATCTTCGGCGGGAAGGGCTACCGGACGGACTACCCGCTGGAGCGCTACTACCGCGACGCCCGCATCCTTTCGATCATCGGCGGCACCTCGGAGATCCAGAAGACGACCGTCGCGAGTGAGGCGCTGGGGCTCTGAGCGACGATGCCACGCAACTACGACAAGATCGCACTCACCGAGGACGAACAGGCGGACCTCTTCGAGGCGGCCGACGTCGCCCGCTTCGCCAGCGTCGGCCCCGACGGCCTCCCGCACGTCGTCCCGGTTGCGTTCACGATCGTCGACGGCCAACTCTGCTTCGAGACCGACGCCGACTCGGTGAAGGTCAAGAACGTCGAGGCGACTGGTAAAGCCGCCGCCGTCGTCGACGCGGGCGAGGCAGAGTTCAATCAGCACCGCGGAATCCAGTGGCGCGGGTCGGCGCGGGTCGTCGACGACCGGGAATTCGAAAAGGAGATCGAACGCGGGCTGTTCGGGACCGTCAAGTCCGTCCCGGACGCGGGCCGACACCAGCGCGTCAAGATCGCGCTCACGCCCGAACGGACGGTTTCCTGGGACTTCCGAAAAATCGGCTAACGGTTGCTGTAGCGACCACCGAACAACGAGAGTATTTTTCCGGTGATCGCCGGCTCGTGAGAGCGATCACCGGCGGACGGTCGCCCGCCCGTACGAAAACGGTATGGGATGACAGCAGGGTGAACGGTTGGGGAGTCGGCTGATACTGCTCAGCGCGTTCCGTCGCGCTCGCGCCCGGTGTCGGGCATCGCGCCGTCGTACTTGATCCGCTCGAAGATCGTGTGGCAGCCGTTGCAGTAGAACTGGCTCTTCGAGACCTCCGAGCCGAACGTCGATTCCAGTTCGGTGTCGGCAGACCCACAGAACGGGCAGACCGCCTCGACCTTCGCGCTCTCTTTTTGATGCTTGTCGCCGGCGGTGTCGTCGCTGCCGGGATCGGCGCGGCCACCGTCCGCGTTCGGGGTAGCGTTCGATGAACTCATTCGATCACGTACTCCTGGTTGGAGATTCCCTGTAGCTGTTCGACGACGCTCGGTTCGACGTGACCCTCGCCGCTGCGGCGGCGCGTTTCGTCCCACGCTTCGGGCTCGGGAACGTCCTCCTCGAGCGGGGGCACCGAGACGTCAGTTCCTGCGAACAGTTCCTCGTAGTGTTCGTGGAACGCGCCGCGGATCTCCGCGATCGACCGGTCCGTGAAGTCGGCGGAGACGAGCGGGTCCTCCGAGGAGCCGTAGCTCGACGGGCCGATGAACGCGAGGATGCCCGGGAAGTACCGCTCCAGCGCCGCTTCGACGGCCTCGGGCTGGTCTTCGGCCAGCGTCTCCAGACGGGCGTCGTGGTGTTCGAGGTGGAAGTACTCGTCTTCGCCCATCTTCTGGACCATTCCGGTGAAGTCGTCGTGGACGATCGCATCGAGCAGCAGCCACGCTGCGCGGTCGGCCAGCGCGACCTGCACGATGAAGGTCGGCCAGTTTTCGGCCTCCTCGTCGAGGATCGAGGCGTTCGCGTACTCCTCTGCGCTGCGGCTGGATTCGAGCCAGTCGTCTTCGACGCCCTGCTGCGTGAGCAGGCGGAACAGCTGTCGGACCTGCCCGATCTCGTCTTGGGCGTTACTGGCGCCCGAGATGTCGTCTTCGAGGTTCGGGCCCTTCAGCATCCACTCGCCGTAGCGCTGACCGAGCAGGAGCTTCGTGTCGGCGATGGCCTTCACGTAGTCGACTGCCGCCTCGGGCCAGGCGTTCTCGGCTTCGGCGCTCATCGCGCCCTCCCGCCCACGATGGGCTGTTCGTCGACTTCGAGCAGGTGTTCCTCACGGACGACGCCCATAAACTCCCAGTCCTCCTCGTCGTAGGTTCGGTGCGCGTAGATCCGTGCCAGACGGTCCGAATCGGCCTGGACCGTCCCGGCGTGGATCATATCGTCGCCGGCTCTGTGCCGGGTGAACACGTGGTATTTCATATTGCGATCCCCGCGTCTTTGAGTTCTTCGTGTGCCTTCTCGGTGAGCATATCCTTCGACCAGACGGGATCCCAGGTGATCTCGATTTCGACGTCGCTGACGCCGCGAACCGTTCGCAGCGCTGCGCGGACGTCGTCTTGGATCATATCGTACGCCGGGCATCCCATACACGGGTAGGTCATCGTCACCGTGACGTCTCCGCCGTCGGCCTCGATGTCGTAGATCATCGCCATATCGACGAGACTGACCGGGATGTGTGGGTCTGGGACGGTGTCGAGGGTGTCCCAGAGTTCCTGTTCGAACTCGTCGGCGTCCTCACCGGGGCCGATGTCGAAACCGACGGTTCCAGCGTCTGCGGCGTTCGTGCTCATCTCAGACACCCACTTTGATCTCTCCGGCCTGCAGCATATTGACGTACTTGTCGTTGGCCGGACCGCGGTCCCGCCAGCGGTCGAGTACGTCGTCCCAGCCGATCGGCTCCTCGAAGCGCCAGTCTTTGTTCTCGGCGTCGAAGGCGACTGGAGCGTCGTATTCGAGGACGTACTCGTCGGCTTCCTCGTCGTAGTGAGCGGGCACGTCGAGACCCAGGTCGTTGGCCAGCGGGACGGTGTGGCTCATCCACTCCTGGCGGAGTTCGTCGTTCGTCTTGCCCTTGATGCGGTAGTCGAGCTGGTCGGTGTTGTGCTTTTGATCGTCCGGGAGGCCGAACCACTCGATGCCCATCGGGAACATCCAGTCGACGGCGTCTTGGACGAGCCGCTTGGTCTTGTCGGACTTGTTGGAAAGCCGACGCATCCAGGTCTCGCCGTGGCGAAGGTGGAACTGCTCTTCCTTGCCGACCTTCCGCAGGGCGCGCTTCCAAGGGGCATAGGAGGTGTTCTCCTCGATGTCGCTCAGGAGCACCATCCCGGCGCGGTCGAACATCCCGTGGGCGCTGACGAGTTCGGCGAAGGTGTCGAGGTGCTGGTCGAAGCCGTAGGTGTTGCGGAACTCGTGGGGCTCACGCTCGTAGATGAGTTCCTCGCGGTCCTCCCCGAGGTCTTCCAGGAGCCGGTAGGCGATGTGGCCGTGACCGAGTTCGTCCTGAATGACGCTGACACAGGAGGCGCGGGCGTCGAGCGTCGGCGCGTTCATCGATTGCTCGTAGTACGCCGGCGCACTCATCAGCTCGGTGTCCGCCGAGACTTTGAGCGTCGCCTTCAGCGCCTTCTTATAGCCCTCTGTCATTTCGGACTCGTCTTCGATCATCCGACCGTTCTGGATCTGCTGTTTGAATCGTTTTTCCGTTGGCATGGCTTGTGAAACGCCTTCACTCCTGGGTTAGTGTGGATCGTTATTAAGGTTTCTCCCCAACGACGTATCGAGGACTCAATCTTTCGTGTGCCCCCGCGCATAGCCGCAGGCGCGCCTCCGCGCCCTATCCAGTTCCTCGCCCGCCACGGAAAGGTCCTCCATCCCTTCCCTTCGACGGTCCGATCGTCGAGTCAACCGCCAATCAGCTCCCGCCGACCTGGACGCGAATCTTTTAGGAGGACCGGTTCGGTACGGAGAGTATGGGAATCCAAACACGATATGCCACTGAAGCGGATGGCGATGAAATCTTGGACCTCTGGCACGGCTTCACCAGTCATCTCTCGGAGTACGACGAGCGATACAGCCACAGCGAAGAGGCCAACGAACGCTGGCTCCAGTACTTCGAAAATCAGCTCGTCGACTCGAAGTACGGCATCGTCCTGCTGGCCGAAAGCGACGACGCCGACGAACCGATCGGCGTTCTCGAAGCCCGCGTGATGGGTGATCACCCCATCTTCCAACTGGACAACCACGGATACGTCAACGGCCTGTTCGTTCGCGAGGACTACCGCCGACAAGGTGCGGCCGCGAAGATGCTCGAAGCAGCGGCCGAGTGGTTCTCCGAGGAACCGCGCGACGTCGACTACTACCGCATCGACGTCCTGGCGGGCGACGAAGGCGCCAAAGAGATGCTCGAAGCCCACGGGCTCGAACCGGTCGAACACGTCTACGAACAGCGTCTCTAATATGGTCGAATACTACGACGTCGAGTTCGTCGACGAGGGGCGGACCATCCAGGTCGCAGAGGACAAACCTATCCTGGAGGCCGCTGAGGAAGCCGGGCTCGATCTCCCCTACCAGTGTCGGATGGGCGTCTGTGGGGTCTGCTCGGCGATGCGCGTCGAGGAGGGCGAGGTCGAGCAGGTCGAGGGGATGTTCCTTTCCGATTCGGAGAAAGAGGAAGGATACGTTCTCACTTGCGTGGCCAAACCGCGGTCAGACCTGAAACTGCGCTCGCACGAGAGCCCCTGACTCCGCGTCGCCCCTGGCTGTTTTCTGTCCCGCTTCGTTCCTGACGATCTGCCATCACGTCGTGACCCCGGTCCGCGTATCGGAGCTGTATACAAAGATGTATACATCACTGTTTTCGGATCCTCCACGATTGTTTGACTGACTCCGACTCTCGGCATTACACACGTAACGCTGTAATGCACTGCGCGCCGAACTACCGTGATCTTGCGCCGATCGGTCAGAGCTGCCGCTTCTGTATACGATTCTGTATACGCCGGTATCGGCGGCAAGCGACGGCATCGTCGTTAAGTATTAATGGACCGACGGTGAATCGACAGACGATGTCAGACACCGACTTCGAAACCATCGAATGGTCTTACGACGAGGAGACCAGTCTCGGCCGCATCACGCTCGATCGACCCGAGGCGATGAACGCCATCAACATCCAGATGCAGCACGACCTCATCGACGCCTTCGACGCCTTCCAGGCGCTCGACGACGAGGGCGACGGCATCGCCGTACGAGCCGTCATCGTCGATTCCGCGGGCGAGAAGGCCTTCTGTTCCGGCCTCGACGTCGGCGAGATGAGCGACTTCTCGACGTACCACGAGAAAAAGCGCGTCCCGGATCTGTTCTGCGAGATGTGTGCGGCCTTCGAGGAGTACCACGCTCCGGTCATCGCGGCTGTCGACGGCCTCTGTCTCGGCGGCGGCTTCGAGATCGTGATGTCTTCGGACTTCCGCTTCGCCGTCGAAGAGGCCACGTTCGGCCAGCCTGAGGTCAACTTCGGCGTCCTCCCCGGCGGCGCAGCGGCCCAGCGCCTCACGACGATCGTCGGCGCGATGCGCGCGAAAGAGATCACGATGACCGGCGAACGCATCGGCGCTGTCGACGCGGCCGAGGAAGGCATTCTCACAGACGTTGTCGCCGACGAGGACGAACTCGAAGCGGAGGTCGACGAGTTGGCGTCCGAACTCGCAAGCAAGCCCCCGCTCGCGGTCCGCTCGATCAAGCAGGCCTCGAACATCACCCGAAACGTCGGCTACGACGCCGGGATCGAGTTCGCCAGTCACGCGTGGCCCGCTCTGGCGCAGTCAGACGACTACGCGAAGGCGATCGACGCCTTCGGCACCGACGAACAGCCCGAATTCGAGGGGAAGTGAGCACTCGTGGCGGCTCCCTCCCCCGACATCCGTGAGTCGTTCGACTTCACGGATCAGACCGTCTGTGTGACCGGGGCGGCCCAGGGCATCGGCGAGGCCGTCGCTGAGGCTTTCGCTGCGCTCGGCGCGAACGTCGTCATCGCGGACCTCGACGGCGACGGCGCCCAAGACGTCGCAGACCGTCTCGCCGACGAGCACGACGTTCGCGCGATCGGCCTGGAAACCGACGTTTCGGAGTACGACGCCGCCGTCGCGATGGTCGAAGCCACCGTCGAGGAGTTCGGCGCGCTGGACGTCCTCGTCAACAACGCCGGTCTGATGGGAACGCAGCGGTTCCTCGATTCCGAGCCCGAAGACTGGCAGGCGAAACTCGGCGTGTCGCTCTTCGGCACGCTCAACTGCACCCACGCTGCGCTGCCCGGAATGGTCGAGCGCGGCGAGGGATCGGTCATCAACTACTCCAGCGCCTCCTACCGAGGTAACGACCCCGGTCTGGCCGTATACGGGGCTGCGAAGGCCGCCAACCGCTCGTTCACGAAGACGATGGCGGCCGAAGTGGGCGACTCTGGCGTCCGCGTGAACTGCGTCTCGCCCGGAACTGTCGAGACGCCCGCAACCGCTGGATTCGTCGAGAAGTACCGCGAGAAACTCGGCGACTCCTACGCACTCGGCCGCGTCGGCCAACCCGAGGAGGTCGCACGCGGGGTCGTGTTCCTCGCGAGCGACGCCGCGAGCTGGATCACCGGCGAGACGCTCCACATCGACGGCGGCTATATGCGCCGCTGAGGGCTCCTCGGCTTTCGACGACTACTCTCTATCTTCACGCGGCCGCGCTCGCGGCTGCGATAAACACTTATGAATCCGTCTGCACCGACAATCAAACACCCGCAGGTATAGTTACTGCCTTGCAGGTGGCCGTCTGCCTCAGATCGAGCTACCCGAGATCTGTTCTGTACCACAATAATTGTGGGGGGATAGGTGTGACGCGGCCGGCGTCACACCCGCCGACTGTGCCTATTGCTCGGCTGCCACCTACTGCTCGTACTGTTCGCGCGCTCGCTCCCGGAGCTTGACGCGCTGGATCTTGCCCGTTTCGGTCCGCGGGAGCTCGTCGACGTACTCGACGCGGCGCGGATACTTGTACGGCGCCAGCGTGTTCTTGACGTGATTCTGGAGCGTCTCGGTCAGTTCCTCGCCTGCTTCAGCCCCGTCTGCGACGACGACGTAGGCTTTGACGACCTGGCCGCGCTCTTCGTCCGGGGCGCCGATGACGGCGACCTCGGAGACTTCCTCGCGCTCTTCGAGTACGGCCTCGACTTCGGGACCGGGGATGTTGTAGCCGCTGGAGATGATGAGGTCGTCCTCGCGGGACTTGTACTCCAAGCGACCGTCCTCGCGGTGGACGTAGATGTCGCCCGGGAGGCTCCAGCCGTCGACGAGCGCTTCGTCCTGTTTCTCCGGCCGATTCCAGTAAGAGATACCCGTGGGGCCGCGTACGGCGAGCATCCCGGCCTCGCCGCGGGGGAGTTCCTCGCCCGTGTCGGGGTCGATGACCTTACACTCGTATCCGGGCACCGGATAGCCCGTCGCGCCGGGGTCGATCTCTTGGCCCTCGCGGTGGCTCACGAAGATGTGGAGCATCTCCGTCGTGCCGATCCCGTCGTAAATCTCGACACCGTAGCTGTCTTTGAAGTTGTTGAACGTGCTGTGGGTCAGCGGTTCGCCGGCGCTCATCGCCATCCGCAGCGAGGACGTATCGTACTCCTCGGGCCCGTCGGGGTGCTTCGAGAGCATCTGGTTGTACGCGGTCGGGATGGAGCACAGGATCGTGATCCCGTGGTTCTCGACGGCTTCGAGGAGGTCACCCGGCGAGGCGTTCTCGACGAGACTCGACGTGGCACCGAAACGCAGCGGGAACGTCACCAGGTCCCCGTAGCCGTAGGCGAAGGGTAGGGGTGGATTACCCCCGAAGACGTCGTCTTCGGTCGCGTTGAGACAGTACCGGGCGTACGCGTCGGCGGTCGAGAGCACCTGTCGGTGCGTGTGCGTCGCGCCTTTTGGCTGGCCAGTCGTCCCAGACGTGTACAGCATCAGCGCGAGGTCGTCGCGCTCGGTCGCGTAGGCGTCGAGTTCGTCGCTGGCTGCCTCGGTCAGTTCGTCGTAGTCAGCGTGCTCGTGTTCGACCCCGTTTCGCTGGACAACGATAACGTTCTCGACGGTGTCGAGGTCCGGCAGCGCCTTGTTGATCTCCTCGAGGAGGTCGTCGTAGACGACTACCGTCGACGCCTCCGCGTTGTTGATGATGTGTACCAGTTCTTTCGCGCGCAAGAGTTTCATCGACGGCAGCGCCACCGCGCCGACCTTCTGAGCCGCGAGACAGGAGATGACGGCTTCCGGACGGTTGGTGAAGCGGACGACGACGCGATCGCCGGGCTCGACGCCCTGATCTAGGAAGGCGTTCCCCAAGCGGTTGACGCGCTCTTGCAGTTCCGTGTACGTGATTTCTCGATCCTCGAAGCGGATGGCGACGTTGTCGCCGCGCCCCTCCTCGACGTGGCGGTCGACCAACTGCTCGGCGACGTTGATCTCTTCGGGATAGTGCAGTTCCGGTAACGCGTGAACGAGCTGTGGCCCGTTGTCGGGAAGATACGACTCCGGTATATTCTCTTGCATCGCTTACTTCGAGTATCAGAATTTATCAGCAAATAGTTTGCGGTTGACTGTCACAGACGCCCCGTCATTTTACGCCGTTACAGTCTTTCTCGGGCCGCCTGTTCGGGGGCCTCGAAACTGACTGACGGCCCGTGTACGCCGACCCAGTTCCAGCGCGCGTGAGCAACCGGCGAGCGTCGTAGCGGCTATTTTTGCCTCCCGATTGTAATACCGACGACACTTCTCGCCGCTGTCTCGGCATTTGACCCGATTTACCGTCCGTAACACCCCCTCTTAGGTGGCGATAACGTTTGGTATATGACACGAACCGTCACATTCAAATCCCGTTACACAGTGAATGATGATGACAATGTCAAGGAAGACCTTCGACAGGCGGGCAATTCTGAAAGCGACCGGCGGGGCTGCGACGATCGGACTGCTCGCTGGGTGTTCGAGCAACGGTGGCGACAACGGTGGGGACGGCACCGAGACCGACGACTCGGGCGGCGGCGATACCACGACGACGACGACCTCCGGAGGCAGCGGCGACTCGGACGCTATCAACATCGGGTCGGTCCAGCCGCTCTCGGGTGGTTTCACTCCGTGGGGGCAGGCGCACTCTGCGGGGCTGGCGTTCGCCGTTCAGGAGATCAACGCCGACGGCGGCGTCCTCGGCGGCCGCAACCTGAACATCGTGGAGGCGAACTCCGAAAGCGACCCGGCTGAGGCGTCTTCGATCTTCGAGCGCTTCGCCGAGCAGAACGACATCGTCGCCGCCACCGGCCCGGTGAGCTCCGACGTCGGGATCCGCACGTCCCGGACGGCACAGGAACTCGGCATCCCGATGATTATGCATATGGCCGGCTCGGACGAGACGATCACGCCCGAGACGCTCCACTCGTTCCGCCTGGGACTGCTCCCGGCGGCGACGACGATGCAGGCGCAGGCACAGTTCGTCGACGACGCCGGGTATCAGTCGGTCGGTGCCATCGTCGGCGACTACGCGTGGGGACAGTCGGTGAAGACCGGCATCGAGGAGAACTTCGGCATCGACGTCAACGTCCAGGTCGCACCCGTCGGTGCCAGCGACTTCTCGTCGTACATCCGCCGGATGCCCCAGGACGTCGAGATGGTCGTCGCGACGGGCCACCCGCCAGGCTCGCTGACGATCACCCAACAGCTCTACGAGTTGGGGTACGAGCCAGAGATCATCACCGGTCCCGGCCTCCCGCCGGCCGTCATTCGCTCCGCGCTGGGTGAGAACGCGAGCCGCGGCTTCACGCACCTGCATATGAGCGACGTCTACACGGACGAGTACGCCGAAGTCGCACAGCGCTTCGGCGAGGAGGTCGGGAGCCAGTTCGACACGCACACGTCTTACGGCTACGTCACGGGCAAGATGATCGCACAGGCGATCGAAGACGCCGGCGAAGCCAACCCCGAGGCCATCACCGAGGCGATCCGGGCCATTGAGTTCGACACGCTGTTCCCCGAGCCGATTCAGTACTCGGAATACGGCGAACTCAAGAACCAGGTCCAACTCTACAGCACGTTCTCGCTCGATGCCCCGTCGTACTACCCCGACGGCAACTACAGCCTGCAAGAGAGCTTCCGGACCGACCCGCTTCCGGCACTCCCGCCCGAAGCCTGAGCTGACTCGGGAGCACCCTTCACGAGGGTTCGCCCCTCCCGCTGTGCGCGGCCGCGCTCGGCACCGCACGCCTCTCGCTATTATGACTCCAATTTCACACGAAAACGCATCCGAAGTCGAAAAGTATACACTGGTATCCGTAATCTGGGGCAATAGATGGTAACAGTTAGCACATTGGCGGCACTCGCCGTCGACGGGCTCGCGTTCGGCGCGTCCCTGGCGCTTCTCGGCGTCGGGATCACGCTAGTCTACGGTTTGGGTGAGGTGTTGAACCTCGCGATCGGCGCGTTCGCGGTTATTGCCGCGATCACGGCCGCGCTCTTGGTCGATGGGGGTATGTCCCTCCCGATCGCGATCCTCGCGGGGCTCGCGTTCGTCGGCGTGTTCGGATTACTCGTCGACCGGACGCTCCTCTCGTTGGTCTACCGTTCGGAGGGCGAAGAGCGGATCCTGCTGGGCATCTTCACGACGCTCGGCCTCACGGTGTTGCTCGAAGGCGTGATGGTCAACTACGTCTCCTCGCGGTACTCGCTCCCGCTCGGCATCTCCCCGATCGACGTGGGCGCGACCGTCGTCACCGGCACGTCGGTCGTGAGCATCATCGTTACTGCCGTGATCATCGCCGTCCTGTTCCTCTTCCTGAACCGGACATTCCTCGGGAAGGCAACGCGGACGATTTTCCAGGACGAGCGCGGCGCACGGCTGGTAGGCATCGATCCCCGAAAGCTCCGCACGCTGGTGTTCGTCCTCTCGGCGGTCGTCGCCGGGCTGGCGGGGATCCTCGCCGCGGCGCGCTCGAACGTCAGCGTGGCGAACAGTTTCCAGTTCACGACCTTCGCGCTCATCGTCTCGATCGTCGGCGGGATCCGAAGCCTCGTGGGAGCGGTCGTCGCCGGCCTCGTGCTCGGCTTGATCAACACGTACGCGAACTTCTTCATCGGTTCGTACTTCGCGACGATCATCCTCTTCGGCGCGGCGATCGTTTTCCTCCTCGTTCGTCCGGAGGTGATGTCGTCGTGAACACCGATCGGCTTCCGGGTGCCCGCAGCCTCGCGCTCGTCGGCATCCTGTTCGTGATCGCTCCCCTGCCGGTGCTCGGCAGCGGCTACTACATCGGCGTCCTCTCGCGGATCCTCCTGTTCGCGCTGTTCGCGCTCGCGCTGAACATCGTGTTCGGGCACAACGACCAGCTGTTCCTCTTTATGGGGGGACTCGGTGGCGTCGGTGCGTATACGACTGCTCTGGTCGCGGACTCGTTCGGCGTGACGCCGTGGATCGGGCTGCCGGTGGCCGCGCTGCTCTGCGGTGTCATCGCGATGTCGGTGAGCTGGGTGTCCGCGCGGCGGCGCTTCACGGTCATCCTGATCTCGATCCTGACGCTAAACCTCCAGTTGGTGTTCTCGGAGGCGTTCATCGGCGCTCGGGACCTCACGGGCGGCTCGACGGGCTTCCCGTACGAACTGTTCTCGCTGTCGGGTGTCGCCGCCGCGGTCGGCGTCCCCACGGCAGTGGTGCTGTACTACCTCATTCTGGCGTTCCTGCTCGCCGGGATGGTGCTGTACCTCTGGCTCATCAAGTCCTCTCGGTACGGGATCGCCTTCGAGGCCATCCGCGAGGACGAGCTGGCGGCCGAATCCATCGGGATCGACGTGGTCCGCTACAAGGCCATCGCGGGCTTCATCGCGGGCGTGCTCATCGCGATCGCCGGCACGCTGCTGGCCCGCGAGGCGTCCTACATCACGCCCTCGATCTTCACGTTCCTCGCGGTCGACGTGATCGCACTGATCGTCCTCATCGTCGGGGGTATCCGGCGGACCTACGGCCCGATCGTGGGCGCGATCATCGTCGAAGTCATCGAGGCGGCGCTCGGGACCTACGCGGCCAACTGGCGGACGGCCATCTTCGGCGGCCTGCTGATCATCCTGTTCCTGTACTTCCGCAGCGGCGTCATCGTCGCCGCAGAGGACCTCCTCGAAGACTGGGACATCTCGCTCGGTGGCGGCAACGGCGGAACGCCCACAGAGGCCGACGCAGAGAGCTAATCTCTCGCGTCGCTTCTGCGCTCTCTTTCTGTAATCGCCCGACGAGATCGCCTTTGTGTTGTTCGATAAGGCAAAACCGTTATTACACAAAGGCGGTCTGTATATAGGTACCAATGCTTAAGGCCGCGAACATCCGCAAGAAGTTCGGCGGTCTCGTCGCCATCGACGGGGTAGACCTGGAGATCGGACGTGGCGAGATCGTCGCACTCATCGGCCCGAACGGTGCTGGGAAGACCACGCTGTTCAACACCATCACGGGCGTCCTCGACCCCGAGGAGGACACCGAGATCACGTTCAACGGTGAGGACATCGTCGCGCTCGACACCCACGAGATCGCTCGCTCGGGACTGCTTCGCACCTTCCAGATCGTCCGCGTCTTCGGTGAGATGACCGTCTTCGAGAACGCGCTCGCCGGCGCGCTGTTCGGCAGCGACGAGTCGATCTCACAGGAGGAAGCAGAGGAACGCGCCCGCGAGGCGCTCGCGTTCGTCGGTCTCGAAGAGAAAGCGGAGATGGAGGCCGGGAACCTCCCGATCGCCCAGCAGAAACAACTCGAACTCGCCCGCACTGTGGCGTCGGACCCGGATCTCGTCCTACTCGACGAGATCGCGAGCGGACTCACGCCGGGAGAGATCAGCGAACTCTCGAATACGATCCGTCGCCTCCGCGACGAGCGTGGCATCTCGGTCTTCTGGATCGAACACATTATGGACGCAATTATGGGAACTGCAGATCGCATCATCGTACTGAAGAGCGGCCGGAAAATCGCCGAAGGAACGCCAGAAGAGATCCAAAACGACGAGGCCGTCGCCGAGGCGTACCTCGGGGAGGACCACTCGTGATCGAACTCGACGGCATCGACGTCTCCTACGGCAACATCCAGGTCATCTGGGACCTCGACTTCCAGGTCACCGAGGACGACGGCGTCGTCTCGATCGTCGGCCCCAACGGCGCGGGGAAGTCGACGCTGCTCCGCGTGATGTCGGGTCTGCACCCGGTCGATGACGGTACCGTCCACGTCTGGGGTGAGGACGCGTCGACGCTCAGCCCGTCCGACATCGTCCGCAGGGGCTTCGTCCACGTCTCCGAGGAGCGGAACCTCTTCGGCGATATGACGGTTCGCGAGAACCTGGAGATGGGGGCGTACACGAAACGCGACGACCTCGAAGCGACGATGCAGGAGGTGTTCGAGCTGTTCCCGATCCTCGAAGAACGCGCAGATCAGCGCGCGGAGTCGATGAGCGGCGGCCAACAGCAGATGCTCGCGATCGGCAGGGGGCTGATGGCCCAGCCGAAGATCCTCGCGTTGGACGAGCCCTCCGAGGGGCTCGCGCCGCAGATCACCGACCGCGTCTTCGAGAAGATCGAAGAGATCAGCGAGGACATTACGGTCCTCTTGGTCGAGCAGCACGTCAACCGTGCGCTCGCGATGGCCGAACGGGCATATCTCTTAGAGAACGGCCGCGTCGTCCGCGAGGACACCGGACAGGGACTCTTAGAGAGCGACCACGTCAAGGAAGCGTATCTGTAAGATGGTCCGGTATTTCGAGGAGATAGCGGCGGACGAAACGCACGACCTCGGATCCTACAGAGCGGACCGCGAGGAGTTGCTGTCGTTCGCCCGCCGATACGACCCACAGCTCATCCACACCGACCCAGAAGTGGCCAAAGAGACGATGTACGGCGGACTCATCGCCAGCGGCTGGCACACCGCGAGTGCCTGTATGGCCCTCCTCGTCGAGGAGTTCCTCCGGGAGACAGCGACGCTCGGCTCGTTCGGGCTCGAAGAGCTCCGCTGGCGAACGCCCGTCCGTCCCGGCGACACCGTCTATGTCGAACTCGACGTGTTGGACACGACGCCGTCGAGCAGCCGTGAGGACCGCGGGTACGTCGACCTCGAAGTCAGCGCCGAGAACGGCGACGGCGAGGAAGTCATCTACTGGCGGTCGACCAACATCTTCCTCACCCGCGCCGCCGGCGACGCGTGGCCTCTCGGTGCGGACGGATAGGCCCGCCCGCAGAGACATCGACCCAACAGCGCTACGTCTGCCGCCGTGACCAGCCCCCTCACTTCTCGCTGCTGAGCCGTTCGCCACCGACGTAGAGCGACTCTGGGTCGTGCTCCGTATTCTCCGTGTACGCTTCGTGGTACTCCATCAGTTGGAACAGCGTTCCCGTCGCGTTCCGCGGCGACACGAACGCTTCTGTCCACTCTCCGTAGGATTTCCGATCGACGACGTCGACGCCGGCGGTGTCGAGTTGCTCGATCGTCGCGTCGATGTCGGCTACTTCGAGGGTCACGTGATGGAGGCCGGGCCCGTGCCGCTCTAAGAACGCCGTGAGGAACGACTCCTCGGCGATCGGTTCGATCAACTCGATCCGCGACGCGTTCCCTAGGCTGTAGTAGACCCAGCGGAACTCTCCGTCGACCGTGTCGTCGAGCAGTCGCTCACAGCCCAGCGCGTCCAATACGGGCGCTGCGTCCTCGACGGATTCGACTGCGATGCCGACGTGATCGACGTGGATGGGCGTCTCGTGGTTTGAGGTACCGTCGCCTGTCATTGCTGTGTTTCTGTGCGCGAGCCGAGGTTACAAAAGCGTCACTGGCGACGACCGCCTTCGTCACCGATTCGATCTGCACCGGCCCGTCCAGGTCCTCCGCTTATACTGTCGGACAGAAGTCCGTGAATCGTGTTGTCCCCCGCGGGGTGCCGATACGCTTCACATCGTTCTGTCCGACAGTATTACTCCTGCCGGAACGGCGCCAACATCTCGTCGGTGAACTGGGTGGGCTCGCCCTCGCGATCGAAGCACCCGTACTCGGAGACGCCCTCGATACGCGTCTCGTCGTCGGTTCGGAACGTATGTGCGATCCGCACCGTCTCCTCGTCGACCGCTTCGACGTCGCACTCGACTTCGAGTAGCGAGTCGAAGAGCACGGGGGATTTGAAGTCCCAGTGCCAGTCACGCAGGCGGAACGGCTGTCGTTCGCCGGCGAGTTCGCTCAGTTGGGGGCCATCGTTCGAGACGAACGATTCGAGCGCGATATCGGCGAATCGGGGATACTCCTCGAAGTAGGCCAGTTCGGAGCCTTCGATGTGTGGGCTGTGCACTCGGAAGTACTCCTCGAAGGTCGGATAGGCGTCGGCGTCGTGGGCTCCGCCCGTGGGGCCTATGTCTACCTCCCGGTCGGCCTGGAGTTCGCGGAGCCGTTCCCGCGTCGCTTCCGGGAGACGCAGCGCGCCGCCTTCCGGTGCAATCGTCACGTGGGTCATTCGCGCTGTCGAATAAAGGTCGCCGTCGGCGTCGACCGCTTCGTAGAGGAGTTCCACGCTGGAGTTGCCGACGCTGAGCGGCGTGACTTCCACCGAAACGGTGTCGCCGAACGTCGGATACCGGTGGATCGTCGCGTCGAGTCCGACCGGCGCGTACGGGATGGCGTCGTCGGCGACGAGGGCCTCGAACGGATACTCGACCTCGTAGGCGATTTCCTGCGTCGAGATGAGCTGCCAATCGAAGAACATCGCGTGGTGTACCAGTGGTCCCGCAAGCTCGCCGAAGCGAACAGAGTGATTGTCGATAGTTCGCATACCTCGGGGGTCGATAGCCGGTGACAACATAGTTTAGGTGCCGGCAAGAACCCGGGACGGTTCGGGGACGTTACATCTCATTTGCAAATCATCACTCTCGGTTGACCGCCAGCGTGTGATCGGGTAAGCACTCAGCATTAGTTGCAAATGATACTATAGCCCTCTGGACACCACTCGGGGTTCCGTTACTCGAACCGCCTGGAACTTCGCCCTGTCTCACCGTGGCTCTGTTCAGCACTCGGAAATGTTTGCTTACCTGAATTGAGGCGCTAAGGCCCCTTCCTCAACGAGCGACCGGAGGGAGCGAGTAGGGAGGGGATACAGCGTTCACGAGAGCGGGGACCGCCTCTACGAGCGCCGCCGGACGATCGACCGGGCGCTCGAACAGGTCCGCAAGCGGGCCCAGCAGTTCCAACAACTGTCACTCACAGAGTTCGAGACCGGAGCGCAAGCACCGTCGACGACCGGTACCAATACCAGCGATCCCGAAGAAACGGCAGCCAAAGAGTCGATCGGCGAATCGCCCCCCACAACGGAGGAATCCGGTTCGCCCGAGATAGACGAACGAATATCACGAATCGAACAGTAATTAGAAGAACTCATAGAAGCAACACGTATATCTGGCGGGGACGAAGCGGAGTCCTCGACGGATACGGTCGCCGAAACAGAGCGAGAGGTATCCGAACAGACCGACGCAGTGGTATCCGAAATGACGGACGCGGAATCGGATCCTGCCGAACAGGAAATCGAAGGTATCAGCGGCCTCGGACCGACGTACAACGACCGTCTGGCAGCGGCCGGTATCGACACACTCGGCAGTCTCGCGGACAGCGATCCGACTGACATTGCAGCGGCGGCGAACGTGACCGAAAACAAGGCACAGGACTGGATCGATCGCGCCAACGAACTCGTGCGCGAACAGCGTTCGACGACGTGAAAATCCCCAATTATATCATTTTCATAGGCATAAAAGGAAACCTATCTTTATCCATCCAAATTTTCCATTGTCCAATGGAGTCGCCGACCAACGGATGTCCTGGAGACCGTCTACGGCAGACCGGCCCTCTCGTCGGCAAGGCGGTTCCTGCTCCGACCCGTCGCGAAAGCAACATCGAAGTACGACACGGTCGAAGGCTGGGCTGTGATACTTGACGCGCGCCGTGTGATACCTGGAGGGCACCGTGATGGCTGAGTCCGGTCCGATCGAGATCAATACGTTCTCGCCGGTGTGGACCGCTGGGTGGCAGTGGCCGTGGGTAGTCGTGATGGCGCTCATCGTCGCGGGGAACTTCCTCTTCGTGAGCGATCAGATCTACCTCGGTACTGGCCTGCTGATCGGTGGATTGGCGCTGACCGGCCTCGGCGTGCGTGCCGTCGTGAACGGGGCGGCGGACGCGCTTGCCGACGGAACGAACAAGCTCTGCCGGGCCGCGGCGGGGATCGACAGCGAGGTGGACGAAGCGTCGGTGTACGCCGTGACTGCCGCGAAGGGCTCCGTCCTCGGTCTCGACGCCGCGAAGGGCTCCGTCCTCGGTCTCGACGTCGCGAAGCGCTACCGGGCGACCGTCCTGACGGTTGGCGAGGACGCCGTGACGGTCTACGACGATGCGATGGTGAATTTATTCAACACCAAATGGTCGCTTGCGACGGACTCCGAGGAGATTCCCTACGAGCGGATCGACGGGATCGCGTACGCTGACGGGTCGGTGCAACTCTGTCTTCCCGACGGTGAGCGGTCGTACCCGGCGGACGAACGGCCGGCGGACCTGATCGCGGCGATCGAGCAGCGTCTCTCGGCTGGTGAGACCTAACTACCATTTCAGCGCTTCCGGCGGACTACGGACGCCGTAGACCGAGCCAGGACAGTCGATTTGGTCGGTCTACGCGGGGAGTTCCGCCCTCGGGACGGTCCCGTCTCCATTCCAGTTACGGGACTGGTAGTACTCTCTGATCGCGTCTTCGAGGCCGGGCAGTTCGTCGGCGTACGGTAGGCTGTCGTCGTCGCTGTCGAATCCGCGCTGGTTGTTGAAGTGCCGTTCCAGCGTCACCGTTCGGCTGCCGACGGACAGCAACTCCTCGAAGTCGGCACCGAAGAGCATCTCGTACCGTTCCGGCGTCATATAATCGCGCGAGAATTTACAGATAATTCCGCTGTCGTTGAGCGCCATCAGGTTCTCGCGTTCGACGAGCCGTTCGGCCTTGCCCTCGAACCCGACGGGATCCATCGCTTCGTCGTCGGGGACGAGCGGGTACTCGACCGAATAAAACGTGGCGTACATATGATCTGCGCCCCGGTTCGCCACTGCGTACGAGAGCGCCTGCCCGTGCAGAACGCGTCCCTCGTGTGCGGCGAAGTCCATATTCTTCACCGACCAGTTCTCGACTCCCAACTCACCGTGAACGCGGCCAATACCCTCTGCGAGCGTGTCGCCGACGCCTTCCCGGTGGGCGATCTTGTCCAGCAAGTCGAGGATCAACTCGGTGTCTCCGAAGGCGTCGTTGGCCGCCAGGTACGCCGCGACCGTGTTCCCCGCGGAGATCGCATCGAGGCCGTACACGTCACAGCGCTCGTTCGATTGCATCACGTCCACGATGTCGTCGACGCCGGAGTTCGATCCGAACGCCATCGCCACCTCGAACTCGGGGCCCTCGGTCTCGACGCCTCGCGCTTCGTCTCTCGTCGGCAGTTTGCACGCGAACGCGCACGACGAGCACGTTCCTTTCTTGTATTTTTTCTCGGCTACCGCATCCCCGTTGATTCCTTCGACGCCCGCAAACGACTGCTCGGAGAAATAATACGAGGGCAGTCCGTTCACCTCGTTCGCGAGGTCCATCACCGCGACCGTGCCCTGCTGTTTCATAATGTGGTCGTCGGTGGCGGCCTCACGATGGATTTCCATTTGGCCCGCTGGGACGTCGATCTCCGGCGCTGCGTCCCCGTCGAAGGTGATCGCCTTGACGTTCTTCGAGCCGAGGACGGCACCGAGCCCTCCGCGTCCGAACGCCCGCTCTTCGGTCGTCATCACCGACGCGAAGCGAACCTCGTTCTCCCCGGCCGGACCGATGCACGCGACGTGGTCCGAATCGAGGCCGTGCTCCTCGCGAATGTACGCACACGTCTCGGGCACGGTCGCGGCTGCAAGATCCGGCACTTCCTCGAATTCGATCCCGTCGCCCCTGACGTGGACGATCAGGAGCGTATCGCTCGCGCCCGTGAGTTCGACGACGCTGTAGCCCGTGTCCGCGAAGTGCCGCGACATAAATCCGCCCGCGTTCGAGGACAGGAGCCCGTCGGTCAACGGCGACACCGCAGTGGCGTTCATCCGCCCGGTGAAACTCATCTGTGAGGCCTGCATCGGCCCGGTACTGAGAAAGAGGCGGTTCTCGGCACCCAGCGGATCAGCGTCGAACGGGACCCGGTCGTGAGCGAGCTTCGTGCCGACCGCTCGGCCGCCGATGTACGATTCCAGGACGTCGTCGATCGATTCGGTCGTCGCATCTCGCGACGTGAGGTCCACCGATAGCAACGGACCAGAACTGTGCAGCATTACCGGTAGACGGATTCCTACCGGTATAAAACTCAGTATCGGACGCCGCCGAGTACGTCGACGGGCAGAACACTGCCGCGACGGGTGGACTCGCTCCGGAGGTCGAGCGGGAGACGCCCGTGGATAGAACCAAGTTGTGTCTCTCCGATATCCAAGTCGATGGCAGAAACGAATCCTGCACCACTGGTTCGACGCGCCGCAGACATCGAGTACGAGGCGGTCGAGTTGGCTGATGGACTCGAAAAGGGCGTTCTGCTGGGAGACGACCAGCAGACGCCGAACTTCAATATGCGCCGGTTCGTGTTGGAACCGGGCGCCCGCGTCCCACGTCACACCAACGAAGTCGAACACGAACAGTACGTTCTCGAAGGCGAGTACGTGGTCGGTATCGGCGAGGTGACGTACTCCGTCTCCGCGGGCGACTCGCTGCTGATCCCCGCGGGTGTCGAGCACTGGTACCACAACGAAAGCGACGAACAGGGGTCGTTTCTCTGTCTCGTGCCGAAGGCTGCAGACGACATCACAATACTCGAGTGAGTTCGTCGAGGGGGGTCTCACACCGCAGCGCCGCCAGTCGAATCGCGTTCTCGCACTGGGGCGCCACCACTACGGACCGCCTCTCACGTCGATCCGGAGGCGTCACTCGTCGCTGACGCGTCCGTCTGCACCGGCCGAAGGGAGAGTGCGCCGATCCCCGCGCCCATCACCAGCACGGCACCGATGTAGAAGGCGGTCGACCACCCCAACATCGCGATGAGCGCGCCAGTGACGGTGCCGCCGAAGACTCCGCCGGGGACCTTCGCGGTATAGATCGCGGCGTAGTTCTCCGAGGAGCGTGCCTCGCCGTAGTAGCGGCCGACGAGGCTCGGGAAGATCGCGAACACCGGGCTCCGGAAGAACGCCGCCGCGCCCACGAACGCGACGAACAGCGACGCGTACCCGCGAGCCCCGCTCGCGACGGCCCCAGCGAGTGCCACCCCGCAGAGCACGAGCGACGCGCCGGCGGTCCGTTCTTCGCCGATACGATCCGACAGGCCGGCGAGCACTAACAGCCCGCCCCCGTCGGCCAGCGCGATGATCGAGGCGACTGTCGTCGCAGTCGCCGGCGAGAGACCGAGGCCGGTCGTGAAGCCGACCGACTGCCCGATCAACATCAATCCTACGCCGTTGACGACGACCATCACCCCGTAGAACACCCAGAACTGCCAGGTTCGCGCGGCAGTTCGCCAACCGACCGCGTCGTCCGCGTCGTCGGAACCCTTGAGGGAACCATCCGTCTCCGAGGGAGCCGTCCCGCTGGGGTCCGTCGTCGTAGACGATTCCGGACTCGACGGCCCCACCGACGGATCACGGAGCAACCCCGCAGCGAACAGTCCGACGATCCCGACAGCGACGCCCAACAGGAGCAGGGTTCGCGTGAAGGCGGCGTCGATCGCCCCCCTGACCAGCGGGATCACCACGAAACTCACCCCACCGTAGGCCATCGAGACGATGCCGGTCGCCAGACCGCGGTACTCGTCGAACCACTTGACGGGCGTGTTGACCGCGACCGTATAGGCGATGCCCGCGCCGAGACCGCCGATCGCGTAGGACGCATACACCACGGGAAGAGTGGGGGCCACCCCCAAGCCGGCGTAGCCCGCGAACATCAACGCGGCCGCCGCAAAGAGCAGTTTTCGCGGGCCGTACCGATCCCGGATGCTTCCGGCTGGCAACTGGACGAGCGTCTGGGCCACCACGAAGAGGGTGAACACCGTCCCCAAGGCAGTCTGTGAAGCGGGAATGCGCGCGCCGACGGCGGCACTGAGCGACGACCACACGAACTGGTAGGTGCCGGCTCCGCCCATCACGGCCGCCCCCAGCGCCACGAACAGCCACCGACGCGTCGATCGCTTCCGACTCATCGTACTCACTACGACGCTGGGTCAACGGCTTATAGTGGTCGATCTGCGGAACTGCAACGAGTACCGATCAGTCACATCGAAATCAGCACGATCGCCAGGATGCTGAAGAAGATTCCCGCCAGCTTCCGGGGCGTGAGCGCTTCGTCGAACGCGACGATGCCGATGACCGAACTCACGACGATAAAGAGCCCGTAGATCGGCACGACGATGCTCACTGGTCCCAGTGCGAGCGCTCGATAGTACGTCAGCAAGCCGACGGTAAGCAGGATGCCGAGGGCGACGACGTGTGGCGTATATCGGTGCCGCAGATACGGCAGGGGTGACTGCCCGCGATAGAGCAACACACCGCCGACAACGACGAGGAGCACGAAGTTCGAGAGGAAGACGGTGGGCGTACTCGGGATCACCTCCATCGCGATTTTCAAAAGCGGCGCGACCAGACTGTAGGCCACGAACGCGAGGATCGAGAACTGCAGGTACTGCCGCGCCATCATTCGGCCCCCGAACTCAGATAGACCGCGAGAATCGCGGACGTGATGCCACCGACTCGCGTGAGTGTGATGGCCTCGTCGAGAAAGAGAATCCCGATGACCGAACTCCCGACGATGAACATCCCGTAGATCGGCACGACGACGCTCACCGGGCCGCGTTGCAACGCGATGTAGTACGAGAGGATCCCGATCCCGAGAAACACTCCGCCGACGTAGATGTACCCCGCCGCCGGCAGGAACACGTAGGACAACAGGTTCGTGTCCGTTACGGCCATCACGCCGAGCGTGAGCACGAGGAAGACGACAGTAGCGACGAACAGCGACACTGTCGGGGGAACCTCCTGTGTCACCTTGCTGGTCAGCGGTGCGAGCATCCCGTACGATACGAGCGCGACGATCACCCACGGAAGGTACTCCATACGGTATCGTAGTATGTGCACGTCTTCACTCACCCGATCGCACGCAGTCGTGCGGTCGGGTACGCAATCGGTTGCAACTGCTCCGATAGCTCATATCCCGACAGTACAAGTGGCTCCGGATCGGACCGCAATGGCACGATGGACGAACTCCTCGAAGTCGTCGACGTCGTCGCCGACTCGGGATTTGAGGGTGTCGTCACCTGGCTGCTCCGTCTGATCGGCCTGCTTGCCCTCTTCGGAGGGCTCGGGCTCTGGCTCGGCACCGAACTGGGCCTGCTCTGGCTGCCGGCGGTTCTCATCCTCGTCGGGTTCGTCCTCCTGGTGGCGCCCAGTGTGCTCTTGCTGTTCGCGGAGTTCGCGTGAGGGACGGTCGCAGACGCGACTCTCGACCGAGTAGACATTCTCCGGTACTGCACGCTGTCGTGCGACCGACCGAGTGAAGAGGTGGAACCGAGACGCTATCGTATGGACGTTGTCGTTACTGGCGGACGCGGAGAGACCGGGCGCTGGATCGTCGACCGACTCACCGAAGAGCACGCGGTGACGTGTCTCGATCGGCGTCTCCCGGAGGACGACGGCCACCCGGACGTCGCATATCGTGCGCTCGATCTCACAGACGCGGGGAGCGTCTTCGACGTGCTCACCGAGCTGCGTCCGGACGCCGTCGTTCACTGGGCCGCGATTCCGACGGCTGGAACCAGACCGAGAGTCGACACCTACCGAAACAACACTCTTGCGGCACACAGCGTCCTGACTGCCGCCGGACGCATCGGGGCGCGAATCGTGCAAGCGTCCTCCGATGGGGCGTACGGCTTTTTCTTCGCCGAGGAGACGCCCATCCCGGACGAACTCCCGATCACCGAGACGCACGCTCGCCGCCCGGAGGACGAGTACGGACTCTCGAAGGTCGTGACTGAAGAAATCGGGAAAACCATCGCCCGCCGCGACGACGTGCCGGTCGTCTCCCTCCGCCCGTCGTGGATACAAACTCCCGGCGAGTACGCGTGTCGCGACGACGAGTACACCACTGACTTGGCGGCCGGCGCCGGGAACTACTGGTCGTACGTAGACGTCCGCGACGTTGCAAATCTCGTCGCGGAAGCCCTCGTCGGCGACGTCGACGGCCACGAGGCGTTCAACTGCGTCGCCGCAGACAACGCGCTCGGTCGACCGCTCCGCGAACTGATGGCCGAGTACTACGGTGACGTCCCGGAAGCGTGCTCTGTGACTGGTGACGCGGCCGCCTACGACACGACGAAGGCCAGCCGGGTCTTCGATTGGGAACCGACGCGGTCCTGGCGCACTGCCGCTACCGAAGCGGTTCCCGAGCCACAGGTGTAAGGAGATCTCAGGGGTGGCGTCTCGACTCTGGAGGGGACGTCGCTACAACAGGTAGTCGCAGTCGACTCCGCTAGCGACGTTGGTCGGTCGCGGTATCCGGAATCCGGTGCTGGGTGAGCCCCGACAGGAGGTCGCCCGTCATCTGCGCGAAGGTCGCGACGACAGTGACGGCGAAGACGCCGACGGCGGCTGTCAGCAGCGGTTCGCTGGCGAGCAGTTCCCCGACGAACGCGGCCACGATCGAGATGATCTGCAGCCCGAACAGGCGGTCTAGGCGTTTCATTACTCACTCTATGCTACTGTCTCGAAGGTAATAGGCCGTGCGCGAGACGTGTCACCAGGGGAGTTGGTGACGTGCGCTACGGGCTTCGATGTCGCAGCTGCGCCCGCCGAACCACGGGCGAGTCAGTCGTCGGCGACCCCCCCGCGCTCGACGTTCGTGACTTCGATGCCGCCGGAGAGTTCGGTGTTGGGATACGGCATATCGATTCCCTCGGCATCGAGTCGCTCCTTGACTGCTTCGAGGAACTGCGCGCGGACCGCACCGTAACTGCTCTCGTTCGGGTCGATCCAGATCCGGCCCGAGAGCACGACCGCCGAGTCACCGAGCGACGTCACGGGAGCGCTCGGTTCGGGGTCGCTCAGGACGCCCTCAAGGCGCGACCCCTCGTCGATGATGGCCTCTCGTGCCTGTTCGATGTCGTCTTCGTAGCCGATCCCGAAGCCGACCGCCACCCGACGTTGATCGTTCGCCACGTTGTTGACCACGGCCGCGCCGGCGAGGTCGCTGTTCGGGACGGTGACGAGTTCGTTGTCGAACGTATCCAACTTCGTCACTCGGAGTTGGATCTCCCGGACGACCCCGCTGTTCCCGTTCCACTCGATCCAGTCGCCGACCGTGAACGGTTCGTCTTGGATGATGAACACGCCGGCGACGAAGTTGGCGATGAGGTCCTGGGCGGCGAAGCCGACGGCGAGCGCAAGCGCGCCACCGAGGGTCGCGAACGCGGCCAGGACGACCCCGAAGCCAGCAACCGTTGCGGCCAACGCCACCGCCACGACGCCGACGATTACGACGGTCGTGTTCACCGCCAGCCCAACGAGCGTCTCGTCGAAATCCCGGTATCTGAGGCTCCGCTCTACCGCCCGGGTCACGAAGTACTTCCCGAGTAGGTAGATGATCAAGAACGCGACGACGAACAACACGACTGTCGTGACTGCACCGACGAGCGCGGGGACGTACTGCTGTGGATCGACCGACACGCCTTGTTGTAAAAGTAACATATTGCGTCCTCTCAGAGATCTACCAGATACTTAATAGCTCGTCCGGAGACGGTGCCGTAGCGGCGCTTTAGCCGTATGAGCCCCCCGCCCCGTCCCCGCTCAACTGCGTGTGACGTCGAATGCGACGACGCGCCCCCGACCGTACATAACGAACACCTCGGCATCGCGATCACCGTCGATGTCGGCGAGCGCCGGACGGGTGTAGATGGCGTCCTCGCGCTCGTACGTGGACACGACTTCACCGGAGCGCGGATCGACGAGCGAGACGATCCCGTCGTTCGTCGGGGCGACAAGTTCGATCGCCCCGTCGCCATCGACGTCCCCGGCTGACGGCGGCGGCATCATCTGAATGTCCCCGGTCGTAAGCGTCGTCTGCCACTCTGTCGTCCCGTCACTCGCGGCGAGGCTGTATAGCACCCCGTCTCGGGCGACCGCGTAGACCTCCTCAGCTCCATCGCTGTCGCCGTCTACGACCGCGTTGACTGCCGCGAACGATCCCAGATCTCGCTCCCAGACGATGCTGCCATCTCCATCGACCATCGCAACGCGACCGCCCTGAGCGGTCGCGACGACAACCTCCGCGTCGTCGTCGCCGTCAGCCTGGCCCGTCGCCATCCACGTGATCGAGCTATCGAACGAGACTGGGTCGTCCCAGACCGGCGTTCCGTCGTGCTCGAAGAGGTGGAGTTCGCCCGAGCCTCCCGCCCCGACGGCGACTTCCAGTCGGTCATCGCCGTCGAAGTCCTCGACGGCGGGCTGGCCCCACGTGTACGAACCGAGCTGTCGGGTCCAGACCGCCGTCCCGTCCCCGCGGACGACGGAGACCGTCCCGCGAACGTCGACGACGACGATTTCGGGCCGGTCGTCACCCACGAGATCGGCGACAATCGGTTGCGTGTATCCGTACGACGTGAGTTCGTACTCGAATTCGACGTCGCCCGAGCGTGGGTCGAACGCTATGAGCTTGTTTTCCGTGGTCGCCGCGAGGACCTCCTCGACACCGTCGGCGTCGTAGTCGGCGACGGTCGGATCTGCAACGGAGTGAATCGCACAGTCCGACGCCGGAATCTGGTAGTGCCAGCGGGGATCGCCGGTCGCCGCGTCCAGCGCGGCGAGCTCACAGTCGTCCGTGCCGGTCGTCCCGCTGATCGGCAAATACACGAGTTTCTCGCCGTCGACTTCTCCTACTGCCGGCGCGTGATGATTCCCGCTCACCTCGCGTGCCGTGTCACTCACCCACGAGACTGCCAACTCGCCGCCGGGCTGGCCGTTCTGTACGACTGCTCCGGCGACGAGGCTCGCGAGAGCGACGAGGAGGAGCGCGAGAGCCAGAAGCGTTCGACGGCGCATTCGACTTCGAACTTCGGGACGTATCTAAATAAATCGACCTCACAGGCCGACTGATTCGAGCGGCCGATCTCCGCTTTTATCCCCGGCGTTTTTGCTCGCGCCTTTCGTAACTCTCGGCGATGGAGCGTCGTCAGTCCGTCCAAGTGGCGAGCGTCGCACTCCTCAGCCTCGGGGTGCTCGCGCTCGCACCCGACGGGGCGAGCGCCCACGACGTGACCGGCTCACGCTTCGATGCGCCGCTCCCGCTTCCGCTGCTCCTCGCGGGCGCTGGCGGCACGGTCGCACTCACTGCACTGTGGCTCGCGTTCACGAGCCACTCGCCCACGACGACAGAGGGGCGCACGCTCGCGACGATCGATGCCTCGACGGCTCGCTGGCTTCGATCTTCTGGTCGCGTCCTGTTCTTCCTCGGCGTCCTCACGTCGCTCGCGTTCGGCTACGCCGGGCGCCAGGTCGCCGCCGAGAACTTCGCCACCGTGTTCACCTGGCCGGTCTGGTTTCGCGGCGTCGGCTTGCTTGCGATCCTGGCTGGCTCCCCGTGGCAGACGCTCTCCCCGTGGCGGACCGTCTATCGTGGTCTCTGCCGACTCGAAGGCCGACAGCTAGCCGTCCGGGGTGCGTATCCATCTTGGCTCGGCGCGTGGCCCGCGCTGGCCGGCTTTCTGGTCCTCATCGGCGTCGTCGAGAACCTAACCGTCATTCCCCGGTCACCGATCCTCACGACCGTCGTAATTTCTGTCTACGCGATCGCTATGCTCTGCGGTGCGGTACTTTTCGGCCCGGTCTGGTTCGAGCGGGCCGACCCGCTCGGCGTACTGTACCGACTGTTTGGTCGGGTCGCCGGCGTCTCTATCGACCGATCTCCGAACGGCGCTATCGAACTCTCGTTCCGTGCCTCCTGGCACGGGTGCACCAGCGCCGTCTCGGGGCCGGCCATCGTCGTGTTCGTCGTCGCCGCCATCTACACTGTGAGTTTCGACGGCTTCACCAACACACGACTGTATCAGACCGTGCTGTTCGGTGTTCGAGAGATACTCCAAACCGGCCCGCCGACGAGCGTTCTCCTCTACAGTTTCGGTCTTGCACTGTTCGTCGGGACGTTCGTCGTCACCGTGCGACTCGGCGACGCGCTCGGGTTCTCGACGGATGCGGCCGCCGGGGCCGCGGCGGACGGTTCGGGGAGGCTAGCCTGGCGGGGAGCCGCCCGGGCGTTCGCGCCGACGGCCCTCCCGATCGCAGCGGCGTACGACGTCGCTCACAACTACCCCTACGTCGTGCGGAGCACGGCCCGACTGTTCGAGATCAGTGTCGACCCACTCGGTATCGGGGGTGCCCCGCTTGACCCGCTGGGGTGGCTCTCGCTGCCGGCGTTCTGGGGTTCACAACTCCTGCTGGTCGTCGTCGGCCACGTCGTCGCAGTCGTCGCAGCCCACCACGTCGCAGTCGAGCGCTATCCGTCGGTCTCAGCCGCCCGACGGGGACATTTCCCGCTCGTCGTCCTGATGGTGGGGTATACGATCCTCTCGCTGTGGATCATCTCACAGCCGGTGATCGGGGGATGAGCGCGTCTCCCAGTCACCGGGTCGATTCTCGTGATCAAGAGTTGCTGTCCGTTGTTTCCTGGAGTGGAGAGATATGGAGACGGGAGAGATCGGCAGCGCCCCGACAGGTGGGCGCCTGTGAGCGGAAACACCGCGGGAAATGGGGACTGCCCGCGGTGCGACGGAGACTCGGTAGTGGGTTGGGTAACGGGCAAAGCCCGCAGTCAGCGAGAGGACCAACGATAATAAAAATCGCACGCCGATATTCAGGCTCTGCACATTGACCGGAGTGATCCGTTCGCGGGGACTGGACTTCTACAGGTAGAACAGGGCAAGTGCCCTGGGGCTTGTGCCCGAAGCACTTCACTTAGTCGTCGAGGTACGAATCGAGAGGAACCCGCTCGACGCCGACGGTGTCGTAATCCTGCTCGGTAGAGAGGACGGTGTCGTCGTTGAGATGGGCGATACCGGCGTGTACCGAATCGAGCGGTGTCGTTCCGTACTCTTCGATAAACGAGACGGATACGAGAAGCGCCTCTTCGTGTTCTGTGGGGCGGATCGGCACGAGTTCCAAGAGGTTCGGAACGATCGTGGCGGCGTCGACGGTGTACTCGCCTGTGTCTTCGTCGTACCAGTACACCAGAAACTCCGTGTACGCGGTGAGGGACGTGTAGACGTCCTCGGATTCGAGTGCGGCTTTGGCGTTCTCCTTCAGCCAGTCCTCGGGCTTTGCGAGGGCAAACAGAAAATCGCTCTCGACGTACATCCCGCGTCAGGCCTCGTCTTCGTCGTGTTCGGCGGCGACTTCGCGAGCCGCTTTCGAGCGCGCTTCGGCCGTGAGTTCGTCGACGTCTTTGCCCGCCAAGGCATCGCCAACTTCCTCTTCAATCGCGGCGAGCGGGTCGTCGGCGACGGGGAACAGTGCGACGTGTGAGGGGAGTTCGACGATGCGGTATTTCCGGCCGTGCTTCTCCCGGATCTCCTTTGGGAGGTAGATGCGCCCGCGCTTGTCGGCCTTCGAGGTCAT
>NZ_JAVDDW010000013.1:0-74449 GCF_030848585.1 Halobellus sp. H-GB7 | reverse complement strand
GAGACCGGTTGAGTGGCACCTACGAGAGGCTACCGAAATCAGTTCGGGGCTAAACACGTACCTCTTCGCTATCATCGACTCTTGGAAGTATCAGAGACCCCTTCGTCATCTACTGAACATTGTGATGGCACTCAGTACCGTGGGCGTCTATCTTATCATCCTCTTAGTCGAGGGGCTGATTCACTATCGCAACCTCAACAGCGGTTCCAGTCAGCCATATGATGAGAGTAAAAGCAAAGTCTGGACCACCTTCACCCACGTTCAGTAACCACTGATTGACAATTTAAATATAAATGTCTACGCAAAACGTCTCCGACGAAGAAGATCTAGTCCACTGTTATGAGTGTGGTGCAGAAATACGGCGCAGTGCGGAGATCTGCAAAGAGTGCGGTGTGAGGCAACAAAGTGCACCACCATCCTCTTCGGGACACACAGTGGATGACCCGACTTCCACAGAACCCGACGAAACTCAGAGTACAGACTTTCTCGCGGAATACAGCATTCTTCAGTGGATCGTCGCCGCTATCGTCGGCCTAGTGACTTTCCCTGTCGGGTTGCTCGTCCCTGCCTATCTGTTTTATAAGGCATCTAACGGATCTGGAAAAGAGCAGAGCGGGCTAGAATCGTGGACCGCTATTCTCTTCGGGATACTCGGGATCATCGGCGTCGAGATCGGTGGTAAAACTGCAGCCAAAGTCCTCTGGGGCCTCTTCAGTCTCCTGATTGCCGTGTCTGTGGCGATTATCGTCGCTGGATAGTATCCGCTACTTCCTCACTTTTTGACAACCGACTGGCTGATGATGCCGCTATCGTGCACAATCCACCACCTATTTATCTCATTCTTGGCCACGTTCGTGTATGTACATCGGACGATTCGTCGTCGTCGCGCCCGACTTCGGCGCCTACCGCGTGTCCTCGCGCTCGTTCCCCAACCGCCAGATCGTCGCTCGTGACGGGACGCTGACGGTCGCCCCGACGCCGGACGCACCCGAGAACGACAACCCCTACGTCTCCTACAACTGCGTCCGCGAGGGCGGCGACGGCGTCGTCGTCGGCAACGGCTCGCACGTCGATCCCATCGCGGAGAAACTCGACCTCGGCTATCCGGCGCGCGACGCCCTCGCGTCGTCGCTTCTCGCGCTCGACTACGAGAAGGACGATTACGACACACCGCGCGTCGCGGGCGTCGTCGGCGAGGAGTCCTACGTCGGCATCGTCCGCCGCGACGCGCTCCTCGTCGAATCAGTCTCCGAACCCACGCTCGTCGCCACCTACGAGGAAGACGAACCGACGGCGATCGACTTCGACGGCGACGACCCCGACGCCATCGCGCAGGACGCCTACGATCTCGACTACGAACACGCCGTCTGCGCGGCGGGCGTCACCTACGACGGCGGCGACGTCGACGTCGGCTTCTACAACGGCGCGTAGTCGCCCGGACACCTCCTCCCTGTCTGAAACTCACCGCCGGACGGCCCCTCCCGTTTCGGTGCTGCATTCCGGCACGGAACTTTTTGTCCGCGGGGTCACGTATCCTCGCGTATGCAGGTCGCCGTCATCTCCGACATCCACGCGAACAAAGTCGCGCTCGATGCCGTCCTCGACGACCTCCCGCCGGTCGACGCGCTCGTCTGCGCGGGCGACGTGGTCGGCTACAACCCCTGGCCCGCCGAGTGCGTCGCGGCGATACGCGAGCGCGACGTACCGACGGTGATGGGAAACCACGACCGCGCGGTCTCCTCGGGGACGTCCTTCCGGTTCAACTCGATGGCGGCGGCCGGCGTCGAGTACGCACGCGAGGAACTCGACGACGACGCGCTGGAGTGGCTATCGGATCTTCCCGACGAGCGAACCGTCCTCGACGGCCGGATCAAACTGGTCCACGGCCACCCCGAGGATCCCGACCGCTACACCTACCCCGAGGAGTTCTCGCCCGCGATGCTCGACGGCGAGGACGTGCTCGTGACGGGTCACACCCACGTCCAAGGCCACGAAATATTTGCGGACGGGGTCGTGATGAACCCCGGCAGCGTCGGCCAACCGCGCGACGGCGACCCTCGGGCGGCCTACGCGCTGGTGGATCTCGACGATCCCGCAGTTGAGGAGCGACGCATCGCATACGATGTCGATGCCGTGGCCGAGGCTGTGCGCGAAACTGATCTCCCCGAACGGATCGGTGAGCGACTGTACGAGGGTCGGTGAGGACCTCCCGCGCGCTCAGAATTCGCCTTGGACGATCTCGAGCGTCTCCTCGCGGTCGTCCCACGCGACGAAGATGGCGACGGACGTCGCCGACGTGATGACGTCGTGGATATTGATCCCCGCTTCGGCGATCGGCTGGACGATGTCGAGGATGACGCCGGGCCGGTTCGGCAGTTCGCCGCCGGTGACGCGGATGACCGCGATGTCGTCGTCGACGGTGACAGACGACAGCGTCTGGTCGTCGACGACTTTCGAATGCAGCAGGTTCTCGGCTTCTTCGGCGCGGTCTTCGCCGATGTAGAACGTCACCGAGTCCATCCCGGACGCGACGGCGTCGATGTTGATCTCGGCTTCGCGAAGCGACTGCGAGAGGTCTGCGAGGATCCCGGGGCTGTTTCGGATCGAGCGCCCGGCGACGGTGAGACACGCCAGCGGGTTCTCCTGCATATCGATGAGGTTCTCGAACTCGCCTTCGATCAGCGTCCCGCCGGTCAACAGGTCACCGTGCTGATAGTGGACGACACGAACCCCGAGCTCGTCGTTCTTGTACGACAGCGCCGAGGGTGCGACGACTTCCGCGCCGCGGAAGGAGAGGTTGCGGAGTTCGTCGACGGTGATCCGGCCGACGTTGCGCGCGCCTTCGACGACGTGTGGGTCGCCGGTCATCACGCCTTCGACGTCGGTGACGATGACGACCTCGTCGGCGTCCATATAGCGGCCGAGCATCACGGCGGTCGTGTCCGAACCGCCGCGTCCGAGCGTGGTGATCTCACCTTCGAGGTTCTGTGCGAGAAAGCCCGTGATGACTGGGACGACGTTGTCCAGTTCTTCGGCGAGTTTGGCGGCGCGGCGCTGCGTCTCCTCGACGTCGACTTCGCCGAGGTCGTTCGCGATGACCGGCCAGTCTTCCGCGCCGGGTTCGACGAAGATGGCGTTGACGCCGCGCGCGGCCAGAGCCGCTTTGAGCATCCGGACGCTCGTCCGCTCGCCCATCGAGACGATCTCCGCGCGGTCGCGGTCGTCGGCCTCGAACTCGATGTCTTCGAGGAGTTCGTCCGTCGTATTCCCCATCGCGGAGGCGACGACGGCGATCTCGTGGCCTTCCTCGACCGCCGCGGCGATCGAGTCGGCGGCGCGGTTGATCCGGTCGCCGCTTCCGAGAGAAGTTCCCCCGAACTTTGCAACTACGCGCACGGTCGATCCTCCTGTCGGCATACGAGACAGATCTGCGAGTGGTGCTCTGACATAGCCGATGATTGCGGGGGGGTAGTGTAAAACCTTGTCTCCCGTCTCAACCGTTGCCGAGTTCTGCTGATCGGCGTGCGACCGCCGCTACGGACGATACTCGAAACTGAATCGTGATGGATCGTGAAATCCTGACAGCTTCGGCGCGAATCTGCCGCGGTCGTTTAAGTTTCTCCGCTCTAATACGGACGTATGACCGTAAACGTCCGAGACGCCGTCGAGGCGGACGCCGAGACGCTCGGGTCCATCGTCGACCTCCCCGCAGACGCGCTCCGGAACGTCGTCCACGACCGGACGGTGCGCCTCGCGGTCGACCAAGCCGACGCGGGGCCGAACGCCGACGCCGAAAACGGTGAGAACGCGGAATCGGTGCTCGGATTCGTCGCCTTCGACGTCAGAGACGGCACGGTACACGTGACCCAGCTCGCGGGCGACGCCGACGTGGCCGAACGACTGCTCGCGGAGCCGGTTCGCTTCGCGGTCAACGAGGGCTTCGACGTCGCCTTCGTCGTTCCGGACTCCGACGACGACGCCGAGGCCGCCGCCGAAGCCGCGGGCTTCGAGGCCGTCGGTCCGGGGCCACGCTTCGACGGCGACTCGACGACGCGGTACCGATTCCGGCCGCGTGACTGATCGCTGGTAGATCCCTATCAGGAGAACTTCCGCACCGTCATGTCGAGCGTGTCGAGGTCGAGGATGGGCGCGTAGCCGACGTCGGGGTCGATGTTGACGGACTTCTGGAAGTCGGTCTGCGCCTGCCAGCAGCCGGAGTTGACCGCGAGGACGTTGTGGTACTTCCCCCATCCGAGTTTGTGGACGTGGCCGGTGTGGAAGACGTCCGGGACCTCCTCCATCACCAGGTAGTCCTTCTCCTCGGGGGCGAGCCGTGTCTTCCCGCCGAACTGCGGCGCGACGTGCCGCTTCTTCAAGAGTTGATACATCGCCTTGTGGGGGTCGTCGTAGCTCGCTTTCTCTTCGGGGAGTTCGGCGATGACCTCGTCGAGCGAGACGCCGTGATACATCTGGATATTCACGCCCTCGACGGTCACGAGCGATGGATTGCCCGTGATGCGCGCGTCGTGGGCCGACATAATGTCCCGGAGTCGCTCGTCGAATCCGGGTTGGGGCTCTGCGAGGCGAACGGCGTCGTGGTTCCCCGGTATCATCAGAATCTCCATATCACCGGGGACGTCTTTGAGGTGTTCGGAGAACTGCTCGTACTGCTCGTAGATGTCGACGATGTCGAGTTCCTCGTCCTGGTCCGGGTAGACGCCGACGCCTTCGACCATATCACCCGCGATGAGCAGGTACTCCACCCGTTCTGCCGCCTCGGTGTGGAGCCAGTCGGCGAAGCGACTCCAGGCGTCGGCCTCGAACTCCTGGCTGCCGACGTGGACGTCCGAAATGAGGGCCGCCTGGACGTGTCTGTCGGCGGTGTTCGGCGAGTACGTCCGCGGCACGTCCGGGAAGTACATCGCGTCGACGAACATAATCCCCGCGTCGTCCGAGAGCGTCCCCTCGACGGCGATGCACTCGTCGAGCAGCAGTTCGTCGACCAGGCTGGCGAACTCGCGGTCTTTCATCACGAGACAGGGGAACGTCCCGGTCGTGTCTTCCAGTTCCACGAGCCAGTGGCCGCTTTTGGTCGATCGGATGTCGTTGACGAGGCCGATCATCGCGGCGTCGTTGCCGCCGCTCATCGACTGGATCGCCTCGGCCGGCCGGTGATTGACGCGGCCGCGGAGTTGCTTCGAGAGCTTCTCGTAGCGGTCGCGGAACACCTTCACGAAGTCCTCGTACGCCCCTGTCCCGGTGCTCTGACCGGTTATGTCGCCGCTGACCGCCAGCGACCGGAGCGCTGGGTCGCGTCGCGACGCTGCGTCCCCAGTGGGAGATGCATCGTCTGTAGCCCGCGTCGAGGTAGGCGCGCTCTCCACCTCCGGCGCGGTCGAATCCTCCATTTCGTCTGGAACCTCTGAATCGGTGCGACTATCTGCCGCTTGACGATTCTGTCCCGATTTTCCACTAGAAACAGAGGGGTCTGGAGAGACGCCGGAGTCGTCGGCGGTAGGTGCGGCATCTGTCGGGTCGGCGTCGGGTCGCGCCCCGCCGAGCGCGGCCCGGACGTCGGCGACGGTGATCCGCAGCGCGTCGTCGTCGACGGACTCGACGACCCGTTCGAGCGCTCGCGCGGGGTTCTCCGCGCCCGCGATGAGCGTCACTGCCTCCTGTTCGGCGTTGTAGCCGCGTCCGGCGAGTTCCCGCACGATGCGCACCGGCGTCTCCAGAGGCACACCGGGCGAAGGAGGTAGCGGAAGAAAAGCGTACTGAACCCGCCCGCCGATCGGGAGGCGCGGCCCAGAAGCTTGAAACGCGGCGATGGAGAACGTTCCGGTAGATGACGGACGACGAGGGCAGCGCGGACGACCCCGGCCGTTCTGACGTTCCCGACGACGTAGATTCGTCGGCCGACACGGACGCTGCCGACGCGGGTGAGCGACCCGACGAGGCTCGCGGGACGACGACGTCCCGTACTGACGACACTCCCTCCGGGACGGCGCACGAGGCGCGAGCGTCGTCCCCAGCCGACAGCGAAGACGACCAGCGCGACATCTCTGCTGGCGTCACCGAATCGGGTCCGAACGGCGACCGTCGGCCGCGCCCCGAACCGGGATCAGCTGCCGCCGGCTCACAGAGCTTTCTCACGCGCTTTCGGACGGCCCAGAGCGGCCCTTTGATGTTCGTCCGCGAGACGATTTATAGCGCTGCGGCCGTTCTCGGCGTTGGCCTCCTGCTGTTTGCGATCAGCGGCGTCTGGCCGCCGATGGTCGCCGTCGAGAGCGGGAGTATGGAACCCGAGATGCACCGCGGCGACCTCGTGTTCGTGACCGAACCGCACCGGTTCACGCCCGACTACGCCTACGACGACACTGGCATCGTCACGGTCGACATCGGCACCGAGCGAGGATATCGAAGCTTCGGTGGCAACGGCTCGGTCGTGATCTACGATCCGCCGGACCGCGTCGGCTCGCCCATCATCCACCGGGCGCACTTCTACGTCGAGGAAGGAGAGAACTGGTACGACGAGGCGAATCCGGCGTACGTGACGGCGGACGACTGCGATGCCCTCCAGAACTGCCCCGCGCCGCACGCCGGATTCATCACCAAGGGCGACGCGAACTCCCGATACGATCAGGCCAGCAACATCGCTGGCCCAGTGCGCCCCACCTGGATTCGCGGGACGGCCCGGCTCCGAATCCCGTATCTGGGGTACGTCCGGCTCCAGCTAGCCGGGATGTTCGCCGCGTAAGTCGCGGACGGCCGCTGCGCGTTCCCACTCGGCGCTACTGATCGAGGACGTCGAGCGCCGCGGCCGCCTCCCGCGCGGCCGAGAGATGCTCGCTCGCGCGTCGCGGATCGTCGGTCTGCTCGGCTAATTGCGCGTGTCGCGTCAGCGCCCGCAGCAGCGACTCGCGTGCGGTCTGTCTGTCCGCTGCGCCGTCCGCTGTCGACACACCCTCGGTGCGCCCCTCGCTATCGGGGGCTGCCGTCGCCTCGGGACGAGGCGTCGCGGTCACCGGGGTGGACTCGTGCCGTCCGTTCGCTGCCGACTCGGCGCTCGGTGTCGAAGCGGCGCTGCTCGGCGTCGCCCCGGCGTCGGGGATCTGATCAGCCGCGGCTTCTGCCGACCGCTCCGCGGGCGAAACCGCGTCGACTTCGATCGATTCGGGCTCCCGCTGCGCTCCGGCACTTGCGTCCGTAGCATCTGCGGTGGGCTCCGGCGATCCCGACGCCGCAGGCGACTCGGCTGCTTGGGCCTCCGGCTCGGTTTCGGCGTCGGCCCCGGCGCCGCCCGCCTGCGCCTGCTCGCCGCCAGCGACGCGCTGGCAACTTGGACAGAACTCCTGACCCTGATACCGGAATATCGGCGCGCCGCACTCGTCGCAGTGCCGGTTGGTCATCGTCGCGCCCTTCAGCAGGAGTTCGCTCATCTGTTGGGTCTCTTTGCGTCGCTCTTCGTCTTTTTCGTACTTCTCGCGCAGTCGCTTCCGCTCCGCTTCCTCGTCGAAGTCGCTCACGTGTCCTGAAACGCGTCGTACGTCGAAAAATCCTCCGGGGTCCGGAGACGGGCGCGAAGCCGGCCTACAGCAGCGTCCCGCCGTAGAGATACAGACCGGCGAGCGCGACCTCGAAAACGAGCGTCCCGACCGCCGACAGGCCCAGGAACTTCCGGTCGTCCATCTCCGCGAACCCGGCCGGGACGGTCAACATCCCGCGCGTGAACAAGAGCGCGTTGCTCACGGGGACGACGATCGGCCCCCAGCGCTCGAACCACCCGTCGAAGCGGTCGAGCTTCGACTCCTCGATGCGGAACCACGACTTCGCGAGGAGGTACTCGCGGCCGCCACGCTGGGCGACTTTGAACAGCGCGTACTGGCCGACGGTCGCGCCGAGGACGGCGACGGCGAGGACCGGGAGGAGCGCGTCGCCGCCGAGCAACAGCAGCGAACCGGGGACGATCAGCTCGCTCGGCATGAAGTACATCAGCATCGCGCCTTCGAGCACGAAGACGCCGAAGAGCGCGACGTAAGCCCACTCGGACTCTAAGAGCGCCAGCAGGCGCGGGGGCATCGCGTCGAGTTGGAGGGCAAGCGCCGGCAACTGCATTATGTATCTGTTCCAGAGAGCGTCACAAACATATTTCGCTCCGTACGCCACGACCAGCGACGTCAGGATCCCACGCGTGTCGTCTCTTGCCGTGTCGGCACCTCGCGAGCGATGCGATTTTTTCCGGCCGTCGCGAAGTCCCGGTATGGACCTCACAGACCGCCCGCGGCGACTCCGCCGAGACGGCATCAGATCGCTCGTCAGCGAGACACAGCTCGACGCACACGACCTCGTCGCGCCGGTCTTCGTCGACGCGACCACCGACGAGCGCGTGCCGATCGACTCGATGCCGGGCCACGAGCGCGTTCCGATCGACGAAGCGGTCGCGCGCGTCGAGGAAGTGCGCGAGACGGGCGTCGAGGCCGTGATGGTGTTCGGCATCCCCGAGTCGAAAGACGAGCGGGGCACGCGCGCGTGGGCGGACGACGGCGTCGTCCAGGAGGCCGTCCGCCGGATCACCGCCGATACCGACGCCTACGTGATCACCGACGTCTGTCTCTGTGAGTACACCAGTCACGGCCACTGTGGCGTCCTCGAACCGGAGGCGGCCGAGGAACCGACGCTGACCGTCCAGAACGACCCGACGCTGGAACTGCTGGCGAAGACCGCCGTCTCCCACGCCGAGGCGGGCGCGGATATGGTCGCGCCGAGTTCCATGACTGACGGGATGGTCGGCGCGATCCGTGAGGGCCTCGACGCCGCGGGCTACGAGGACGTCCCGATTATGTCCTACGCGGCGAAGTACGAGAGCGCCTTCTACGGGCCGTTCCGCGACGCCGCCGACGGCGCGCCGGCGTTCGGTGACCGGCGACACTACCAGATGGACCCCGCGAACGGTCGCGAGGCGCTGCGGGAAGTCCGCCTCGACGTCGAACAGGGCGCGGACGTGTTGATGGTCAAACCCGCGTTGGCGTATCTCGACGTCGTCCGCGACGTCCGACGGGAGTTCGAGCATCCGGTGGCGGCGTACAACGTCTCCGGCGAGTACGCGATGCTGCACGCCGCCGCCGAGAAAGGCTGGCTCGACCTCGAAGAAGTCGCCTACGAGTCGCTGCTCGCGATGAGACGCGCCGGTGCGGACCTGATCATCACCTACTTCGCCGAGGACGTCGCAGCGCGGCTCTGATCCCGCTGTCGGACCCTCAGCTCTCTCCTCGAAGACAATTTCCATACTGAAATCAGAGGCGGCGCGCGCTCCCTAGATAGTATAATCTGGCAGGAATTGCCTGAACGGATGTCCAATAGAATTCGAAATAATTCTGCGATTCTGGACAGAATAGGGCCTTATACACATAATATTGTTACCCAAATCATACGAACGTCTGAATACGAACACGTATTTTGGACGTTTTCAACTCCAAATTTTATATACTACCTTTGCTTGAAGATATCCCGTGAGACACAATACGAATCGCACCGAATTTGGCGCACTGTTGGACGAATGTTCGTCAAAAGTGGTGAAAGTATGGTAGCTCCGTTACAGGTCGATCCCGCGACGGTCGCCACCGGGATCAACAACGTCTGGGTGCTGGTGGTCACGTTCCTGATCTTCTTCATGCAGCCGGGCTTCGCGCTCCTCGAAGCGGGGCAGGTCCGCGCGAAGAACGTCGGGAACGTGTTGATGAAGAATATGACCGACTGGATCCTCGGCACGCTCATCTACTTCGTCGTCGGTGCCGGGGTGGTGAGCATCGTCGGAGCGCTGACCTCCGGCGGCAGCGTCGCCGGCGCGTTCGCGTACGTCAGCGATCCGAACGCGTGGATCGGCTGGCTCTTCGGTGCCGTCTTCGCGATGACGGCGGCGACCATCGTCTCCGGTGCGGTCGCAGAGCGGATGAACTTCAACGCGTACGTCCTCTTCACGATCCTGATGACGGCGGCGATCTACCCGGTCGTCGTCGGCTTCACGTGGGGCGGCGGCCTCCTCGCGAGCGGCGGATTCATCGGCGCTGCACTCGGCGCAGGCTACCTCGACTTCGCCGGCGCGACCGTCGTCCACATGTGCGGCGGCGTCGCCGGTCTGGTCGCGGCGAAGTTCGTCGGAGCGCGCAAGGGCCGCTACGACGAGAACGGTAACAGCCAGCCCATCCCGGGTCACTCGATGCTGCTGGCCGTCCTCGGAACGTTCATCCTCGCGTTCGGCTGGTACGGCTTCAACGTCGGCACGCAGGCGACCATCCTCGCGGTCGAGGACGGCAGCCTCACGTTTATGGGCGCCGCGCTCGGTCGCGTCGCGCTCGTGACGACCCTCGGAATGGGTGCGGGCGGTGCAATGGCGATGCTGACCTCCGCGCGCTACCAGGGCAAGCCTGACCCGCTCTGGACCGCGAACGGCCTCCTGGCCGGCCTCGTGGCCGTCACCGGTGCGGTCCCGCACGTCACCTGGTGGGGCGGCGCGCTGCTCGGCGGCCTCGGCGGCTTCTTGGTCCTGCCCGCGTTCCACTTCACCGTCGACCGGCTGAAGGTCGACGACGTCTGCGGCGTCTTCGCTGTCCACGGCGTCGCCGGCGCGGTCGGCACCGCGCTCATCCCGGTCTTTGCGGTCGGTGGCTTCGCGCTCAATCAGTTCGTGCTCCAGGTCGTCGGCGTCGGCGTCATCGCGCTCTGGACGATCGCCGCCTCGGCGGTCGTGCTCGTGGCGCTGGACTCGCTGGTCGGCCTCCGCGTGAGCGAGCGCGAAGAGAGCGAAGGCCTCGACGAGGGCGAACACGGCGTCGCGGTCTACCCCGAGTTCGTCCCCAACGAGCGTCGTGAGAGTACCGTCGCCACGGACGGCGGCGACATTCGTACCGACGGCGGTGCGGACGTCTCCGAAACGGAGGTGAGTGACGATGAGTGACGAGATCAAACTGGTGATGGCGTACATCCGGCCAGACAAACTCTCGGACGTAAAGCAGGCGCTGGCAGAGGTCGGCGCGCCGTCGTTAACGGTCACGAACGTCTCCGGTCGCGGCTCTCAGCCCGCGAAGAAGGGACAGTGGCGCGGTGAGGAGTACACGGTCGATCTCCACCAGAAGGTGAAAGTCGAGTGCGTCGTCGCCGACATTCCGGCCGAGGACGTCGCCGACGCGATCCTCGAAGCGGCGAGCACCGACGAGAAAGGCGACGGGAAAGTGTTCGTGCTGCCTGTCGATTCGGCCTACCAGATCCGCACGGGCAAGACGGGTCCCGACGCGGTGTGACTGCCGTCCCCGCCGACGCAACGTAGCGCTCCGTTGGAGCGCAACGAGTGACTGGCCCACTCCTTCTTCTCCCGCCCTGACGCGGTTCTCGTCTCTCCTCCCGCTCTCGGATCAATCGCACCGCTCCTGATTTTCACGCGCGCTCACTGTCGCGGCCCGAAGGCGGCCCACTGGACGCGCGGCGGTTCCCGGGCGACGAATGTCGCAAAGTTAGGCAACATTTGTCTCCTCTCTGCCCGATTCAAGACCTTATACTGTTCTTATATCCTTGTAATATGGACGAACGAACTCCAAATACGGTATTATTTGAATAAATAAACGGAAATTATTATATCCTCCAAAGTCGGTAACATCTGACGGGATTCGCGAACGAAGGTTTGCGAATCAGCACAACAGATGTACGATCGTCCAAGTCACGCGGCTGCACCAACCGTGAGTGGTATCGAATGCTGAACAGCGTCCTTCAGTCGGATCTTTCGGCTGTCGTCCAAGGCGTCAACCTCGTGTGGGTCCTGACGGTGACGTTCCTGATCTTCTTCATGCACGCTGGGTTCGCGATGCTCGAAGCGGGACAGGTCCGCTCGAAGAACGTCGCCAACCAGCTCACGAAGAATCTCCTGACCTGGAGCGTCGGTGTCGTCGTGTTCTTCCTCGCGGGTGCGGCGATCTCGACGATCGTCGGCGGGCTGACCGGCGGCGGCTCGTACTCGGTCGCTGGCGCGTTTATGGATCTGTATTCGCCGGCAGCCGGGAACGTCACGGCCTGGGTCGACTGGCTCTTCGGGGCCGTCTTCGCGATGACGGCGGCGACCATCGTCTCCGGCGCCGTCGCGGGGCGCGCGAAACTCCGCGCGTACGTCACCTACACGATCATACTCGCGGCCGTCATCTACCCTGTCGTCGTCGGCTTCACGTGGGCGGGCGGCTTCCTCTCGGCGCTCGGCTTCCACGACTTCGCCGGTGGCGTGATCGTCCACGCGATGGGCGGTATCGCCGGGCTGACCGCCGCGTGGATCATCGGCCCGCGGGTGAACCGCTTCAACGACGACGGCTCCGTGAACGTCATCCCGGGCCACTCGATGACGTTCGCCGTCCTCGGGACGCTCATCCTGGCGTTCGGCTGGTACGGCTTCAACGTCGGCACCTCCGCGTCGCCGCTCGCGCTGACCGAGTCCGGCGGGGTCGCGCTCGGCTCTTTCGAGACTGTCGGTCGCGTCGCGCTCGTGACGACGCTCGGAATGGCCGCCGGCGCGATCGGTGCCGCGGCGGTCGCGACGTATAGGACCGGCAAAGTCGACACGCTCTACGTCGCCAACGGCGTCCTCGCCGGACTCGTCGGCATCACGTCGATCGCGGACGCCATCGTCTGGCCCGGCGCACTCGTCGTCGGCCTGCTCGCGGGCGCACAGCTCCCGGTCGTCTTCGAGTTCGTCGAGAAGCGCCTGCAGATCGACGACGTCTGTGCGGTCTTCCCGGTCCACGGCTCCGCTGGCGTACTCGGCGCGCTCGCGTACCCGCTGTTCGCGACGGGCGTCTGGGACGGCTCCGCGTCTTTCGTCGGACTGGCGATCCCGCAGATCGTCGGCGTCGCGGTCATCGCCGGCTGGACGTTCCTCGCCACGGCAGTCGTCTTCGGCGCGTTCCGCGCGGTCGGACAAGCGCGCGTCTCCCGTCAGCACGAACTCGAAGGGCTCGACTCCTCGGAGCACGGCGTCGACACCTATCCGGAGTTCGGCGGCCCCGACGAGTCGGGCGCGCGCGTCGACGGCGGCGTGATCCGCCCGGACGGCGGCGTGACCCAAACTGATTCGGTCGACGACGGAGATGAATCGATATGAGCGACGCAACCACGAACGACAGCGAAATCAAACTCGTGATGGCGTACGTCCGCCCGGACAAACTCTCGGACGTCAAGCAGGCGCTGGCGGAAGTCGGCGCGCCGTCACTGACGGTCACGAACGTCTCCGGTCGCGGTTCCCAGCCCGCGAAGAAGGGCCAGTGGCGCGGCGAGGAGTACACGGTCGATCTCCACCAGAAGGTGAAAGTCGAGTGCGTCGTCGCCGACATTCCGGCCGACGACGTCGTCGACGCGATCGCCGACGCGGCGCACACCGGCGAGAAGGGCGACGGGAAAGTGTTCGTCCTGCCCGTCGAGTCGGCGCACCAGATCCGCACGGGTAAGTCCGGTCCTGACGCCGTATAGCGGCCGTCCCCGATCGGTGCCGGAGAGAAAGATCAAAGACGGGCGCTCACCGCACTCCCGGTGTGGAACTGACGCCGGTCACCGCCCTCGGACTCGTCGCCGCGCTCGTCGGCTTCGAGTTACTCGACCGACTTCGCGGTGCCATCGCTGCCGAGTCGGGCGGACGCGCTGACGACGGCCCGTCTGCGCCCCCCGCGGACGTGAGTCCGCTGGCCACCGACCTCCGCGAGCACGTCTGGAAGTGGGTGATTCCGGGACTCCTTCTGGTGATCGTCGCCCTCGAAGGCAACTCGCTGGCCTCGATCGGCTGGCGGGTCGACTCCGTCGAACGGCTCATCTTCCAGATCGGCATCGGTCTCGCGGTGATGCTCGGGATGAACATCCTCTTTTCGCCGCTGTGGGCGCGCGTCGGCGACGGCGGCGAGAGCCTCGCGGCCGGTCTCGGGACGTTCGCGTCGCTGTCGGTCCCCGAACGGCTGTTCGTCGCGCTCACCGCGGGCGCGACCGAGGAGACCGCCTTCCACGGTTACGCGCTCGAACGCCTGCTCGCGCTCACCGGGAACGTCCCGCTCTCCGGCGGGATCGCCTTTCTCGCGTTCACGCTCGGCCACACTGGCGACACGTGGGACCGGGACGCCGTCGCCCGAATCGCCCAGCCAGCCCTCGTCACGACGCTGCTGTATCTCTGGTTTCGATCGTTGCCAGTGCTGATCGCCATTCACGCGCTGAACGACGCGGTCGGCCTCCTGCTCGCAGATCGGTTCGTGGTCCCGGACGACGGTGGCGGGCCGGCCGACGGACGCGACCCTGAGGCGGCAGAACGGGCCACCTCCGCCGCCGACGGGGACGACTCGGACGCACTCGGGTGGCTCCGTGGCGAGTGAGTGGCCCCCAGTTTCAGACACCGTCTGCTGCGAACACTCACGTCTGCCCGACGACTGCGCGAAGCGACAAGGATTTTGGACGCGCCGGTCGAATCGAGGCGTATGAACCACGACGAGTCGCGGGCGCTGTACGACCGCGCGCTGTCGGTACTCCCCGGCGGCGTCAACTCCTCGGTTCGGGCGACCCGACCGTACCCGTTCTTCATCGAGCGCGGCGACGGCGCACACGTCGTCGACGCCGACGGCAACCGCTACATCGACTACGTGATGGGCTACGGCCCGCTGCTGTACGGCCACGATATGCCCGAGCCAGTTCGCGCCGCCGTCCAGTCGCACGCCGCCGACGGCCCGATGTACGGCGCGCCGACGGAGATCGAAGTCGACCTCGCGGAGTTCGTCGCCCGGCACGTCCCCTCCGTCGAGATGATCCGCTTCGTCAACTCCGGGACCGAAGCGACCGTCTCGGCCGTCCGCCTCGCGCGCGGCTACACCGGCCGCGACAAGATCGTCGTGATGCAGGGCGGCTACCACGGCGCCCAGGAGTCGACGCTCGTCGAGGGCGGCCCCGAACACGCCGAACCGAGCACGCCCGGCATCCCCTCGTCGTTCGCGGAGCACACGATTCCGGTGCCGTTCAACGACGAGGAGGCGATCGAGCGCGTCTTCGAAGCGCACGGCGAGGAAATCGCCGCAGTTCTGACCGAACCGATTCTTGCCAATACCGGTATCGTCCTGCCCGTGGACGGCTACCTCGAACGCCTCCGCGAACTGACCGCCGCCCACGACTCCCTTTTGATCTTCGACGAGGTCATCACGGGCTTCCGCGTCGGCGGCCTCCAGTGCGCGCAGGGAAAATTCGGCGTCACGCCGGACGTGACGACGTTCGGCAAGATCGTCGGCGGCGGGTTCCCCGTCGGCGCGATCGGCGGCCGCTCGGAGATCATCGAGCACTTCACGCCCGCCGGCGACGTCTTCCAGTCCGGCACCTTCTCGGGTCACCCCGTGACGATGGCTGCCGGCTACGAGTACCTCACCTACGCTGCCGAGAACGACGTCTACGAACACGTGAACCGCCTCGGCGAGCGCCTGCGGGAAGGCATCGCCGAGATCGCCGCCGATCAGGCGCCCGCATACACGGTCGTCGGCACCGACTCGATGTTCAAGACGGTCTTCACGCGCGACGGCCCCGCCTCGGCCGACGCCGACGTCTGTGACGCCGGCTGCCGACAGCGCGAGTCGTGCGCGCGGTACGACCACTGTCCGAAGACGGGCGCCGACGTCGCCGACGCCGAGACCGAGCGCTGGGAGCGGATCTTCTGGCAGGAGATGAAAGAGCAGGGTATCTTCCTCACCGCCAATCAGTTCGAGTCGCAGTTCGTCTCCTACGCCCACACCGACGAGGACGTCGAGGAGACGCTCGAAGCGTACAAAGAGGCGCTGTAGGTCGTTTCGTCACGGTCCCGGACTTTTTGTAGGATACCGGCGTACGGAGGGGTATGTCGAGCCCTCCACACGACGAGTCTCCCTCTGAGGACGACACTCCGACGCCGCCGACCGACGAGCCGACGCCGCCGACTGACGAGCAGTCGCGAGAACGCGACGTGACCTCGCCCATCGGCGAGCAAGCGCAGGACTTCGACGACCCGATCGGCGACCTCCTCCCGCGCGCGAGCGTCGACTCGCGGTGGTGGTACTGGATCGCCGCGATCCCGCTGTACGTCGTCCTCGGCGGCGTCCTCGCCGTCCTGTTCGTCGGCGCGTTCCTCTTCGACATCTTTCTCACCGGCGGAATCGCGACGGTATTCGGGGCGTTCATCGTTCTCCCCGTTTTGGGCCTTCTCGGCCTCGTCCTCACCATCCTGTTCCCGGTCGCGACCTACGTCGACGCGCGAGCGATCGCCGAATCGGACGCGTCGTGGACGCCCGACCCGCTCGTCTGGGGCCTGGCGGCACTCGCGACGGTCGTCCTGAGCGCGTTCACGCTGAGCGTCGTGCTGGCGCTGTACTACCTCTACAAGCGGCACGTCGCGGTCGGCACGCCCTGAGACCACCCTTCGGTCTCCAGCGTGCCGTCTCTCATCCCGACTCGACCCCGATATACGCCCGGAACCATCGCCACGCTCGCGGGTGCGCGAGCGCGACCCCGACAGCGAGCGCGACGAGCCAGTACGCGAGCGTGAGTCCGAACGCGCGCCACGACCCGCCCGTAGCGACGACGCGCCCGAGCCCCGAGAAGACGTGTAGCGCGAGGAACGTCACCATCGTCGCGACGCCGACGACGAAGCCGCGGAACAGTTCCCAGGAGGGGTCGTAGTATCGGACGGCGGCGACGCCAGCGACCGAGAGAATCGGCGCGTACAGATCCTGCGCAGGCGGCGACAGCGGCAGCGCCGACGTGACGACGCTCACCGGCGTGAACGCCGAGTTGAGCAGGAAACACAGCACTGCGACGTGGAGGAGTTCGCCGAATTCGTCGGCGAGCCGGGTAGCGAGGGACACGGGGATCTATCGGTAGCGCCGCAGTGAGTCGGTTTCGGTCCGTCGTTCGCGGCGGTCCCGACAGCTCACCCTGTCAGTGACACCTTCGAAACGGAAGTGGTGGCCTTTTCACCTGTGGCCGCCGAAGTTTCGGCAATGACTACTCGCGGGACACTCCGACTTGCGACGCGGGGCTCGGACCTGGCGCTCCGGCAGGCAGCCAGCGTCCGAGACTCGCTCTCGGACCGGAAACTGGACGTGGAACTCGTCGAAGTCGAGACGCGCGGCGACCAGATCAGAGACGAACTCATCCACCGACTCGGGAAGACCGGCGCGTTCGTCCGCGCCCTCGACGAGAAGGTCCTCGACGGCGAGGTCGACGCCGCGGTCCACTCGATGAAGGATATGCCGACCGAGCGCCCGCCGGACCTCGTCGTCGCCGGCGTCCCCGAGCGCGCGTCGGCCGCGGATCTGCTCCTCACGACCGACGGGACCGCACTGGAAGACCTGCCCGTCGGGGCCGTCGTCGGGACGTCGTCGCTCCGCCGGAAGGCGCAGATTCTCGCGACGCGTCCGGACCTCGAGGTCGAACCGCTCCGCGGCAACGTCGACACGCGGATCGAGAAGCTCCTCGCGCCCGAGCTACAGGCCGAACACGAACGGCGCGTCGACGCCGACCGCGACGAGAAGGGCAACGCTGCAGAGGCGTCTGCGGAGGGCGAAGAGTACGAATCGGAGTTCGACGAGTCCATCGAAGAGTGGTTCGACGGCCTCGCGGAGATCGAACGCCGCGCGCTCGAACGCGAACTCGACGTCGAGTACGACGCCATCGTCCTCGCGGAGGCCGGCCTGCGGCGCGCGGGCCTGCTACACCACGTCGAGTACGCGCGCCTCGATCCGGCCTCGTTCGTCCCCGCCCCCGGCCAAGGCGCGATCGCGATCACGGCCCGGCGCGACAGCGACGCGACCGAGAAGATCCGCTCGACGCTCGACCACCCGCGGACGCGCGTCGAGACGACCGTCGAGCGGACGGTGCTTGCCGAACTCGGTGGCGGCTGTATCGCCCCGATCGGCGTCCACGCCAAACTGCAGGGGAAGCACGTCCACACGACCGCTCGCATCCTCTCCGGCGACGGCGAGGAGGAAGTGCAGGCGAGCCGTGACCTGCCGGTCGACGACCACGCCAACGCGGCGGCCGAGTTCGCCGACGCACTCGCCGAGCGGGGTGCCGACGACCTGATTGCCGAGGCGCGCGAAGCCGCGGAGGAGTGACGATGGAAGACGAGACGACAGCCGACGCGGTCGACGGCGATGCGACGGGCGGCGCTGCGGCAGCCGAATCGGATGCCGACACCGACGTCGGGATGGTCTACCTCGTCGGTAGCGGCCCCGGCGACCCGGAACTGCTGACCGTGAAAGCGAAGCGACTCCTCGAAGAAGCCGACGTCGTGCTCCACGACAAGCTTCCCGGCCCGGAGATCATCGAGTCGATCCCCGAGGAGAAACGCGAGGACGTCGGCAAGCGCGCCGGTGGCGAGTGGACGCCCCAGGAGTACACCAACCGCCGACTCGTCGAACTCGCCCGCGAAGGAAAGACCGTCGTCCGACTGAAGGGCGGCGACCCGTTCGTCTTCGGGCGCGGCGGCGAGGAGATGGAACACCTCGCCAGCGAGGAAATTCCGTTCGAGATCGTCCCGGGAATCACGTCTGCGATCGCCGGCCCCGGAACGGCCGGCATCCCCGTCACGCACCGCGATCACGCCTCGTCGGTCTCGTTCGTCACGGGCCACGAGGACCCGACGAAAGAGGAGTCGGCGGTGAACTGGGAGGCGCTCGCGGCCACGGGCGGCACCATCGTCGTCCTGATGGGCGTCGGGAAACTGCCGGATTACACCGCCGCGCTTCGCGACGCCGGGATGGACCCCGACACGCCCGTGGCGCTCGTCGAGCGCGCGACGCGTCCGGAGATGCGCGTCGCGACCGGGACGCTCGATACGATCGTCGACGTCCGCGACGAGGAGGGGATCGAACCGCCCGCGATCACCGTGATCGGCGCGGTCGCGTCGACGCGTGAGCGCGTCGTCGAGTTCCTGCGGAACCGCACGGGCGACGCCGTCGAGGTGGCCGACGAATGACCCGCGACGTCAGAGTCGCCGTGTTCCGCCCCGACGACGAACGGATGGCCGAGGCCGTCGAACTGCTCGACTCCCTCGGCGCGGCTCCGGTTCCCGATCCGATGCTCGCGGTCGAACCGACGGGCGCGGTGCCTGATGGGGCCGACGACGTCCCCGATCCGGATATCGTCGTCCTGACGAGCAAGACGGGCGTCGAACTTCTCGCGGATGCAGGGTGGAGTCCGGGCGAGGCGACTCTCGTTTGCATCGGCCCGCGAACTGCTGCCGCCGCTCGCGACGCCGGCTGGACCGTCGACGTCGTCCCCGAGGAGTACACCTCGTCGGGCCTCGTCGAGACGCTCGCAGACGAGGTCGACGGCCGCCGCGTCGAGGTCGCGCGCAGCGATCACGGCAGCGACGTCTTACTCGACGGGCTTCGCGACGCGGGCGCGGACGTGCACGAGACGGTTCTGTACCGACTCGTCCGCCCCGAGGGCTCCGGCCAGTCGACCGTGATGGCTGCGGGCGGCGAACTCGACGCCGTCTGTTTTACCTCGTCGCTGACCGTCGCGAACTTCCTCGACGCGGCCGACGAACGCGGCGTCCGAGAGGAGGCCGTCGCCGGCCTGAATCGCGCTGTCGTCGGCGTCATCGGTGACCCGACGCGGGAGACAGCCGAGGGGTACGGTGTCCGCGTCGACGTCGTCCCCGAGAACGCGACGTTCGAGGAACTGGCCACCGAGGTCGTCGAGACCGCCGCGCCGACGTACCCCGAGTGAGTTATCACGTCGACGAGATGACATTACTCGCCTCCCCGATCACCGCCGCCGACTCGACAGCGTGAAGTCCGCCGCACTCCGACGACGCGAGCGTGTCGCGTGACTGGCGATCGGTCGGTCTCGTCGCAGGGTGGCAGACGGCCGCGAGCCTCTGCTACTACAGCATTTTCGCCGCGACGGGGTTCGTCCGCGAGGCGTTCACGCTTTCTGAGTCGCTCGTCGGCCTCTTTCTGACGGCCGCGCTCGTCGGCTACACCGTGACGCTCTTTCCGAGCGGGGCCGCCGTCGACGGCTACGGCGAACGCCCGGTGATGATCGCCGGTCTGCTCGCGCTCGCTGCTGCCGCAGTCGGCGTATCCTTCGCGCCGACGTACGCGACCGTCCTCGCGGCGGGCGGCGTCCTCGGCGCGGCGTACTCGACGGCGATGCCAGCCTCGAACCGCGGTATCGTCGCGCACGCACCGACGGGGCAGACGAACCTCGCGATGGGGCTCAAGCAGGTCGGCGTCACGACCGGCAGCGCGGCGGCCTCACTCCTCGTCACGGGCGTCGCCGCCGTCCTCGCGTGGCAGGTCGGCTTCTGGGTGATCGCGCTCCTGGCTGTGGGCTACGCTGCCCTGTTCGCTGCGCGCTACCGCGGGCAGGAGGGCACTGGCGAGCTCTCGGTCCCGGACGTGACGGGGCTGTTCGAGCAGCGCGCGTACGCCGTCCTCGTCGCGGCCGGTCTGTTTCTCGGGGCATCTATCTTCACGATGCTCGGGTACATCGTCCTCTACGTGCAGGACGCCGTCGGTGCCAGCGCCGCCATCGGCGGAATCGCGCTCGCACTCACGCAGATCACGGGGAGCGTCGCCCGCGTCGGCGCGGGTAGCCTCGCCGACCGGCTTGGCGGCGCACGCGGTGCCGCGCTCGTCGCGCTCGGCCAACTCGGGCTCGGAACCGCACTGTTCGGAACGCTCGCGTTCGATCCGGGGTCGCTCGTCCCCGTGCTCGTCCTCTTCGCGGGCCTCGGACTCTCGATCCACGGCTCGACGGGCGTCTTCTACTCGTGTCTCACCGACCTCGTCGACGGCGACGAAGTGGGCGCGGCGACCGCCGGCGGGCAGACCGCGATCAACGTCGGCGGTGTGGTGACGCCGCCGATTTTCGGCTTCCTCGTCGAGACCGGCGGCTACGACGCTGCCTGGGCGCTCCTGGCACTCACCGCCGGCGCGGCCACGCTCCTGCTGCTGCTCGTCACCCGCCGAACGTAATCCGCGGCGAGCCACCGCGGCGGACTGGAGCGCAGATTTAAATCCGAGAGCGCCCCACGCCCGGATATGAGCGCGGACACGACGCCGAGCGCCGAGGGACCGGTTCCCGAACTGCGGGAGCGGGCGGTCGCCTGCGCGGAGCGACTACAGAGTGCCGACCGTGTGCTGCTCGCGTCGCACATCGACGCCGACGGGCTGACGAGCGCGGCCATCGCCGCGACGGCGCTCGAACGTGCCGAGATTCCCTTCGAGACCGTGTTCGCGAAGCAACTCGACGAGCGGGAGGTCGCTCGCATCGCCGCCACCGACTACGACACAGTTCTGTTCACCGACTTCGGGAGTGGTCAGTTGGACGTCGTCGCGCCCTACGCGGCTGACGGCGCGTTCACTCCCGTCGTCGCCGACCATCACCAGCCGGCCGACGTTCCGGAGAGGATCGACGAACCGGCGTTCCACCTCAACCCACTTCTTTTCGGGCTCGACGGCGCGTCGGAACTCTCCGGGGCCGGTGCCAGCTACACGCTCGCGCGCGCACTCGAACCGCCGGAGGGAGACAACCGCGACCTCGCCGGCCTCGCGGTCGTCGGCGCGATCGGCGATATGCAGGGCACCGACGGTGGGCTCTCGGGCGCGAATCAGGGCATCGTCGAGGAGGGCGTCGCCGCCGACGTGCTCGAGGAGGCGACGGACCTCCTCGTCTACGGCCGCCAGACGCGCCCGCTTCCGAAGTTCCTCGAATACGCGAGCGACGTCCGTATTCCGGGCATCACGAACGACGAGAACGGGGCGATCGAGTTCCTCTCGGGACTCGATCTCGATCTGAAACACGACGGCGAGTGGCGTCGCTGGGTCGATCTGACGATGGACGAGCGACAGACCGTCGTGAGCGGCCTCCTGAAACGCGCGATGACCTCGGGCGTCCCCGCAGATCGCATCGACGACCTCGTCGGGACGACCTACACGCTCACCGACGAGTCGCCCGGAACAGAACTCCGCGACGTCAGCGAGTTCTCGACGCTCCTGAACGCGACCGCACGGTACGAGCGCGCCGACGTCGGCCTCGCGGTGTGTCTGGGCGACCGAGAAGATGCGCTCGCCCGTGCACGCAAACTCCTCCGAAATCACCGCCGCAACCTCTCGGAAGGGCTGCAGTGGGTCAAAAACGAGGGGACGACTGTCGAAGACAACGTCCAATGGTTCGACGCCGGCACGCGCATCCGCGAGACGATCGTCGGTATCGTCGCCGGGATGGCCGTCGGAGCCTCCGGCGTCCGCGGCGACATCCCGATTCTCGCGTTCGCGGAGAAGTCCGACGAGGAAGTGAAAGTCAGTGCGCGCGGGTCGAACGGACTCGTCCGCAAAGGGCTGGATCTCTCGCGCGTGATGCGCGAGGCCTCACGAGCGGTCGGCGGCGACGGCGGCGGTCACGACGTCGCCGCGGGCGCGACGATCCCGACTGGAACACAGACGGAGTTCGTCGCCGAGGCCGACCGCATCGTCGGCGAGCAACTCTCCTGAGCCGTCGTCGCTCTCTCGATTCCGGTTTTCTCTCGTAGTCCACGTGTCGCTGCCGTCTTCTTTCGACTCATCGCCGATCTGCCGATTCACCGCGGCCGGACCAACTCATTTTGTATAGCGTTATCCAGTTTACTCTGTGCCGTTTCCGGTCAGTGGCGGACGAGTAGTTCACAATAATGCACTTGGCGCTGGTCGACGTCGTCTCAAGTATGGTTGAGACTCTCTCTCGCGACACGAAAAACGAGACTGTCACACTCTCTACGGGCCACCGAGTCGAGTTGCCGCTCGTCACGGAGGCAAGGATGACCGGCGTCGTCCTGTCGGCCGATCCCCTCGCTGCTCGTGCATTGCTTCCGGACGGGCTGACTCCGATTCGACTGACGCCGGGCCGAGCCGGCGTGACGTTCCTGTGCGTCGAGTACCACCGCATCGGGCGTCGCGGTGAGATCGAACCGTACAACGAGTTCGGCGTTCTCGTACCCGCTACTGCTGGCTCGGGTCCACCTCCCTACGCGTCGATTCTCACTCACGGCGTGAGCGGGTACGTCTGGTACCTTCCCGTGACTACCGAACCCGCGAAAGCACTCGGTGTCGACGTCTGGGGCTACCCGAAGGACGTCGGAGACATCACCCACGTCGACCGGGGTTCGGAACGCCGAACGACCGTCACGGTGAACGATCAACGCGTTATCGATATAACGATCCCTCGGCCGCCGACGTTCGAACAAACGCGGTCGTCGGTAAGCTATACAATCAAAGACGGACGTGTGCTGCGGGAAGCGTTGACGCTCGACGGCGACGTCGGATTCTGGCCCTACAGCCGGGTCACGTACTCGATGGGTGATCATCCCCGAGGGCGACAGCTGAAATCGCTCGATCTCGGTGATCGCGCGCTTCTTCGCTTTGCGGCGGACGCGGAGTTCGTCATCGAAACCGGAGAGCCGATAGAGAGCCGTTGAGAAACGACTCCAACGAGATCGGCGCGAACCGCGGTTCTCGGGCGTTCTAGGTGCCTTCTCGCTCGTTCGTTAGACGTGCGTGACCTTCGATAAATCCTATAACGATATACCAAATCAGTTCTCGCGTTCACTCGTCGTAGGTACCGCCATCCAGATAGTACTGGACGCGGTCGATCGTGGATTCGGCAACTTTGCAGAACTCGACGACGCGGTGGCCGTTCTCCCGGTAATCCGCTTCTACCCCGACCGTCAGCGACTGATCGCGCAGGTGCTCCAGCAGTGCGTCGAGCTCGTCGGCGTCCCCGCGCACACGATGTCGTTCACCGACGGTCTCACCCGCGTCGACATTCCGGATGGTCTCGACGGCCGGGAGGAGGATCGACTCGCCGAGGTCGTGGGCTCGGTCCCGGAGCCGTTCTTCACTCTCGTCGAACTCGGCGGCCTGAAACGCCTCGCGAGTGATCCGAGAGAAGACGAAATCCCGACCGAGATCGAACGGCAGCGAGAACGCGTACGCGAGTTCGTCGTGGTGCTGGCTCTCGGTGGTGTATTTCACCATCGACTCGCTGTCGGCCGTCTTCATCACGACGCCTTCTCGTTCGGCGTCGTCGAGGTCGTCGATGACGGCGTGAATCTGCTCGGGGAGTTCCGATAGCTCGTATCGGCCGAACAGCCGGGGCTGCGGGAAGTCGTACCGTTCGCAGAGATCACGTCGCTCCGAGACCGAGAACGGGTCGCCCGATTCGCGGTCGCGAACGTCGAACACGCGAATCGCGTACGAGTCGACGCCGTCGTAGTCGTGCGTGGAGTACGGCGTCTCGGGGCCGATCAGTTCGGCGCACAGCATCTTTTTTGGGTGATTCTCGAAGAACGGTCCCAGATCGAGCAGTTCTCGCGCTTTCGCAGTCGTGTAGGGGCAGACGTACCCGCCGCGCGTGAACGCGAGCGGCTCGTCCGAGCCCCCGACGGCCGCGACGCGGACGTTGAATCCGTCGAGTTTCTCCTCGGTGACGACGGTCTCGCCGGTCTCGAAGAACGAGGTGACGCCGGCGTCGAGTGCGAGCACGCGCGGGATGCTCGGATAGCCACGTACGATGGCGTCGTCGCCGAGAATCACGGTCCCGCGCTCGACGCCGTGACGGGAGTCGGGAAGTACGTAGACTGTCTCGCCGCCGACCGTGCGCTGCTCGAAGTGTTCGAACAGTCCAGCGGGATCCGACGCGGTCGAGTCCAGCCGCTCGAAGCACGCGCGTTCGTCCATACGGATACTCCGGGAGATTCGGTGAAAAGAGTCGGCCCGTGGCGCGTCCGGTCGGCTCTATAATAGCGTTTGCAAGTCTTTACTCACTCGATCGCACGACTGCGTGCGATCTGATGAGCAATCAGTTACAAACGCTACTATAGGGGATGACCTCTTTAGGGTTCACTCACGAACAGCGAGGTATGCCCGGTGACCTTCCGCGCCAGCAGTTCGTCCTCGATACGTCGCTCTTCATCACCGAGGAGATCCGCCGGGACGACGAGTCGCTGACCGACGCCGTGCTCAGACTGCTCGACCTCGTCGCGACGGCCCGATTGGAACTCAACATCTCCTGTCATATGCCGCCCTCCATTCACGACGAACTCGCGACGATGCTCCGCGACCGCGACGTCGACGACGAGGTGTTCTCGCGGCTCGACACGTGGGTCGTCCGCAAGAGCCCCGACCGCTACGGCGTCACCATCCCGGCGAACATCGTCTACGACTTCATCGACGAGATGAGCGACCGGGTGGATCGAGGCCTCCGCGTCTCCGAGAAGGCGCTTCGCGAGGTCGAACAACTCGACCCGGCCAACCTCGCGCAGGGCGACATCGACGACGGCGCGGCCGACTATATGACCGAGGCCGACCGAATTCTCTCGAATATGCGGGACAAGTACCGGAAAGCGCTCCGGCAGGGCGTCCTCGACTCCCGGGAGGACTTCGACCTCCTCGTGCTCGCGCGGGAACTCGACGCCGGCGTCGTCACCGAAGACCGGGGCATCATCTCGTGGGCGGACGAGTTCGGTCTCCGTTACGTCCGCGGCGGGCAGTTCCCCACCTTACTGGAGGAGTACCTTCGGGCGACAGGCGCCGAGGGTTACGCACCCGAGTAGACACCCATCGAACTCCTCTGCGGTGCGCCCTTGGTCGTTGAGAACCGCTTTCGGATCTGAGAGGAGATGTACACCTCGACGCGGCTACGTCACAGTCACCCGGTGATCTCGCGGTAGAACGACACCGAGAACACGGTGAAGAATCCGCCGAACAGCGTTCCGAGGACGACGATCAACGCGGTGACGCCGGCGAGGCCAGCGATCGATGCTGACGTCTGCGGCGCGGCCGCTGCCATCCCCGGTCCCATCGCCGGACTCGACGTCGTGCTCGGCGTGAGGACGAACGAGCTGACGGCGAAGACGCTCCCGAGGAGGCCACCGACCACGCCTGCAAGCACCGTGTATCCAAACGTGCTCAGGAGGTTCCCGCGGACGACCCCGACGCTTCGCTTGAGGCCGTCGACGGCGTCTCTGTCTTCGAGGACGATCGCCTGCCCGTAGAACTGGACGAAGAAGACGATCAGCAGGTACGCCAGCAACGCCACGGCGACCACGACGCCGATCACGGCGAGCGCAGCGAGATTTGCGCTCTGGAAGCCGCCGCTCCCGAGGAACAGCACGCCGCCGGCGATGCTCGCGGCGAATCCGAACATCCCGAACACGAAGTTGACCGCGACGAGGACGAGATACGCGATCAGGACCGCGACGTAGTATTGCTTGCCGGCAGCGACGAACGTATCGAGCGCCGTTCGGCCGCCGAGAGCCTCATCAGCCATCGCGAACAGTCCGCCCTGTACGAACGGCATCGCGGCGACGAACACGAGCGACAGCGCCGCGGAGGCGACGCTCGCGAGCAGCGGATTGACCGACTGGAGGAGCAGTATCGGGAACTGTACGATCATCAGTGCGAGTATCGGTACGAAGAGCACCGGATTTCGGAGGAGGGCGCCGGGGCTCTGTCGGAGGGCTGTCAGGACGGCCATACGAGGGTACGGTTCTCCGCACCCGCACAAAAAGTCTGGCGTGGTCGCCGTCGTCGCCCGCCGCTGTGTGATCGCGCTGGGCGCCCTTCTCTACTCGATCTGTCGCTCTCGAACCGTCAACACCGGGACAGACGCCGTTCGGAGGATTTTCTCGGTCACGCTGCCGAGCAGGTAGCGATCGAGGCCCGTGCGGCCGTGCGTGCCCATCACGACGAGGTCGATATCGTGTTCGTCGACGTACGAGCAGATCGTCCGGTAGATCGACGTTCCCGTCTCGACGTGGCCCGTGATGTCGGCCTCGTCGACGCCGGCCTCGGTTGCGACGCGGACGCCGTCGTCGACGAACTGCTGTGCGTTCGATTTGAGCTGATCGATCTGGAGGTCGACCCGCACGTCGAGACCGAGGTGGGCGATGTCGACGACGGAGAGGAGGTTCAGCGTGGCGTCGTCAGCGGCCGCGAGGTTCGCACCGAACGAGAGCGCCGTCGTGGCACAGTCGCTGCCGTCGCTCGGGACGAGGATGCGCTCGTAGGGGTAGTCGAGATCGGACTCCTCGTCGGGTTGCACGGTGAGTACGGGGGCGTTCGAACGCCTGACGACGCGCTCGGTCGTACTCCCGAGCACGAGCCGTTCGATTCCCGTGCGTCCGTGCGTGGGCATCACGACGAGGCCGACGCCCGTCTCCTCGGCGTACTCGACGATCGTTTCGTAGGGCTCGCCACGCCGGACCGTCGTGACGGTCTCGACGCCCCGGTCGGCGGCGCGGTCGGCGGCGTCCGCGACGATCGTTTCCGCCTCTGACTCGACCGCCTCGGCGACCTCGTCGCCGTGAGTGAGCCGATCGCCGCCGGGGCCAGCGGCCGTGAGGACGTGTAACGTCGCCTCGTGTGCGACGGCCAGATCGAGCACGTGATCGAGTACCTGCTCTGCGCCCTCGCCGCCGTCGGTCGGAAAGAGAACCTCCTCGAACATACTTTCGCAATCCACGCGAGCCCCCAAATAGCGTCGGATATGTAATTAGGTTGTACTTTCTGTGATCCGGTGTTCGTCTCCGTCTGTGGACGACTGCCCGGCGCCAGTGGCGCTCACTCGGTGTCGTCAGGCGAGACGGGGTGGTCTTCGTCGTCGGCTTCGACGTCGAGCGGGTCTTCGAGATCGCCCATCACGGCCTCGAAGGCGTCCGTCGCCGTCAGGAGGCCAGCGACGTCACCGCCGTCGAGGACGAGCGCGAGCTCCTGTCGCTCCACCTGAAACTGATCGATCGCCTCGCTGATGAGCGTATCCGCCGACAGCGTCATCGGTGGCGCGGCGATCTCCTCGAACGTCGTGGTTCCGTCCCGAAGGTCGTCGACGTTCGCGACGACGGTCGGTACGTAAACGACCCCGTGGAAGTCTTCGGGATCCGCGCCGACGAGCGGGAACCGGGTGTGTGGACTGTCACCGATCCGTTCGAGGTTCTCTACGACCGACGCGGTCGTCGAGAGGAAGACGACGTCCTCGGCGGGGGTCATCTCGTCGCGGATCGAGCGGTCGCCGACCGTGAGGGCGTTGAGAACCTCCTCGCGCCGCTCCTCGGGCAGATCGCCGCGGTCGAGGACCGAGCCGAGCTCGTGGCGGAGATCCGCCCGCGACTCGATGGCGTCGGTCTCGGCTTCGAGCCAGGCCCCGGTCATCTCGACCCCGAACAGTTTGAGCGTCCACTTCGCGACGCTGTCGCCGATCGTGATGATCGGCGAGATGATTTTCGCGAACCAGTACAGCGGCGTCGCGCCGTAGCGGGCGACGAACTTCGAACGCTCGACGCCGAGGTACGTCGGGGTCTGCTCGCCGTGCGTGAGGTGCAGGAGGTTGATAATCAGGAACGCCAAGACGCCGCCGGCGCCGATCGACGCCAGGACCGTCGCCTGGAAGTACGGCTCGAAGAGTGCCGCTAGTGCCGGTTCGGCGACGATCCCGACGGCGATACTGGAGGCCGTGATACCGACCTGACAGCTCGTCAGGTAGATCTCCAGGTCGTCGGTCATCTCCCACGCGCGACGCAACCCCGGTTTGTCGAACTCGGCTTCGGAGTACTGCCGCACGCGGGTGAGTGCGAACTCGATGGCGACGAAGAACCCGTTGACCAGAATCAGCGCGAGACCGGCGAGCAGTCGGAGGGAGATCTCGAGGCCGTTCATACGGCGGATTCGTCGCTCCCGCGACAAATACGTGGGGGACTCGGCCTGTCGCCGCGGAGCCGAGACGCCGACCCTGCTGAGCCGGGACGCCGACTCTGCCGCGCCCGGACAAAACCGGTTTGTACCGACCCGGCCAATCACGGGTATGACCGACTTCGATCCCGAGAAGTTCGAGGACAAGTACGCGAACTACTTCTCCGAACTCCAGCGCGCGTACAAGAACGCCTTCGAGACGATGAACGACCAGTACGACTCGGAACTGATCCACGCCATCGACCAGCAGATCCTCAACGAGTCCGAGCCGTTCTACGAGGACGGCGACTTCCGGATCGAACTCCCCGAGAACCCCACGGAGCGACTGACGGCCGTCATCGTCGACGACGAGAAGCTCTCGACAGTGCTCGATCGGTACGTCGAAGAACTCCGCGAGCAGCACCGTCGCGTCTTCGGTCTCGACGATTGAGGCGGCTTCGCTGCCTGCCGCTATTGGAGGGAACCAAAGGCCTAAGCCCGTCCACACCGAAGCGATCGGTATGAGCACGGACGCCGCGAACGGCGACGACGACCTGAAAGAGCGCGTCACGAACTTCCTGCGCCGCAACTTCCCACAGATTCAGATGCACGGCGGCTCGGCCGCCATCCAGCACCTCGACCGCGAGACGGGCGAGGTCACCGTTATGCTCGGTGGTGCCTGCTCCGGCTGTGGCATCTCTCCGATGACGATCCAGGCGATCAAGAGCCGGATGGTCAAAGAGATCCCCGAGATCGAGACCGTCCACGCCGAGACCGGAATGGGCGGCGGCCACGACGGCGGAATGTCCCCCTCCTTCCCCGGCGAGAGCACGAGCGAGGGCGACGACGCCGACAGCGACGAAGGTCCCCAGGCCCCGTTCTGATCCCGACCATCGGGTCGAGTTCGACCTGGGACCGGTGACTCTTTGATGCCCTCGCTGCGAGGGTGGGTATGAGCATCGAATCGCCCGAGAACGTCCTCTTCGTGGTGATGGATACGGTCCGTAAGGACCGCCTCACGCCGTACGGGTACGACCGCCCGACGACGCCGAACCTCGCCGAGTTCGCCGAGGAGGCGACCGTCTTCGAGCAGGCCGTCGCACCCGCGCCGTGGACGCTGCCCGTTCACGCCTCTCTCTTTACCGGGATGTATCCCTCACAGCACGGTGCGGACCAGGAGAACCCGTATCTGGAGGGTGCGACCACGCTGGCACAGACGCTCTCGTCGGCGGGCTACGACACCGCCTGTTACTCCTCGAACGCGTGGATCACGCCGTACACCCACCTGACTGACGGCTTCGACGATCAGGACAATTTCTTCGAGGTGATGCCCGGCGAGTTCCTCTCGGGACCGCTCGCTCGCGCGTGGAAGGCGATGAACGACAACGAGGCGCTTCGGACGCTCGCGGACAAGCTAGTGAGCCTCGGTAACACTGCCCACGAGTATTTCGCCGACAGCGAGGGGGCCGACTCGAAGACGCCCGCAGTGATCGACCGAACCAAGTCGTTCATCGCGGACGCCGACCAGTCGTTCGCGTTCATCAATCTGATGGATGCACACCTTCCGTACCATCCGCCCGAGGAGTTCGCAGAAGAGTTCGCACCGGGCGTCGATTCCGCGGAAGTGTGTCAGAACTCCAAGGAGTATAACTCCGGTGCACGCGACATCGGCGACGACGAGTGGGCGGATATCCGCGGCCTCTACGACGCCGAAATCGCGCACATCGACGATCAACTCGGCCGCCTGTTCGACTGGCTGAAAGCGGAAGGCAAGTGGGACGATACGATGGTCGTCGTCTGCGCGGACCACGGCGAACTCCACGGCGAACACGACCTCTACGGCCACGAGTTCTGTCTGTACGACCCGCTCGTGAACGTCCCGCTGATGATCAAACACCCCGCGCTCGACGCCGATCGCCGAGAGGACCAGGTCGAACTCGTCGACCTGTATCACACCGTCCTCGACGTCCTCGACGTCGACGGCGGCACGCCGGCGTCCCCAGCGGAAGACGCCGTCGCGCTCGATCGCACCCGCTCGCTCGTCTCCGACTCCTATCGCGCCTTCGAGGACCTCGACGCCGCCGACCGCGATCCGGGACAGCGCGGCGACGGCGACTACGCGTTCGTCGAGTACTCCCGGCCCGTCGTGGAGTTGAATCAACTGGAGGAGAAAGCGGCCGACGCCGGCATCACGCTCCCGAGCGATTCACGGTTCTACTCGCGGATGCGCGCCGCACGCCGGACAGACGCGAAGTACGTCCGCATCGACCGCATCGAAGACGAGGCCTACCGACTCGACGAGGACCCCGCCGAGACGGAAAATCTCGCCGACGCCGACGACCCCGCGATCGAGGCGACAGACGAGACGCTCGCCGCGTTCGAGTCCGCCGTCGGCGGTGCGTGGACCGACGCGCTCGACGACGACGTCTCCGACGACAGCGTCGACGAGATGGACGACGAGGCCCAAGAGCGGCTTCGCGACCTCGGCTATCTGGAGTAGTACTATAGTAGCACTTGCAAGTCTTCACGCATCGGATCGTCCGCTGTCGTGCGATCGGATGAGCAATCAGTTGCAAATGCTACTATAGCTTTTCAGCGCACGCCGTGTCCGTCTTCCCAGGCTCTGAGGAGATCGGTCAGCGTTCGGTTTACCGGAACCCGCAGGTCGTGCTCTTCCGCCCGGCGAACCACTTCGCCGTTGATCGCGTCGCTCTCGGTGCGCCGACCGGCGTCGACGTCCTGCAGCATCGACGAGCGGTTCGCCGCCGTCGCGTCGATGACGGTCTCCAGTGCCGCTTCGGCGCGGTCGGTCGGGAGGTCGACGCCGGACGCGCGGGCGACACGGGCCGTCTCACGAGCGGCCCGCCGCGCCGTCTCCGATCCGGCCCCCGACGCGAGCGCGCCGTTCTCGACCCGCGCGAGCGCCGTGACGGCGTTGATGCCGGCGTTGACCGCGAGCTTTTCCCAGCGACGGCGGGGCATATCGGCCGCGACGAGCGTTCGGACGTCGGCGTCGCGGAACGCCTCCCCGAGGCGTTCGGCCCAGGGGTGGCGCCCGCCGTCTCGGTTGCCCACGACGACGCGCCCGACGCCCGTGCAGACGACGTGTCCGGGACCTGCGAGTCGGGCCCCGTAGGTCGCTGTCCCGGCGAGTACCGGACACGCTAGCCCGCGGGCGAGGGTTTCCTCGGTCAAGCCGTTCTGAAGTGAACAGACGGCCTCGTACTCGCCGGTCGCGAGCGCCGCGGCGGCGTCCTCGGTGTCGAACGCCTTGACCGTCACGAGCGCGACGTCGGCCTCACGCCCCGCACCGTTCGTCGTCGCATCCGGGTGCGTGTGCGCCTCGACGCCCCCCGAGATTTCGACGCCTGACTCGCGGACGGCCGAGATGTGTGGGTCGCGGCCGACGAGGGTCACGTCGTGCGTGCGCGCGAGCAGGCCGCCGAGCAGCGTGCCGAGGCTCCCCGCGCCGAAGACGAGAACGTTCATACGACGCGGGAGGCGGCCGGATGCAAAAAAGCGGGTGGAGGCGGTTGGAATGGGAGTCGAGCGGAGATCGGGCGGCGTGAGGCCCCGGCGAAACAGGTGCGTTCACATAAAGTCCGCAATACCTGACTGTTTGTTCTTGTCGTTTTCGAAGACAGATTCGAGACTCTTCTCTAAGACTTCGAGCCGCTGTTTCGTGTACTCCCGGCAGCCGAACTCCTCGGCGACGTGAATGGCGGTGTCCATATACTTGTTCACCGAGCCCTGGTGCACCGTGAGATTCACCCGGCCGCCGCACTCGCGGCAGTCGCCGGTCAACGGCATCCTGCGATACTTCTCGCCGCAGTCGAGACACCGCGTCTCCTGCCGTGAGAACGCCCGGAGGTTCCCGATCAGGTCGGGGAGGAAGTGATACTCGATGACGCGCTCTGCGACGTCGGTCTCGTCGACCGCCCGGAGTTTCCGCGAGAGTTCCAACTGGGCGTCCATCTTGTCCATCATCGACCCGAGCGTCTTGTACGCCGACAGATCGGGGCCGAGCGCGATGTTCGAGGTGTCGTGGGTGTGGTCGAAGCCGCGGTACTCGTCGTCGGTGCCGAGCGTGTCTTCGCCCAGTTGGATCAGGTCTTCGACGTCGTCTGGGTCCGCGAGCTCTCGCGTGGCCTCGTAGAACTCAGTCGGGTACTGCCGGACGATGTCCATATTGTGCGCCTCGTCGTCGATCTCGCTGGGATCGATCCGCGAGGACATCACGAGCGGCGCGTCCATCTGCCCGCCGCGCTTGTCGGGCAGGTAGTCTTTCGAGAAGTTGAGCAGGCCGTCCATCAGCAGCATCACGCAGTCTTCGTCGCCGTCGCAATTCCGCCGTTTTGCGGCGTGAAAGTACGGATGCGCGTAGCCGACGGCCGCAGACGTGAAGCCGACGACGCGGCCGACGACCGCGGCGGAGGTGTGCGGTGCCATCCCGAAGACCAGTTCGCCGACGAGGTCCTCGCGGTCGTCGACTTCGTAGAACGGCGGCAGGTCGTAGAACTGCTCTAAGAGGTCGTCGACGAAGTCCGCGGTCTTGAGCATATGCTCGGCCGCGCCGTCCGAGAGGACGATGTCCTGGACTTTCAGCTCGACGAGCTGATCGTCGAACTGCAGGGGTTCGCCGTCGATATCCGTCTCGTAGCCGAGTTCGCGGAAGTCGGCGGCGGTCACGTCGAGCTCGGCGGGCCGGACCGCGGTGACCGGGAGGTCGGTCATATCGTAGCGGACCGTGCCGTCCTTGAACGACGTGACGCCGTTCTTCGCGCGGAGGACTCCCTTCTCCATCGGCTCGGGCGTCTTGTCCGCTGAGGTGAGTCCCTTGACGCCTTTCAGGATGTCGTAGGCCGATTCGCGCTCGCCCACCGCTTCGAGGGCCTCCCGGTACTCCTCGCCCACGTCGATGGAGAACCACTCGGGACTCGTGACGTCGCGCTCGCAGCGCTCGCAGTACACGCGGCCCGATTCGTCGGGTTCGACGACGCGGCCGCACTCCTCACACTCGTAGTACGACTCGGTGTGCGTGCCGCACTCCGGGCACGTCGTTCGGTAGGTGTGGGTGTCGCAGTCGGGGCAGACGCGGTCGCCCACGCGGACGTCGACGACGCCACGCCGGCCTTGATCGTCACGGAGGCGGGCGGCTTCGCCGACGTCGCGCTGGCTCCCACCGGCCTCGCCGATGGGAAAGAGCGTGTGCACTGCCGGCGAGAGGTCGCGCGATTCGGACTTCTCGGGGCGGCCCATCCGGTTGCCGATGCGCGTCGGCGCGCGCTCGCGGAGGTCGAAGGGCGCGACCTCGTTCGCGGCTTCGAGCGCGCTCTCGCCGTCGTCCCACTCACGGGCACGGGACGAGAGGTCGTCCGCGTTCCACGTCCGTTCGAGCGAGCCCGTCTCGGCGTCGATTTCGACCCCGAGCGAGCGAACCAAGAGCCGCCACTCCGGCAGGCGGATCGTCTCCTCGCGCTGGGTGTGTTCGACGAGGAGGTGTTCGAGCGTCTCCGCGATGGGTTCGGAGTTCGGGAGTTCGAGAACGTCGTTGCGGCCGTCCTCGTTCGCCCCGCGTCCGTCAGCGATACCGGCGTCGCGGTCGGCGCTCCCGTCCGCGCCGGCGAGGCCACCGTCGGCCTCCGCAGCGCGGACCTGTCCGCTGTCGATGGTGTCGGCGAGCGCCTCGAACTGCTCGACGGAAACATCGTGCCAGAGATACGTGTAGTCGGGGTGCAGCGGGCAGTCGTACGTCGTCGCCCACTCGTCGGCCTCTGCGGGCGTCGGGTGTTCGAGGTCGACGCCGGGGTCGTCTTCGAGCGCCTGTACCGGCGCGCCGGCGTCCTCGAACTCCTGGACCCACCACTCGTAGACGTAGGAGGCGGGCGCGAGCGGGTGGTTGTTCTCGACGAACTCGCCGAAGTTGACGAGGTACTCGCCGAGGTCGATGATCTTCTCGACGCCGTTGCGGATCTCCAGCGCCTCTTCGGGGTCGTCGATCTGACGCACGTCGCCGTTGGCGAGTCGCACGGTCGGTCCCTCGATGGAGTCGACCGGGATCACGCCGGCTGCCTTCCCGGGGCGTTCGGTCTTTATCTGCGTCCCCGTCGCGAGGAAGTCGTCGACGAGGTGCATCGTCGCCGGATGGACGCCGGCGGTCGCGAAGCCGTGGTTGCGCGAGCGGCCGTAGCGGAGGCGGAACCCGCCCTCGGCGCTCGGGTGGCCGAAGACGGGGCGGCCGGCGATCAGGTCACGGAGGTACTTCGTCGAGGGATCGAGGCGCGGCGGCCCACTGGGGTCGCCGCTGTCCGTGCCGTCCTCGTTCGCGTCGCCGTCTTCGTCCGCCGCATCGCTTTCTGCGCTGGCGTCGCCGTCCTCGTCTCCCGCTGCGGCGGACTCGTCGTCTCCGTCGCTTTCGCCCTCGGTGCCGTCGTCGGCGTCCGCGCCGTCCTTGCCGATGGTGCCGTCGATGAGGTCCTGGAGCCACGGCCAGTCGACCTCCTCTAACCCGCGGGTGTAGCGCTGGATCTTCGGCGCTTTGAGCGCGATCCCCTCCGCGAGGACGAGGCACATCCCGCCGCGGGCGGAGTTGGTGTCGACGCGTTCGAGGTCGCGGAAGCCCGAGACCTCCTCGTCGCCGGTGGCTTCGCCGTCCAGCATAATCGGCATATGCTCGGCGATGAACTTCGTCTCCTTGTCCTTCGGCGAGTACTGCAGGCCCGTCTCTTTGTCGTAGAGGGCGACCTCCTCGGCGTAGCGCTCGATCTCGTCGGACCGGGCCTTGTACTCGTCGATGCCGAGAAGCGAGCGGGCGTAGTCGGCGACGAGCACCGAGAGCGCCTGGGCGGTCCCGCCGGCCGAGCGGATCGGGCCGGCGTAGTAGACGTTCACGAACTCCGTGCCGTCGTCGTTTTCGAGGATCTCGACGCGGTCGATGCCCTCGATGGGCGCGGCGACGACTCCCTCGGTCAGGAGCGCGACTGCTGTCCGGACCGCGCCCTCGACCTTCCCGGCGCGGCTGTCGTAGTCGCCGACGCTCCCCTCGACGAAGTCGGTGACGAGCTCCAATGCGGCCTCCTCGCGGGACATCTGTCCTTCTAGCTCGCGGACGCGCTCTGCGACGCCCGCGATGCCGAGGATGTTCTCGACGCGGTCGGCCATATCCTTCGCGACCGGAATCTCGACCTCGGGCTCGGGGTCGTAGCCGCGGCCTTTGGCGCGCTCTGCGCGGTCGAACGCCTCGTCGAGACGGGATTCGATCCGCTCGAAGTACCGTTCGTCGTCCTCGCGCACGGCTACAGCCAGAGGTCCAGATCAGTCAGTTCGTGGTGCTCCCGTTCGAGTCCCTCCTCGAACGCCCGGAGGTACACCTCGCCGGCGAAGACCGTCGCGGCGTTGAGGTGCCCCGCGAGCGACTGCCCGGAGGGCCGCGAGAGGACGGCGTGGGTGTGTGCGAAGCGCTCGCCGTCGAGGTAAGAGACGTTGCCGACGCAGGCTGCCACTTCCAGCGGTTCGTCGAACGTTACCGAGTGGTACTCTTTGTCTTCTTGATCGTAGAACCACACCTCGGCGTCCTGAACGGCGCCCATCGCCTGAAACCACGCGGCGTCGATCTCTTCGAGGGCGGCGAACTCCTCGATCTCGGTGCGCCAGTCGGCTCCCGTCTCGAGCCGAAGCAGGAACTCCCGGCTCGCATCGACCTCGCGGTAGTGCATACTCCGTTGCTCGGGAGACGCGGACAAAAACCTCACTGTGTTCGCATCCGCCCTCGGCGCTGCCGACACCCGGCGCTCGCCGACCGGTATATTTAGGTATCAGTGTAAAGCATCCTTTACTGTAAAGCGAGCTTTACACAGCTCGCGTGATCACGATGACAGAGACGATGTCGACAACCGCTGCTTCGGAACGGTCGTATCGACGTGCACACGGTGTCCTCTCGGGACTATCGGGACTCGCGCTGGGCGTGCTCATCGCTCTGGACCGGCCGCTCCTCGGGGTCGTCGGGTTCGTCGCGTTCCTCGGTGCGGCGGGGTACCTCCGGGTGAGCTACGCGGGCACGCTGTTCGACGAGCGCGACGAGCGGACCCACGAGCGCGCCGCCGGGTGGACGCTCGCGCTCTTCGGGTGGGCCTCAGCGGTTTTCTTCCCGACGCTGACGGCCCTCGTGGCTCTCGGATATACCACCTGGCCGACGTGGCTGACGCCAATTGCTCTGACCGTTCCGGTCGTCTACGGTGCGTACGGCGTCCTCCTGCTCGTCGCTCGGCGGCGCGTATGAAAAACGACCTCCCCGAGCGGCGCGAGCGCGCGGGAATCAGCCAGGCCGAACTGGCCGAGGCAGTCGGCGTCACTCGCCAGACGATAAACGCCGTCGAACGCGGGCGCTACGACCCGTCACTCGAACTCGCGTTCGCGCTCGCCGGCTATTTCGAATGTCGCATCGAGGACGTCTTCGACCCTGCCGACGAGTGACGCGGGACTGTCGCTCTCGACCGGCCCGATTGCGAAAAAGCGCTGAAAGCTACTGCGACTGCGAAGTGGCCTGTCAGGCCCACTCGTCGAGCGACGGCGCCTCCGATACTCGCATCGAAAGCCACGCATCATCGCGGGAAATGTCCGCGATAATGAACTCCGATTGAGCGGGAGTGGAGTCCACCGAGGCCATCACCTCGGCGCGCGACGCGTCGGACGCTGCGGCCGTCGCATTCGGCGTCATGTTTGTGAGTGTGTCTCATCCATACATAAACCCGTCGGATCGGTGTCGTGACGGAATCCACGGATGTGTATATTTTTCGGTCTGAAAGAGCACGATAATGCACATCTACCGCTCGAGGGTCGACGAATGGTACTCCGGCTCCGATTGGTATGATAGGACTTACCAAGCAACTCGACACTACGGAGCGTGTGGTAGTGTGCGGACACCTAACAACCATCAGGTAAATTATATACAGATATGCCAACACGCAGCAAGTATGACTGACGAACTCCCGTCCCAACCCGGGCCGCGTCGCCAGGCGCAACTGTTCTCGGAGACCGCAGACACGCCGGACATCCCGATGTCGTTCGATGATCTGGAGGCTGCCGCACTGGAGGCGCTCTCCGACGAAGCGTACGACTACGTTGCCGGCGGCGCGGGCGGCGAGGACACCGTCGACCGGAACCGCGAAGCGTTCCGCCAGTACCGCTTGCTCCCTCGGATGCTCCGGGACGTGAGCGAGCGGGACCTCTCGACGACGGTCTGCGGCACCGAACTGAACCACCCCGTGATGCTCGCGCCGGTCGGCGTCCAGTCGATCATCCACGAGGACGGCGAGCGGGCGAGTGCCCGCGCCGCCCGCGAGTTGGGTCTGGGGATGATCTCCAGTTCGGCGGCGTCGACGACGATGGAGGGCATCCGCGAGGAACTCGGCGACGCGCCCGGGTGGTTCCAACTGTACTGGAGCGCGGACCGCGACCTCGTGAAGAGCTTCGTCGATCGGGCGACGGAAGCCGGCTACGAGGCGCTCGTCGTCACGCTCGACACGCCGATGCTCGCCTGGCGCGAGCGGGATATGCAGCGCGGCTACCTCCCCTTCCTCGACCGCGATGGCGTCGCGAACTACTTCTCGGATCCGACGTTCCAGTCGCGCGTCGACGGCGACGTCGAGGAGAATCCGGTCGCGGCCGTCAACGAATTCCTGGAGGTGTTCAGCGATCCCTCGCTCACCTGGGACGACTTCGCGTGGCTCTGTGAGTACAGCGATCTCCCTGTCGTGCCGAAAGGCATTCTCCATCCCGCGGACGCCGAGCGAGCGGTCGAGGCAGGTGCAGCCGGCGTCGTCGTCTCGAACCACGGCGGCCGCCAGGTCGACGGTGCGGTCGCAGCCATCGAACAACTGTCGGCGGTCTCCGACGCCGTCGGCGACGAGGTCGATGTTCTGTTCGACAGCGGGATCCGACGCGGTGCGGACGCGCTGAAGGCGCTCGCGCTCGGCGCTGACGCCGTCTTGCTCGGCCGCCCGTTCGTGTACGGATTGGCTCTCGACGGGGCCGACGGCGTCCGCACCGTCTGTGAGAACTTCCTCGCCGATCTGGACCTGGGGCTGGGGCTCGTCGGCCACGACGACGTCGCGGACGTCGACGAGTCGGTACTGGCCGACTGAGACTGTGTGCGAGCGGTCAGCGCGTGGGCGCTTCCGGACAGGCCTTCAAAGAGTACAAGAGGTGTGGCACAGTAAAGCGCCGTATGAACGTTGCCGACGCGATGACTCCCCGTGAGGACGTTGTTACTGTCGAACTTCCGGGGACTCGCGATGACGTGTTGGAGTACATCCAAGAGCGCGGCTTCTCCTCGGTGCCGGTGGTCAAGCAGACCGACGACGGCGAAGAGTACCGCGGACTCGTCTCTCGCGAGGAACTGATCGAACGCCCCGACGAGGACCAGCTCGCGGTCTTGATGCGGGACGTCCCGACGGTCACCGCCGACACGAGCGTCGTGGACGCGGCGCATCTGATGATCGACGCCGGAACCCGGCGCGTCCCCGTCGTCGACGGCGAACTCGAAGGCATCTTCACCGTCACCGACGTCGTCCACGCCATCGCCCGCGGCGAGGTCGAACTGGAGGCGACCGCCGGCGACGTCGCGACCGAGGACGTGAACACGACCTACGACGGGACGCCGCTCCCGGTCGCCGAGCGCGAGATCTTCTACGCGAACGTCCCCTACGCGGTCTGTCTCGACGACGAGGGACGGATGAACGGCATCCTCACCGAAGTCGACATCATCGAGGTCGCCCGCGTCGTCGAGGGCGAAGACGACACCGGCGACTCGGTCGCCGGCCAGGACGACGAGTGGATGTGGGAAGGTATCAAAGCCATCGGCAAGCGCTACATCCCGACGCGGAACGTCGAGCTGCCGACCGAGCCGGTCTCGACCTTTATGTCTGAGGACCTCGTGACCGTCTCGACGCGCAAGCCCGGCGTCGAGATCGCACAAGCGATGATCACCGAGGACATCGAACAGATCCCCCTCGTCGCGGGCGACGAACTCGTCGGCATCGTTCGCGACATCGACCTCCTGGAGGCACTGTGATGAGCGAGGAGCAGACCGAAGGCGAGCGACTCGCCGAACTGGCCAAGCGCCGCGGCTACTTCTTCGGCGCGAGCGGCGCGTACGGCGGCGCGGCGGGGTTCTACACGTTCGGTCCGCAGGGCGCGGCGCTGAAGTCGAACGTCGAAGACGCCTGGCGCGACCGCTTCACCGTCCAGGAGGGTAACTTCGAGATCGAGGCGCCGACGATTATGCCCGAGCCCGTCTTCGAGGCGTCGGGCCACCTCGACGGCTTCGACGATATGCTCGTCGAGTGCCCCGAGTGCGGCGAGTCCCACCGCGCGGACCACCTGATCGAAGACGAGACCGACATCGAAGACGCCGAGTCGCTGCCGATCGCGGAGGTCGAGGCGCTGATCGAGGAGCACGACCTCCAGTGTCCGAACTGCGGCGCGCACCTCGCGGGCGAGCCCGTCGAGGATTTCAACCTGATGTTCGAGACGAACATCGGCCCCGGCTCCTCGACCCCGGGCTACCTCCGACCGGAGACGGCGCAGGGCATCTTCGTCGAGTTCCCGCGCATCAAGGAGTACGCGCGAAACAGCCTGCCGTTCGGCGCGACGCAGATCGGCCGGGCGTACCGCAACGAGATCTCACCGCGGAAGAGCATCGTCCGCACGCGGGAGTTCACGCAGGCCGAACTGGAGCAGTTCGTCGACCCCGAGCGCGACGAACCCGACCTCAGTTCGGTCGAAGACGTCGAGGTGACGCTGTACCCGGCGACCGAACAGCAGGCCGACGACGGCGAGTACGTCGAGACGACCGTCGGCGAGGCGGTCGACGAGGAGATCATCGGCGACCCGTGGATCGGCTACTTCGTCGGGATCGCCCAGGAGTGGTACGAGCGCGTCGGCGTCGATATGGACCGCTTCCGGTTCCGTCAGCACCTCGCGGGCGAGCGCGCCCACTACGCGGCGGACTGCTGGGACGCCGAGAGCGAGGTCGACGGCGACTGGATCGAGATCGCCGGCTTCGCCTACCGGGGCGACTACGACCTCTCGAAGCACGGCGAACACAGCGACGACGACTTCACCATCTTCCGGCAGTTCGACGAGCCGAAGACGGTCGAGCGCGCGGTCGTCGAACCGGATATGAGCGTCCTCGGGCCGGAGTTCGGCGGGGCCGCCGCCGACGTGCAGTCGGCGCTCGAAGAGTTGGCCGAACGCGACCCCTCGGCGTTCGAAGACGAGGAGGTGTCGGTCACGGTCGGCGGCGAGACGAAGACCGTCGACGCCGACGTGGCGAACTTCCGCGTCGAGGAGCAGACGGTCTCGGGCGAGCACATCACGCCGCACGTCATCGAGCCCTCCTTCGGCGTCGACCGGACCGTCTACACGCTCTTGGCGCACGCCTACAACGAGGACGAGGTCGACGGCGAGACGCGCTCGTACCTCTCGCTGTCGCCGACGGTCGCGCCGACGGACGTCGGCGTCTTCCCGCTCGTCTCGAACGTCGAGGAACTCGTCGACCGGTCACAGGCGATCGTCGACGACCTGCGGGAATCCGGCTTCAGCGTCGTCTACGACGACTCCGGCAGTATCGGCCGGCGCTACCGACGCCAGGACGAGGTCGGGACGCCCTTCTGCGTCACCGTCGACCGCGACGGCCTCGAAGGAGAGGGTCCCGACAGCGTCACCATCCGCGAGCGCGACACTGCCCGGCAGATCCGCGTCCCGATCGACGACCTCGTCGCGGAACTCCGGACCGTCGAGAGCGGCGAGCGGACCTTCGACGACCTCGTCGAGGCGTACGAACTCGTCGCGCCGGGCGCGGACGCGTAGACGGTGTCCGCATCGCCCGTCGAATCGCTCCCTCGTCCGTCGGCGAGCGAGCTAAAGCGCCGTCTCGTCCACGCGAGCGGGACCGGCCTCCCGCTGCTCTACATACTCGGATTCGTGTCGTGGTCGCAGTTCGGCCTCGTGATGATCCTCTGTTCTGTGACCGCGGCCGTGCTGGAGTTCTTCCGACTCGTGGTCGGTCTCGACTGGGCGGTCTACGACGAACTCACTCGCTCCTACGAGCAGACGAACGTCGCGGGGTACGCGCTGTATATGTTCAGCGTCACCGCCGTGGTGCTCGTATTCGCGCCGCACATCGGCGTCCCGGCGACGCTGATGCTGACGGTCGGCGACCCCGTTTCGGGGCTGCTCGGGACGACTAGAGAGGCCGGTGAACCGAAGCGACTGCGGACGCTCGGGGCGATGTTCGCGGTCTGCCTGCTCGTTTCGGTTCCGTTTCTCGTCCCGGTCGCGGGCGTCGCGGTCGGCGGTGCGGCAGCCGTGGCGGCCGCGCTCGGGGCGACCGTCGCGGACGGATTCAAGCCGGTGATCGCCGGCTACGTCGTCGACGACAACCTCTCGATTCCGCCGGTCGCGGCCGTCGCTGCCGGCGCACTCTTGGCTGTCGCCGGGGCCACACCGGTCTTCGCCTGACCGACGGCCCTGCGGGACGGGCACCTCACCGACCGTATGGCTACTTCCCACGACGATTTTTGTACACAGCCGCCGAATCGCGTACCGTGACCGTCTACGAGAGCGACCTCCCCGGCGTCGGCAAGAAACACGAGATCGACCTCCCGGACGGCTCACAGCTCGTCGTCGTGACCCACAACGAGGGGCGGCGCGAGGTGTTTCTGCGGCCGACGCCCGAGAGCGACTCCGAGAAGCTCTTCGAGCTCTCGGATCAGTTAGCCCGACAGATCGGCACGATTCTGGAGGGCGCGTACTTTCAGCCTGTCCGCTCTGAGAGCATCGAGACGCTGCTCGGCGGCGACACGCTCTTGGAGTGGGTCGAAGTTGGCGCGGACTCGCCGATCGTCGACCGGACGCTCGGCGATTCGAACCTCCGGCAGGAGACGGGGGCGTCCGTCGTCGCCATCGAGCGCGCCGATGAGGTCATCCCCTCGCCGGGCGGCGAGACGACAGTCCGCGCGGGTGACACGCTCGTGATCGTGGGCACGCGAGAGAACTGCGACGCGTTCGAGGCGCGCGTCACGGGCGAATAATGGCTGCCGGGCTGCTCGAACTCGGGGAGGTGTTCGTCGTCCTCGCGGTCGCGGGCGCGGTAGCGCTCCGCACCGGCCTCTCGGTCATCCCGCTGTACGTCGTCGGCGGGATGCTCGCCGGCCCCTTCGTCGCCGGTCGCGTCGGCCTGCCGTACGTGCCGAACGGCGAACTGCTGACCGTCCTCGCGGAGATCGGGATCGTTCTCCTCCTGTTCTTTCTCGGCTTGGAGTTCAGCCTCGGGCGCCTGCTGGCCGCGCGCACGAAGATCACTCGTGCGGGCCTAATCGACGTCGTCGTGAACCTCCCGCTGGGCGTCGCGATCGGCCTCGCACTCGGCTGGTCGTTCGTCGAGGCGCTGCTGCTCGGCGGGATCGTCTACATCTCCTCGTCGGCCATCGTGACGAAGACGCTGATCGACCTCGGGTGGATCGCCAACGAGGAGGCCGAGCCGGTCCTCGGAACGCTCGTCTTCGAGGACCTGTTCATCGCCGTGTATCTCGCCGTCGTCACCTCGCTGGTCCTCGGCGGCTCGGGCGGCGCGGTCGCGACCGGGGCTGGCACTGAAGCGGTCGGCGGGCTGGGCGGCGTCGGCCGTTCGCTCGTCGTCGCCTTCGGCTTTCTCGGGCTCCTGCTAGTCGTCGTGCAGTACGGAACCGGGTTCTTCGTCCGGGTCCTCGACGTCTCCGAGAACGAAGCGTTCGTGATTCGGGCACTCGCCGTGGTCGTCCCCGTCGCCGGCCTCGCGCTGGCGCTGGGTGTGAGCGAGGCCGTCGCGGCCTTCTTCGTCGGGATGGGATTCTCGACCAGCGGGCACCGCGAGCGTATCGAGCGCCAACTCACGCCCGTTCGGGACGTCTTCGCGGCCGTCTTCTTCTTCTGGATCGGCGTCGGGACCGATCCCCGACTGCTCGGCGGCGTCGCCGTCCCGCTCGCGGCGGCGATCCTGCTGACGACGCCCTCGAAAGTCTTCTCGGGCTATCTGGGCGGCCGCGCGTACGAGCTTTCGAGGCGGCGCTCGCTCCGGACCGGCCTCGGGCTAGTGCCGCGCGGGGAGTTCTCGCTCGTCATCGCCGCCCTCGCTGCCGGCGGGTCGACGCCGGTGATGCAGGAGACGATCCCCGCGCTCGCCGTCGGCTACGTGCTCGTGATGAGCGCGCTCGGGACAGTGCTGATGCAGCGCTCCGACGCCGTCGCAGGACTGATCGAACGCGCCTGGCCGCACGCTGACTTCTGACGCCTATTTTTGCCAGCAGGCTTTCGTCACCGGCGCGAGAGCAGTCGGTAAATGGCTGCACGCTCGCCCGTCGTCGGCGTCGACGCCTGCCTCGCTGGCTGGGTCGCGACGGTGCTCGACCGCGACGACGCACGAATCGAGACGCATCGAGATTTCGCGGCGGTCGCCGACACGTATGCGGACGCCGAGCGAATTCTCGTCGACATCCCGATCGGCCTGCCGACGACGAGTCGGCGCCGCTGCGACGAGGACGCCAGCAACCTGCTCGGCTGCCGTGGGATCTCTGTGTTCTACCCACCCAGCGCGGCCGCGATCGACTGTGACGACTACGAGACCGCGAGTGAGACCCACCGCGACGACGTCGGCCACGGGCTCTCACGGCAGGCGTTCTACATCGGCGCGAAGATCCGGGAGGTTGCGAGCGTCGTCGGCGACGACTACGACGGGCGGATCCGCGAGGCCCACCCAGAGCTCTGCTTTGCCGCGCTGAACAGGCAACCGATCGCGTACGCCAAGTCCTCAGCGCGCGGACGTCGCCTCCGGCGGTCGCTTCTCGCCGACGCGCTCGACGGCGCGGAAGACGCATACGAGCAGGCGCGAGAGGACTATCCGCTGAGTGACGCCGGCCGCGACGACCTCCTCGATTCGATGGTGCTCGCCGTTGCGGCGGCGGGAAAGGCTGTGGCGGGCGGCCCGCTGACGACGGTCCCCGCGGACCCCGACGCCGACGAACCGCGGATCTACTACCCGCCGTTCGAGGTGGTCTGAGCCGCTCCAGTCACAGACCTGTCCCGAAAACGTTTAGTGCGGCGGGATTGGTGTGGTGTTACAATGACGCGGCTCTCGCTGCCGACCGCTCGCGTCCAATCGAGAGTCGATACTGCGGCCGTCTCGACGCTTTTCTCCGCGTTCCCCGTCGAGACCGCCGACGCCGCGCGACGACCGCGACGACGGGCCTGCTAGGCCCACTATTACCTCACCTCCACGTTGCAGCGAACTCAACTGAAAAGCGACCAGCGTCTCTATAGGCATCTCTACGATTTAATTTCTAACACTCAAACCGTGTAATTTATACGGGAGAGAGCCGGACTCGGATGTATATGACAAGCGTGGCACTCGCGTTCTCCGGCGGACTCGACACCACAGTATGCGTTTCACTCCTCCAAGAGGAGTACGGCTACGACGAGGTCGTCGGCGTCACCGTCGACGTCGGACAGCCGGAATCGGAGTTCGAGGAGGCACAGGAGACCGCCGACGCGCACGGACTCGACCTGCACGTCGTCGACGCCAAAGAGGAGTTCGCGGACCTCTGTTTCGACTCGGTTCGCGCGAACGCGACGTATCAGGGCTACCCGCTCGGCACGGCGCTTGCGCGCCCGGTCATCGCCAACGAGATTCTCGACGTCGCCGAGGCCGAGGGTTGTGACGCACTCGCACACGGCTGCACCGGCAAAGGTAACGACCAGCTCCGTTTCGAGGCCGTCTGGCGCGCCTCCGACCTCGACGTCGTCGCGCCGATCCGCGAACTCGAACTCACCCGCGAGTGGGAGCAGGAGTACGCCGAGGAACACGACCTGCCCGTCCAGTCCGGCAACTCCGGCATCTGGTCGATCGACACGAACCTCTGGAGCCGCTCCGTCGAGGGCGGACAGCTGGAAGACCCCGCCCACGTCCCGCCGGAAGACATCTACGAGTGGACCGACGACCCCGCGAACGCCACCGAGACCGAACTCGTCGAGATCACCTTCGAGGACGGCTATCCCGTCGCGCTCGACGGCGAGGAACTCTCCCCGACGGAACTCATCCGCACGCTCAACGAGCAGGCCGGTAAACACGGCGTCGGCCGCACGGATATGATGGAAGACCGGATGCTCGGCCTGAAGGTCCGCGAGAACTACGAGCACCCGGCCGCGACGACGCTGCTCACCGCCCACGAGGCGCTCGAACAGCTCGTTCTCACGAAAGACGAGCGCGACTTCAAGCGCAGCATCGACAACGAATGGGCCCAGAAGGGCTACGAGGGCCTCGTCGACCACCCGCTCGTCGGCGCGCTCGAAGGCTTCATCGACGAGACGCAAGAGCGCGTCACCGGCACGGTGACGATCAAGTTCCAGGGCGGACAGGCCCGCCCGGTCGCCCGCGAGTCCGAGTACGCCGCCTACTCCGAGGACGCCGCCTCGTTCAACACCTCCGGCGTCGGCGACATCACCCAGAAGGACGCCACCGGCGTCGCGAAGTACCACGGCTTCCAGTCCCGCCTCGCGAACGCCGCGACGGCCGCTGCGAAGGCGAAGAAGAACGACTCCGAATAGACAATGACAGGCGCGGAGGAGACGGGAGACGGCGACACAGACGCCTCGGGCGTCGTCCGGCGCGACCGCTTCAGCGGCGGCCCCGCCCGCGGCTTTATGTCCAGCCTCGCGGCCGACGAGCGCATCTTCGCGGCGGACCTCGCTGTCGACCGCGCGCACGCGGTGATGCTGGCCGAGCAGGAGATCATCGGCGACGACGTCGCCGGCGAGATCCTCGCCGCGCTCGACGACGTCGAGTCGGCGGGCCACGGCGCGCTCCCCGACGGCGAGGACGTTCACGAGGCGATCGAGACGGCCGTCGTCGACCGCGTCGGCCCCGACGGCGGGAAGATGCACACCGCCCGCAGTCGGAACGACGAGGTCGCAACCTGCATCCGCTACCGCCTGCGTGCGGACCTCCTCGACGCTATCGAGGCGACGATCGCGCTCCGCGAGGCGCTCGTCGAGACCGCCGCGGCGCACGTCGACACCGTGATGCCCGGCTACACGCACCTCCAGCCCGCACAGCCGACGACGGTCGCGCACTTCCTGCTCTCCTACGAGTCGGCGATCGCCCGCGACACTGCGCGCCTGCTCGACGCCTACGACCGGACGAACCGCTCGCCGCTCGGCGCGGCGGCGTTCGCCGGCACGCCGTTCGACGTCGACCGCGAGCGCACGGCGGACCTGCTCGGCTTCGACGGCGTCGTCGAGAACTCGATGGACGCGTCGGCGGGGAGAGATTTCCTCGCGGAGACGACGGCGGCGCTCGCGACGCACGCGACCACCGTATCGGGCCTCGCGGAGGATCTGGTGATCTTCGCGAACAAGGGGTTCGTCGACCTGGCCGACGAGTACTCCTCGACGTCCTCGATTATGCCCCAGAAGGTCAACCCCGACACCTTAGAACTGGTGCGCGCGGTCGCGGGCGACGCCGTCGGCGGCCTCACGGGTCTCTTGACGACGCTGAAGGGGCTCCCGCGGGCGTACAACCGCGACCTCCAGCGCGCGACGCCGCACGCCTGGGAGACGGTCGACGCCGTCTCCGAAGCGACAGCCGTCGCCGCCGGCGCGGTCGCCACTGCCGAGTGGCCCGCCGAGACGCTCGAAGCCGAGGCCGGCGCGGGCTTCTCGACGGCCACGGGCGTAGCGGACGCGCTCGCGATGGCCGGCGTCCCGTTCCGCACCGCCCACGAGGTGCTCGCCGCGGCCGCAGAGCGCGCCGACGGCGAGACGCCCGACCTCGCAACACTTGACGCGGTCGCAGCGGACGTGCTCGGCGAGTCCCTGTTCGAGTACGTGAGCCGCGAGCGCGTCGAAGCGGCGCTGGATCCCGTCCAGAGCGTCGCGAGCCGCGACTCCGTCGGCGGGCCGGCACCCGAAGCGGTGGCGTCACAGCTCGACGGGTCCGAGGCCGGAATCGATGCCGACCAGACAGCACTCGAAGAGCGCGGCGACGCGCTTGAGGACGCCACGGAGACGCTCCAGACGGAGGTGGCCCACTATGTGTGAGCCAGGCGACTGGCGGGTCCCCGGCCCCCATCTGCGACGCTCGCCGCGACGGTCCCCTCACGGGGACGATAACATATGAAATCAGACATAGATTTCACACGGGCGGACTGATCGACTGTTCCACGCCGTTAGTGGTTTCGCTGCTTAGTTAATTTATTCGATACTTTCGATGGGTTTAAGGCTCTTCCTCGCCCACCGACGAGTATGGCAGAGACCATCACCGCAGAAGATCCGCTCACCGGAGAGGAGATCGAGATTCCCGCCGACGTCGAAGTCGGCGAGATCGTCGACAGCCCCGCGACCGGCGCGGAGCTGGAAGTCGTCTCGGTCGATCCCGTAACACTCGAAGAAGCCCCCGAGCTCGAAGAGGACTGGGGCGAGTGAAATGAAGGTTGGGCTGCTCTACTCCCGGATCCGGCGAGACGAGAAGCTCCTCCTCTCGGAGCTTCGCGAGCGCGGACACGAGATAGAGAAGATCGACGTCCGGAAAGAGCAGTTCAACATCTCCGAACCGCCGGCGTCGCTCGACGGCGTCGACATCGTCGTCGACCGCTGTCTGGCGACCAGCCGGAGTATCTACACCACGCAGTTCCTCGACGCCTACGACGTCCCCGTCGTCAACTCCGCACACACCGCGGACGTCTGCGCGGACAAGGTGAAAAACAGCCTCGCGCTGGAACGAGCCGGGGTCCCGACGCCGAACACCGAAGTCGCGTTCACCACCGACAGCGCCTTGGAGACGATCGAGAAGTTCGGCTACCCCTGCGTGCTGAAGCCCGTCATCGGGTCGTGGGGACGCCTGATGGCGAAGGTCGACTCCCGGTCGGCCGCCGAAGCCATCCTCGAACACAAGGCGACGCTCGGTCACTACGAGCACAAGGTGTTCTACGTCCAGGAGTTCGTCGAGAAGCCCGGCCGCGACATCCGCGTGCTGGCCGTCGACGGCGAACCGATCGCCGCGATGACCCGCTCGTCGGACCACTGGCTGACCAACGCCGCGAAGGGCGGAGAGGTCGAGGCGTTCGACCTCGACGACCGCGCCCGCGAACTCGTTGCGGCCGCCTCCGACGCCGTCGGCGGCGGCCTGCTCGGCGTCGACCTGATGGAGACGGGCGAGGACTACACCGTCCACGAGGTCAACCACACCGTCGAGTTCAAGGCGCTCAACGACGCCGTCGACGTCGACGTGCCCGCACAGGTCGTCGACTGGATCGAAAACAAGGTAGCGACGGAAACCGAGGCGAGCGTATGAACGCTGACGCGACTGACGCAGACCCCGACTACACGGCCGCCGTCGTCGGCGGCTCGGGCTTCACCGGCGGCGAACTGCTCCGCTTGCTCTATCAGCACCCCGAGTTCGACGTCGTGCAGGCGACGAGCCGTTCGAAAGAGCGCAAGACCGTCGGCCACGTCCACCCGAACCTCCGCGAGATGGATCTTCGGTTCACCTCGCCGGAGGACCTCGAATCCGTGGACGTGCTCTTCGCGGCGACGCCACACGGCGTCTCGATGGAGCACATCGACGCGTTCCGCGACGCCGCCGACACCGTCGTCGACCTCTCGGCGGACTTCCGCCTCGACACGGAGGAACAGTACGACGAGTGGTACGACGGCCACGTCTGTCCCGAGTACCTCGACGACGCGGAGTACGCGCTGCCGGAGATCAACCGCGAGAACCTCCCCGGCGCCGAACTGATCGCCTCCGGCGGCTGCAACGCCACGGCGACGATCCTCGGCCTGAAGCCGCTCTTCGACGCCGGCATCCTCGCGGGCGACGAACAGGCGGTCGTCGACGTGAAGGTCGGCTCCTCGGAAGGTGGCGCCGGCGGCGGCGACGCCTCCAGTCACCCCGAGCGCTCGGGCATCGTCCGCCCGTACGCGCCGACCGGCCACCGTCACGAGGCCGAGATCGAGCAGTTTCTCGGCCTCTCGGTGTCGTTCACCGTTCACGCCGTGGATATGACCCGCGGCGCGAGCGCGACCTGTCACCTGTTCCCGAACGAGCCCGTCTCGAAGGGCGACCTCTGGAGCGCCTACCGCGACGCCTACGCCGAGGAGCCGTTTATGCGGACCGTCGCCGGCGGTGGCGGCGTCTACCGCTATCCGGAACCGAAGGCGGTCGCCGGGACCAATTACGGCGAAGTCGGCTTCGAGGTCGACCCCGGAAACCGCCGGCTGGTCGTCTTCTCGGCGATCGACAATATGATGAAAGGCTCGGCCGGCCAGGCCGTCCACGCGGCGAACATCGCCCTCGGGATCGAGGAGACCGCCGGTCTGGAGTTCACCGGCCTCCACCCCGTCGGAGCACCCTGACGATGACGAACGAAGACCACACACACGACGACACACGCGACGCGCGCCAGACGCCGGACGCCCGCGACACGCGCGGGTCCGCTCGTGGCTCCCACGAGTCGGCCGCCGAGCGACCGCTCCGAACTGACGGCGGCCGGAGCGAGGCCCGTCCGCCGGTCGTCGTGAAGGTCGGTGGCGCACGCGCCGTCGACCCCGCCGGCGCAGTTGCGGACGTCGCGGCCCTCGTCGAAGACGACCGCCAGGTCGTCGTCGTCCACGGCGGCTCGACCGCCGTCGACGACACGCTCGAAGAACTGGGCGAAGAGCCCACCTACGTCGAGACGCCGAGCGGTGTCGTCGGTCGCTTCACCGACGAGCGCACGATGGAGGTGTTCTCGATGGTGATGCCCGGCAAACTCAACACCGACCTCACCGTCACCCTCCGCGACGCCGGCGTCGACGCGCTCGGTCTCTCGGGTGTCGACGGCGGCCTCCTGACCGGTCCGCGCAAGTCGGCCGTCCGCGTGATCGAAGACGGCAAGAAGAAGATCAAGCGCGGCGACCACTCGGGGAAGATCACCGGCGTGAACGCCGGCCTGCTCGAAACGCTCCTGCAGGACGGCTACACGCCAGTCGTCACCGTCCCGATGCTAGCCGACGACGGCGTCGCGGTCAACGCCGACGCCGACCGCGCTGCCGCGGCGGTCGCCGGCGCGCTCGGCGCCGAATTAGTCGTCCTCACGGACGTCGAAGGCATCTACGCCGACCCCGACGACGCGTCGACGCTCATCGAGTCGGTGGCGACACCCGCTGAGTTCGACGCGCTGAAAGACGCTGCGGAAGGATTTATGACGAAGAAAGTGATGGCGGCGAAAGAAGCCCTCGACGGCGGCGCCGTGACAGTCATCGTCGCGGACGCCAACGCCGACGAGCCGATCCTCTCGGCGCTCGCCGGCGGCGGCACGCACATCGACGCGAGCGCCGTCGCGAGCGACGACGCGGAGGTGGCACAATGACTGGCGGCTTCGTCTTCTCGGAGAAGCCGATCCAGATCGAGTCCGGCGAGGGCGCGTACCTCTACAGCCCCGACGGCACCGAGTACCTCGACTTCGGGGCCTCTTACGCCGTCGCCGCGCTTGGTCACTCCCATCCGGCCGTCACGGAGGCGGTCCAAGAGCAGGCCGCGCGGCTGACCTACGTGCAGGCGTCGTATCCGGTCGAAGTCCGGACGGAACTCTATCAGAAGTTGGCGACGCTCGCACCCGGCGACATCGACAACGTCTGGCTCTGTAACTCCGGGACAGAGGCCAACGAGGCGGCGATGAAGTTCACCCGCTCGGCCACCGGCCGCTCGAAGATCGTCGCGACCAAGCGCGGCTTCCACGGCCGGACGATGGGCGCGCTCGCAATGACCTGGAAGGACAAGTACAAGAAGCCCTTCGAGCCGCTGGCGGGCGACGTGGAGTTCGTCCCCTACGGCGACGCCGACGCGCTCGCTGAGGCGGTCGACGAGAAGACCGCCGCGCTCTTCCTCGAACCGGTGCAGGGCGAAGGTGGCATCCACCCCGCCGCTACTGAGTACCTCGAACGCGCCCGCGAGGTGACAGACGAGGCCGGCGCGGCGCTCGTCTTCGACGAGATCCAGACTGGCGTCGGCCGCACCGGCGACCTGTGGGCTTGCGAGGGCGTCGGCGTCGAACCCGACATCCTCACCTCGGCGAAAGGTATCGCCAACGGCCTGCCGCTGGGCGCGACGCTCGTGAAAGACTGGATCGCCGAGGACCCCGGCAACCACGGCTCGACGTTCTCCGGCGGCCCGGTGGTCTGTGCGGCCGCCAACGCCACGCTCGACACCATCGTCGAGGAGGACGTCCCCGGCCACGCCGCACAGGTCGGCGAGTACCTGCAGAGCGAACTGCGGGCTGCGACCGAAGAACACGACCTGCCCGTCCGCGAGGTTCGCGGCCTCGGATTGATGATCGGCGTCCAGGTGAAACGCGGGGCCAACCGCGTGCTGAAGAACCTCGCGATCCAGGAGCAGGTGCTCGCGCTCCCGGCCGGTCGGACGGTCGTCCGCCTCCTGCCGCCGCTCGTCGTCGACGAGTCCCACGCAGACCAGTTCGTCGACTCCTTCGTGGAGGTGCTCGGATGAGCGCCGAACTCGACGCCGACGAGAGCGAGGACGTCGCAGCCGACGGCGAGGGCGGCATCGAAACCGAGGAGGCGCACGAACTCGACCCCGAGGAGGCCACCGAGGCCGCGGCCGAACTCGACGCCGAACTGTCTGCGGAGGCGTCGTTCGTCCCCGACCACGACGTCTTCGAGGTCGAAGAGAACCTCACCGACGGGCTGACCGAGGCCCAGGCGCTCCTGGCCGACCTGGTCTCGATCCCCTCACCGTCCGGCGAAGAAGAAGCTGCGGCTCGGCGCCTGAAGGCGTTCTTCGAGGCGCACGACCGCGACGTCTGGATCGACGAGATCGGCAACGTCCGCGCGCCCGCCGACGACTCGGTGCTTTTGACCTCGCACATCGACACCGTCCCGGGCGACGTCCCGGTCAAGATCGAAAACGGCGTGCTCTGGGGTCGCGGTAGCGTCGACGCGACGGGGCCGCTCGCCTCGATGGCCGTCGCGGCCGTCGAAACCGGCGTCTCCTTCGTCGGCGTCGTCGGCGAGGAGACCAGTTCCCGCGGCGCGTGGCACCTCGTGGAGAACCGCGACCAGCCCGAGGCGGTCATCAACGGTGAACCGTCGGGCTGGGACGGAATCACGCTCGGCTACCGCGGCTTCCTCTCGGGCACGTACGTCTCGACCAGCGAACTCGGCCACTCCTCGCGCCCCGAAGACAACGCCATCCAGTCGGCGGTGAACTGGTGGTCGAGCGTCGCGGACTTCTTCGACGAGGACGAGTCCGACGGCGTCTTCGACACCGTGACGACGAAGCCGGTCCGTTTCGACGGCGGCCCCACCGAGGACGGCCTCGCCGTCGAGTCGACCGTCGACGTGCAGTTCCGCGTTCCACCGAAGTACTCTATCGACGACATTCGGGAGGTCGCGGAGGGAGAACTCGACCGCGGAAGCGTCCACTGGGAGAAACCGATCCCGCCGGTGATGACGAGTCCGCGGACAGAGGTCGCCCGCGCGTTCCGCGTCGCGATCCGGCAGGCCGGCGGTGAACCCCGGCTGCTCCGGAAGACCGGGACCAGCGATATGAACATCTTCGCCGGCACGTGGGACTGTCCGATGGCGACCTACGGCCCCGGCGACTCCGACCTGGATCACGCGCCGAACGAACACCTCGACCTCGCGGAGTACGATAGCTCGATCGACGTCCTCGTGGACGTCTGCGAGCGCCTTATGGAGTGACGATCCGGATGCTCGAAACCGACCACTTCCTCGACATCGACGACCTCTCGACGGACGAACTGCACACCGTTCTCGACCGTGCCGCGGCCATCAAAGCCGGCGAGGACGACACCCAACTGCCCGACCAGACGCTGGGGATGCTCTTCGAGAAGCCGAGCACCAGAACCCGGATCTCCTTCGAGACCGGGATGACCCAGCTCGGCGGCCACGCCATCTTCCTCGGGCCCGACGACATCCAGCTCGGTCACGGCGAACCGCTCTCGGACACCTCGCGCGTCCTCTCGCGGTACGTCGACGCTGTGATGGCGCGGCTGTTCGACCACGAAGACCTGCTCGAAATCGCCGAGTACTCCGACGTGCCGATCGTCAACGGCCTCACCGACGACGCCCACCCCTGCCAGACGCTCGCCGATCTGCTGACGATCGAGGAGGCCTTCGACGGCTTCGACGGCGTGCAGGCGGCGTGGGTCGGCGACGGCAACAACGTCGGCCAGTCGTTCGTGATCGGGGCCGCGATGGTCGGCCTGGATCTGACGGTCGCGACGCCGGAGAACTACGGGATGGACGACGCGGTGCTCGAACAGGCCGAAGAGATCGGTCACGCGCCGACGGTCGTCGACGACCCGAAAGACGCCGTCGACGACGCCGACGTCGTTTACACCGACGTCTGGATCTCGATGGGCCAAGAGGACCAGCGCCACGAGAAACTGGCTGCCTTCGACGGCTATCAGGTGAACGAGTCGCTGCTCGCAGACTCCGACGCGCAGGTGATGCACTGTCTCCCCGCCCACCGCGGCGAGGAGATCACTGACGAGGTCTTAGAGTCCGATCGGGCTCTCGTCTGGGACCAGGCGGAGAACCGCCTGCACGCCCAGAAGGGCCTGCTCGTCGAACTGCTGGACGCGTAGTTCGGCGCGTTCGAGGCTCGGTGCGTTCTTCTGTGCTGCTTCTCATAGGGATTATCGTACGTCTCCATAGATTTCTCGCCGGACGGTACGGCGAGAACTCCGAACAGTTACGAGAATCCCTATCGGTTCCCCGTCCGTGAAGCGCTCGCGAAACCGATCAGAGTTCGCTCTCGTCGGTGTAGACCTCGTCGAGGTCGACGTTGGGTTCGCGACGCGGTTCGCGCTCGGGGTTGCGCGACTCTCCAGGGTCGCGCGCCCGTGCGCGCTCCATCAGGATCTCCTGTGTGTCGCGGACGGGTTCCTCACCGGGGCGCTGCTGTACGTAACTGCCATCCGATTGCATCACCCAGCGCCGGCGGTTGTCCGAGAGCATCACCGAGAGAATCTCGTCGAGTTCGGCCTGTAGATCCGGATCTTCGACCGGCGCAACCGCTTCGATGCGGCGATCTAAGTTCCGCGTCATCCAGTCGGCCGAGCCGACGAAGTACGCGGGATCGCCGGCGTTCCCGAACTTGAAGATCCGCGAGTGTTCGAGGAACCGACCGACGATGCTGTGGACCTTGATCGACTCGGTCGCCCCGTCGACGCCCGGGCGGAGCCGACAGATGTCGCGGACGAACAGGTCGATGTCGACGCCCGCGTCGCCGGCCTCGTACAGTTTTTCGACGATGCCGGGGTCTTCCAGCGCGTTCATCTTCGCGATGATCCGGCCGCCGTCGCCCGCCTCGGCGTGTTCGATCTCGCGGTCGATGAGTTCACAGATGCGCGATCGAAGCGTCTCGGGGGCGACCAGCAGCTTTCGGTACTCCTGCTGTCGGGAGTGGCCAGTGAAGGAGTTGAACAGGCGGACGATGTCCTGTCCGACGTCCGGATCGGCCGTGAACAGGCCGAGATCGACGTATCCCTTCGCCGTCCCCGAGTGATAGTTCCCGGTCGCGACGTGGGAGTAGATGCGGACGTCGTCGTTCTCCTGTCTGACCGCCAGCGCGACCTTGCTGTGGGTCTTCAGGTCGATCGAGCCGTAGGCGACGTGGATCCCCTCCTCCTCGAGGCGCTTGACCCAGCGGAGGTTGTTCTCCTCGTCGAAGCGGGCTTTCAGTTCGACCATCACGGCGACCTGCTTGCCGTTCTTCGCGGCGTCGATGAGGCTCCGGAGCACGCGCGAGTCGGGTGCGGTGCGGTAGATCGCGGCTTTGATCGCCAGCGTGTCCGAGTCGTGTGCGGCCGCGTCGAGGAACGCCTGGACGGTGTCGTCGAAGGTATGATAGGGGTGATGCACGAGCGCGGGCTTCTCGCGGATCGCCTCGAACAGTTCGTCGGGGCGGTCCGGGTCCAGTTTGGCGAACCGCGGGTGCTGCTGTGGCGTCCACGGCCGCAGCTTGAGCGAGGGTGCGTCGAGATCGACCATATCGTCGAAGTCGCGCAACGCCAGCGGCGAGCAAACCTCGAACACCTCGTCCTCGGTGATGTCGAGGTGTCTGACCAACAGCTCTCGGATGCGGTCGGCCGCACCGTCTGCGATCTCCAGGCGGACGATCGTCGCGAACCGCCGCTGTCGGAGGACGTCTTCGATCTGTTCGATCAGCCCCTCCGCGACGTCCTCGTTGCGCCGCACCTCCGCGTTCCGCGTCACGCGGAACGTCGTGTAGTGGGTGACCTCGACGTTCGGAAACAGGAGGTCGAGGTTCGCCGCGATGACCTCCTCGATCGGGATGTAGCGGCCGCGCGGGTCGCCCTCGATCTCGTCGACGGGCGTCCCGACGTCGAAAAGGGGGATCAGCCGGGGCAGATTCGCGGGCACCTTGATCCGGGAGAAGCGCTCTTCGCCCTCGTCGTCGCGGGTGAGCACCGCGAGCGACAGCGACAGATTGGAGATGAACGGGAACGGATGCGCCGGATCGAACGTCAGCGGCGTCAGCGTCGGCAGGACCGAGGACTCGAAGTACGAGCGGAGTCGATCTGACTCCTCGTCGGTCAACCCCGCCGCTCCGATGATTTCGATGCCTGCGTCCTCGAGTTCAGGCTGAACTGCGTTCTGATAACACCGCGCCTGCGTCTCGACCAGGTCCGACGCCATTTCGAGGGACTCGCGCCACTGCTCTTTGGGCGAGCGGCCGTCGACCGTGGACGTGGTGACGCCGGCGTCGATCTGCTGTTTCAGCCCGCCGATCCGCTTCATAAAGAACTCGTCGAGGTTCCGCGTCAGAATCGAGAGGAACCGGAGTCGGTACAGCGGTGGCTGGCGCCCGTCTAACGCCTCGTAGAGCACCCGCCACTGGAAACTCAGCTCCGAGAGCTCCCGGTTGAGATACCAGCTCTCGTCGTCGAAGGAGCCGGTCGGCTCCTCGTCGGCCAGCGGCGGCGTTCGTGCCGGCGCGTCGGTCGCCCACTCGGTCGGGCCGAGCGTGACCGGCTCGGGGATGTCCGACGCCGACGACGCCGCCTCGTCGTCGGTCGCGGTCGTCGGTGTGTCGTCCTCAGTCGCCGCTGTATCCCCGATCCCTGCTGCGTCGTCCTCGATCCCTGAACCGGTCCCGTCGTTCGCTTCGACGTCGCGAGCGGGGCCGGCCTCGCTGTCGACGTCCGCGGCCGGGCTGGTTTCGTCTGCGCTTTTCGCCTTCGGATCGCCGTCTTCGGTGGAGTTGTGACTATCTGACATTCTTCTCGTGCGCCGTCGAGGCGACCTTCGAGTCGGGTCGTTCGAGCCCCGTTTGTTGAGCCGGGACGCGGTGGATGGAGTCGTCGCCGAGGCGGTACGCCGTCAGCGACCCGCCGTAGACGCAGCCGGTATCGAGCCCGACGCTCCACGCCCTCACGAGCGGTTCCTCGAGTACGGTGTGACCGAAAAACACGCGCGGCGGTCCCTCGTAGGAGTCGTACCAGAACGGGCCGTCGTAGCCGCCGCCCGGGACGGTCGCTCGCGCGGTCTGGAGGTCATCGACCGTGTGTTCGGCCAGCGGCACGTCGGGATAGACGCCGCCGTGGACGACGAGTGCGCCGTCCCAACTGATCGCGACCGGGAGCGACCGGATCCACTCGCGCGCCGCTTCGTCGAGTTCCGGCAGCGTCGCCTCCCCGCGGAGGACCTGTTCCTCGTTGTTGCCGCGGACCGAGAGCATATTCTCGGCCGCCCGCACGCGCTCGACGACGCCGGCGCTGTCGGGACCTTTTCGGACGAGGTCGCCGACGAAGACGAACAGGTCGTCCGCCGACAGACCAACCGCGCCGACGAGCTGATCGAGCGTCTCTCGGCACCCGTGGACGTCGCCGACGACGTAGACGTCGTCCCACTCCGTCGGATCTATCCGCCGGTGTTGATCGGCGACGTCGGGGGCGAATGATAGCGGCATTCCCTCGAATAGAGACGCTCGATCGACTTTAAGACGTGCTAAGATCGGTACGTACTGCTATTGAGAAATGGGTATTCGACGCTCTCGGAGCGTGGTCGACGCGTCCGAGCGGGGCCAACAGCGGTGACGGGGCGCGGCCGCTCACCGAAGCGCCGCGTAGGCTCCGCCGAGCACGACGCCGTAGACCACGTGACCGACGAGACTCATTACGCTCACGTTCGGGAGCGGCGGATTCGCGGCCGACCCGACCACGGAGAGCCAGATTGGCATCACGAGGACCGCGAGTACGATCCAGAGCACGACGCCGTACCCCACGCCGAGCGCGGTGCTCTTTGCGATCGTCAGATCTGCCTGCGTCGACGCGATCGCGGCGAAGACGACGCCGAGGACCGCACCGTGGGCGACGTGGATCGTGAACCCCGCGAGCCCGCCCGTCAGGAAGTACATCGAGGGGATCGCGACTTCGAGCACGGGCCGCATCTGCATCGCCATCAGCCCGCCCATCACGATCGCGGCGACGACGCCGGCGACGACGCCGTACTGCCACTCGTTCGTTTCGGTCTGTGCTGTCGTCTGGGTGGCGGTGTCTGTCGCCATAGCAGAGACGACCGCATACTCCCGAATAATGGCATCCCGGCCGCGCGATCCGGACGCACTGGGCCGATAGAAATATGTGGTATGGAAACAAACAGCACAGAACTATCGAGCCTACAGATTTCTGTCGGTATCTGCAATCTTGTAGTACAACTACACTACAAGTGAGAAAAATCAATATTTGCTACGAGTAATATCCGGCCACCGTTGAGAACCGTTTCCTTCCCGTTATAAGCTAGCCCACAGATAGTATTGTGTAGAAGAAAAATGACTGTAGTAAATGGCCTAGACACCGACGAGCTCGAAAACCTGATCGAAGCGGCTGCGGAAGACCCTGATTCGGCGTCGTTCACGTTCCGGGCAGAAACGGAGTGGACTGGTGGATTTGCGAGTGAAACGCACATCAGCGACTTCGAGCAGGACGGGACGACGGTCGAGTCGCCGGAGTTCACGATTACTGGCGACGAACCCGAAGCGCTCCTCGGCGAGCGGGCCGGTCCCAACGCCGTCGAGCACCTCCTCGCCGCGATCGGTTCGTGTCTGGCCGTGACGTATGCGGGGCACGCGGCGGCGCACGGCATCCAGATCGAGGACCTCTCCTTCGAGTTCGAGGGCGACATCGACCTCCGTGGATTCCTCGGTCTGAGCGACGACGTCCGACCGGGCTACGACGAGATCCGCGCGACGACGCATATCGACGCCGACGCGTCGGAAGCGGAGCTCCAGGAACTACACGACGAAGTCACGGCGACTTCCCCGCTGTACGACAACGTGACGAACGAGGTCGCACTCGACTTCGATCTTCAGTTCGAGTAAGCCGCCCGCGCCGCCACGCGAAGCACACGGACACGTCTCTTCCCCCGTCCGAGGCTTTTAATCTCAGGAGGGCGGAGAGACCCCTGTGTCGACGACCGGCGAGTACGAGCGGTTCTTCCCCTACGAGGAGCCGTATCCGAATCAGCGCTCTGCGATGGCCGAAATCGCCGAGGCGCTGGACGACGAACGCGACGTTCTGTTAGAGGGTGCTCCGGGGACGGGCAAGACGCTCTCGGCGCTCGTGCCGGCGCTTGAGTACGCCCGCCGGACGGACAAGACGGTGGTCATCACTACCAACGTCCACCAGCAGATGCGCCAGTTCGTCGAGGACGCCCGCGCAATCACGCGGGAGGAACCGCTCCGCGCGGTCGTGTTCAAGGGCAAATCGTCGATGTGTCACATCGACGTCGAGTACCAGGAGTGTCAGACGCTTCGCGACACTACGCGGACGCTCGTCGAGAAGGAAACCGAGCGCGCCGAACTGAACCAGCAGGCCGAGGCGCTCTTGGATCGGATCCGCGAGGGCGAAGACGGCGCTGGCGAGGCCAGAAACACGGTGACGGACGAACTCGACGCCGTCGAATCCGAACTCGAAGAGCTACGGGACGGCAACGTCTGTGAGCACTACTACAACAACCTCGTCGGCAACACCGACGAGTTCTTCGAGTGGCTCTTCGAGGACGTTCGAACCCCAGAAGAGATCTACGAGTACGCGGACCAACGACAGCTCTGCGGCTACGAACTCCTCAAAGAGGGGATGGAGGCGGTCGATCTGGTGGTCTGCAACTACCACCACCTGCTGGACCCCGCGATCCGCGAGCAGTTCTTCCGGTGGCTCGGTCGCGATCCAGAAGACGTCGTCACCGTCTTCGACGAGGCTCACAACATCGAGTCGGCCGCGCGCGACCACGCGAGTCGGACACTGACCGAAAACACGCTCGAAGAGGCGCTCTCGGAACTGGAAGACGCCGACGACTCGCGGGCGCAACCGGCCGAGAACGTCCTCTCGGCGTTCCTCGGCGCGCTCAGAGCGACCTACGACGACGCGCTCGGCTTCGGGGAGCGCGAGCAGGTCGGCGACGACTGGCACGATCTCACGATCGCCAACAGCGACCGCCGCGACGACCTGACGCTGGCGTTTCTCGACCGCTACGAGGGCCGCGGCATCGACGCAGAAGTGGATCTGGCGCTCCAACTCGGGCGGGCGCTCGACAGGGAGTACGAGGAAGCGTACAAGAACGGGCAGGCGACGACGCGCTCGGAATGTCAGACGCTGCAGGCCGCGGAGTTCATCGCGGCGTGGATGGCCGACGGCGGGAAACTCGGCCAGCACCCGATGTGTTCGGTGCGGCGCGACGCCGGGACCGAGGAGGTGTACGGGCGCGCGGAACTGTACACCTGCATCCCGCGGGAGGTGACCGAGACGCTGTTCGAGGAGGTCAACGCGAGCATCCTGATGTCGGCGACGCTGCGCCCCTTCGACGTGATCGAAGACGTGCTCGGCCTCTCGGATCCGGCGACGATGGCCTACGGCCTCGAATATCCCGAGGACCGCCGGCGGACGCTCGCGGTCGAAGCGCCGGCGCTTTTCAGTTCCGAGCGGAGCGACCCCAACACGCAGTCTGCGGTCGCGGACGTACTGGCCGACGCGACGCGCTTCACGCCGGGGAACGTGCTCCTGTTTTTCCCCTCCTACGCCGAGGCCGAGCGGTATCACGACCGCCTGCGGAACCGCGCCGACGTGACGAGTCGGCTCCTCCTCGACGAACCGGGCGTCGAGACCGAGTCGATGCGCCAATCGTTCGTCGGCGGGGACGACGCGATTCTCTGCACGTCGCTGTGGGGGACGCTCGCAGAGGGCGTGAGCTTCGACGGCGACGACGCCCGGACGGTCGCCGTCGTCGGCGTGCCGTATCCGCACCTCTCAGAACGGATGGAGGCGATACAGGACGCCTACGACCGCGCCTACGCCGACCGGCGCGAAGCGGGCTGGCGCTACGCGGTCGAGATCCCGACGATCCGGAAGACGAGACAGGCGCTCGGCCGGGTCATCCGCGCCCCCGACGACTACGGCGTCCGGCTGCTCGTCGACAAGCGCTACACCCGCGCGAGCGCCGATATGGGGAAGTACGGCGTCCGCGGGAGCTTTCCCCCAGAGGAGCGCGCCGAACTCGTCGACGTCGACCCCGAGAAGTTGAAATTCGCGATGTTGAACTTCTACGCCGACCTCGACGCCTACCCGGGCGAGCCACCGCGGCCGTAGCCCTGGCCTCACGCGAACCACCCACGCGCCCCGACGCCTGATCGGCCGAACGGCTGATATCGTTGGAGACCAACTAGACTCCGATGCGAACTCAGCCCCCTGGACCCGCGGGCGTACCGGTCTTCGGGAACAGCCGCCAGTACGCGCGGGACCCCTTCACGTTTCTCACGAGCGTCGCGGACGCCTACGGCGACGTGGCGCGCTTCGACCTCGGGCCGATCGAGACGTATATGGTCACGAATCCCGCGGACATCGAGCGGGTGCTGGTGACCGAGGACGCGAAGTACCACAAACCGGACTTCCAGGACGACGCCATCGGCACGCTGCTCGGCGATGGGCTGCTGCTCAGTGAGGGCGAGACGTGGCGCAAACAGCGCCAACTCGCCCAGCCCGCCTTCGGCCCGAAGCGCATTTCGGCGCTCGGCGACGTGATCTCCCGTCACGCCCAGACGATGCTTGACGACTGGGAGGCGGGCGAGGTCCGCGACGTCCACCTCGAAATGGCGCGCGTGACCGTTCGGATCATCGTCGAGGCGATGTTCGGCTCGCAGCTGACCGACGAGCAAACCGAACTGGTCCAAGAGAACCTCGAACCGCTCGGGAAGCGCTTCGAGCCCGACCCGCTGCGATTCCTCGTCCCCGACTGGGTCCCGACACGAGAGAACCGCGAGTACCACGAATCCGTCCGTATCTTAGAGGAGATTCTCGACGACGTCGTCGCCGAGCGGCGCGGCACCGAACACGACCCCGACGTCGACCCCGCCTCCGACATCGTCGGCGACGCCGACGAGCCGATGGACCTGCTGTCGATCCTGCTGCGCGCGAAACAGCGCGGCGAGCAGTCCGACCAGCAACTCAGAGACGAACTGATGACGATGCTGCTCGCGGGTCACGACACGACGGCGCTGACGCTGACGTACACGTGGTATCTCCTCTCACAACACCCCGAGGCGGAGGCGCGGGTCCACGAGGAACTCGCCGCGGTCTGCGGCGACGCGCCGCCGACGGCCGCGGACGTGCGGCAACTCGACTACCTCGAACGCGTGTTACAGGAGGCGATGCGGCTCTATCCGCCGGTGTACGTCATTTTCCGAGAGCCGCAGGTCGACGTCGAACTCGGCGGGTATCGGATTCCGAGCGGCTCGGCGGTGATGCTGTCGCAGTGGGCGGTCCATCGATCCGAGCGGTGGTACGACGACCCCGAGACGTTCGACCCCGACCGCTGGCTGCCGGAGCGCCGGCGCGAGCGGCCGCGATTCGCGTACTTCCCGTTCGGCGGCGGCCCGCGTCACTGCATCGGCAAGCACCTCTCGATGCTGGAGGCGAAACTCATCCTCGGCACCGTCGCTCAGGAGTACGAACTCGACTACGTTCGCGACCGGCCGTTCGAGCTCCGCGGATCGCTGACGATGCACCCCGAGGAGCCGATGGGGATGCGGCTCACGCCCCGCTGAGCGGTCCGCGGTAGCCCGGCGCGGTCACCGTAACGGAATCCGCGCCGCGGGCTCCCGATAGCGCGAGTCCCAGATCTGGACCTCGTTCGTCGTCCACGCGACCGGTTCGATCTCCGTGCGACCGACGAGGTCGGCGGCGTCCGCGATGCGACCCCCGCGAGCGAGCGTCACGTGCGGGACGTACCCCTCTCCCTCCATCCCTTCGACAGTGCCGAACGACTCACAGAGTCGGCGATGCAGCGCGTGGAGGTCCGGGCTCTCGACGGTGAGGTAGACGACCGGGCCGGGGCCTCGCGGCGGCGTCTCGAAGTAATCAAGCCCGGTCACTCGGAGATCGATTCCGGAGTGACCACCCCTGCGCTCCCGAAGAATCGGCCGGAGCCGCTCGCGGAGCCGCGGGAGCGAGTCGGCGTCGTCGTCGAGTGCGGTGTCGAAGCGCTTCGCGAGCAGCGTGTGCCGCTCGCGGATCCGCTCGAACCGCGTGAGTTTCGGATGCAACTCCGAGGCGAGGCGGTCGACCTGCCCCGGGACCGGGACGTTCAGACTGAACACGGTCGAGCGTCGGCGCCAGCGGGCAAGAAGCCGTCGGGAGCGACCCGCCTACCGGAGCGTTTTGTGTCGGACCGATCAACAGAGTCGTATGAATCGCTGTCCAACGCTCGCCAGACGTCGCCTTCTCGCCGGGGCGGCGAGCGTGTTCGTCGGTGGAGTGCTGGCCGGATGTAGCGAGCAGTCGAACGGGGCCGACAGTGGCGACGGACCGAATGGCGTCACGGCCGGGTCGAACAGCACGACTGGGTCGACCACTGCCACCGACGGGCCGGCCAGTGAGACTGGAACGACCGACGATGACGGCTCCGAGTCGACGGACGAGTCGCCCCTCGATCTCCGAGAGGCGAACGTCGTCGGTGTCAGTTTCGAGGGCCAGGCGGGGTCCTACACGTTCGACGTGACGCTCCATCACGACGACGCCGGCGAAGACGGCTACGCGAACTGGTGGCAGATCGAGCGTCTCGACGGGACGCGACTGGGCCGCCGGGAACTGCTCCACGCACACTCCCAACAACCGTTCACGCGCTCTGAAACCATCGCAATCCCCGAGGACGTGACCTGCGTCGTCGTCCGCGGTCACGACCAGACGCACGGCTACGGCGGGCGAGTGCTGCTCGTGAATCTCGATACAGCGGCGACACGAACCATCGACCAGGGTCCCGACCGCCAGGGCGTCGACGAGGCCGATTGCCCGTGAGAGTGCGGTTTTCGAGCGTATTAGATCCGATCGAGCAGCCACAGCACGATCAGCACGACGATGGCGAGTCCCAGGAACGGTCGCAGCGGACCCAGAAGTTCAGCGAGAATCCCGAGGATGCCGCCGACGACTTCCAGCACGAGCCAGATCACGACGAGGACGAGCACGACCTTCAGCAGGTCTTCGACTTCTAATTCTCCGCGGTCGGTGCCGGGGCTCGGTAAGCGCATACTCTCCCTCTCTTGGCCATCCTGAAGTGCCTTCGGGCGCGGTGACGTCGTTCTCGACTTCCTCTCTCGACCGCGCTCTGTCGCTGCTGCTCCGTGCCCACTGTCCGGGACACCCTTAATGTGACTCCGTCACAATGTCTTCTATGGCGAACCTCTTCCGCGAACTCGGCCGGCTCTCCGCCCGCGGCCTTCCCGGCTGGGTGGTCCCCACTGTGGGCGTTGTCGCCGCCGTCCTCGTCGCCTTCGCCCTCTTCGGCGGGGATCCGGTGACGGTCGTCGGTCTCGTGGTCCTCGTGCTCGCGATCGCGACGGTGTACAGCACGGTCGAGATCGTCAACGCCTACGAGCGCCGCGTGCTGACGGTGTTCGGAGAGTACCGACGACTGCTCGACCCCGGACTCAACGTGATCCCGCCGTTCATCTCGAAGACGTACCCCTTCGACCTCCGGACGCAGACGTTCGACGTCCCCAAGCAAGAGGCGATCACGCGCGACAACTCGCCGGTGACCGCCGACGCCGTCGTCTACATCCGCGTGATGGACGCGAAACGGGCATTCCTGGAAGTCGACGACTACGAACGCGCGGTCTCGAACCTCGCACAGACGACGTTGCGTGCGGTTCTGGGCGACATGGAACTCGACGAGACCCTCTCAGAGAGAGAGAAGATCAACCGCCGGATCAACGAGGAACTCGACGAACCGACCGACGAGTGGGGCATCCGCGTCGAGAGCGTCGAGGTGCGGACGGTCAAGCCGAGCGCGGACGTCGAGAACGCGATGGAACAGCAGACGTCCGCCGAGCGTCGCCGCCGCGCGATGATCCTGGAAGCGCAGGGCGAACGACGCTCCGCCATCGAGACGGCGGAGGGTGCGAAGCAGGCGAACATCATCCGCGCCCAGGGTGAAAAGCAGAGTCAGATCCTGGAAGCACAGGGTGACGCGGTCGCGACGGTCCTCCGAGCGCGGGCCGCCGAGTCGATGGGCGAGCGCGCGATTATCGACCGCGGGCTGGAGACGCTCACGAACATCGGCACGTCGCCGTCGACGACGTACGTCCTCCCGCAGGAACTCACGAGCCTCCTCGGCCGGTACGGGCGCGGCCTCACCGACTCCGATATGCAGGAGTCGGCCGCTCTGGAGAGTCTCGACTTCGACGCGGAGACCCGGGACCTCCTCGGCATCGACGACGTAGAAGAGATCGTCGCGGGCGTCTCCGACATCGAAGCCGTCGAATCGGTCGGCGAGCTCCCCGAGCGCGGCGACGGCGCGGCCGAGACCGAGGTCGACCTGAATCTCGACGGCGCGTACGAGAGCCAATAACGCAGACAGAGGTCTTCTCGGCCCCGTCGGGGTCGCGGTCGCGACTTCTCATCCAGACAACACGAACAATCGTTACAATTATCCGACGACCGAAAGTATGTGTTAGCATGAGCCACGAACGCGGTCCGGCAGTTCCCCGCGGCGAGGCAACGCCCCCGACGCCAGAGAACTCCCCTCTGAGTCGGCTGAAGCGGCATCTCCTCGAGTGGCCACGGCGCTATATCGAGATGCGCGTCGACGCCGTCGAACGATAGTTTCGCGTTCGCACTCGCGTGCTCTGATCGAATAGAAGCAGTTAGGTGGCTTCTCCAGCCATATCCGTCCGATGGTAACTCCGCTACATCTGGGACTCGAACACCCCAGCGTACTGTGGCTGCTCGGCGCGGGCCTGCTCGCCTTCGTCGCAGGGCTCGTCGTCAATCTGTACCGCTCACGCCGCGCCGACACGTCCGCGAACGCTGTCGGCGAGCAGAAATAGCGTCCGACAGTATCAGCACCGCATCGACTGAGAGCTGTTTTCCGCTTACGCGTCCGGGTCGTCGTCCCGAACGGTCAGCACCGGCACCGACGCGTGACGCATCACTCGCTCGGTGACGCTGCCGACCAGGTAGCGGTCGATCCCCGACCGGCTGTGGGTCCCCATCACGACGACGTCGGCGTCCGCTCGCTGGATCTGATCGAGGATCTCGTCTTGCGGGATTCCCATCACGACCGACCGCTCGACGTCGACGTCGTCGGGGAGGTACTCGACGGTCTCGTCGATAGCTGCCTCGGCGCGGTCGCGCTCGGCTTCCTCCCACGCTTCGGGTGCGAGCCCGCTGCTCGGGCTCTCGAAGCGGTTTCGACTGTCGGCGACCGACACGACGCGGACAGTCGCCTCGTTGGTCTGTGCGAGCGATCCCGCGTGCGTCGCCGCCGCCAGCGACGCGTCGCTGCCGTCGGTCGGAAGCAGCACCGTCTCGTACATCTCAGGCCACCCCCGCCGCCATCAGGAACAGCGCAACCGAGATGATCGCGAACAGGCCGCCGACGAACGCCTTGATCGTCGACGTGCTGAGCGCGTTCGAGACGTAGGGCGCGATCTGGCCGCCGGTCACCGTCGCCGGGACGGTGAAGACGACCATATTCCACGGCGTCGAGGCGAGACTCAGGCTGTGCCCGCCGACGAGGCCGCCGCCGAACACGTGGACCAGCGAGGCCAGGATGGCCGTCAGCGCCACGACGATGTGGTTCGTCCCGATAGCGACGCGGACCGGGACCTTGGTGCCGAGCATCGAGATGATCCCGAGTTCGCCGACGCCGAAGCCGGCCAGCCCCTGGAACATACCCCCGATGCTGTAGTTAGCGAAGCGGCGGAGATAGCCGCCGCGCGTGTAGCGGTAGTCGTCGCCCTCGCGGTCGACGCGGGTCACGGTCCCTTCTTCGTCGGTGTGGACGCCGGCGGGGCCGAGCTTCCCGGCGTCGTCCGGCAGTTCGGCCTGGCCGCCGTCGGTCGCGGCGGCGTCGTCGTGGTCGGCGTCGGTGCTCTCGCCCTCGTGGTCGAGGTCGGCCTTGAACAGTAGATACGACGCTGCGAGCAGCGCGATTCCGAGCAGCCCGTGGAAGAGCGGTTCGGGGATGACGAACGACAGGAGCGCGCCGCCGACGACGAAGGGAATCGCGCCGCCGACGAGCGTAAGCGCCAGGCGTCGGTCGACGAGTCCGTACTGGATGAACGCGATGGCGGAACTCGACAGCCCGAACGCCTCGCTGATCAGCCCGACCTTTACGATCGTCTCCGGCTCCAGCGGGTTCGCGGCCAGCGGGAAGATGAAGATGAGGAACGGGACGAAAAGCGCCGAACCGCTGATCCCGACCGTGTTCACGATAGTGGCCCCCAGCAGGAACGCCGGGAACAGCCACCAGTACTCGAGCCAGTAGTCCATCCACGGGCCCTCGAACATATTTCCGATGCCGGTCTCGGCCGGCGTCGGCGCGCTGAGCAGGACCCCGACGATGAACGCGAGGGGCGCGAGGAACACGAAGATGTGCTGATAGCGCAGGAACGACCGCTGGACACGACTGTAGGACACTGATGTCATTGGTTTCGTTTGGAGGTTAGTTGTCGACAGGAGATACGACCGGATCGACGGAAGAACGAAGGGCTATCGACCGGTGCGGTGCTGCGCTGACGGAGTCCGTGTGCTGACAGCGGTCGAACGTCGACTCGAGCGACGAACGGTCGAGCGCGCGGGACATCTACGTAATGCCCCCCCGCGTATCGCGGCGGAAGTTGTGATCGATTCGGGCAACCGCGTCGTCGAACATCATCGTAGCCGCCGGATAGCGACGACCGAGGAATAAATCTTGAGGTTCGAACTCGCCGTGGGGACGTGTGGCGTGCGGCGCTTCGCCCATCCTTGCCCCGTCGTCGCGACCCGCGTCAGGTCAGCGATCGTCGGCCGACGGGTCGTCCTGGCGGTCTCCGATCGCGTCCTCGCCGGGTGGCACGCCACCGAGTGCATCGTCGCCCACTGGCACTCCGTCGAGCGGGTCGTCGCCGGGGTCGACACCCTCTTCGCGACCGTCGCGTTCGTCGTCCTCGGCGATCCCGAACTCCTGTCTAAGTGTCCGGATCCGATCGCGGATGTCGGCTGCGAGCTCGAATTCGAGGTTGTCTGCGGCCTCCTGCATCCGGTCTTCCAGGTAGGCGATCCGCTCGCGCGCTTCCGACTCGTCGGCCGGCTCGTCGCTCGTCGACTCGCCGCTGCTCCCGCCGCTCCCGGGGAGGTTCGTCTCGCCGATCGCTTTCTCGATCGTCTTCGGCTCGAAGCCGTGCTCCTCGTTGTACTCGCGCTGGATCTGCCGTCGGCGACGCGTCTCCTCGATCGCCGACTGCATCGAGTCGGTCGTCTCGTCGGCGTAGAGGACGACTTCGCCCTCGACGTTTCGCGCGGCGCGTCCCATCGTCTGCACGAGCGTCGTCTCCGAGCGGAGGAATCCCTCCTGGTCGGCGTCGAGGATGGCGACGAGTGAGACCTCGGGGATGTCCAGGCCCTCCCGGAGGAGGTTGATCCCGACGAGTACGTCGATGTTCCCCAGTCTGAGGTCCCGAACCAGTTCGTGGCGCTCCAGCGTGTCGGTCTCGTCGTGCATATACGCCACGTCGACGCCGGACTCTTCGAGGAACTCGGTGAGGTCCTCGGCCATCCGCTTCGTGAGCGTCGTGACCAGCACGCGCTCGTCGTTCTCGATGCGCTCGTCGACCCGATCCAAGAGGTCGTCGACCTGCCCGGTCGCGTCCGCGACCTCGATTTCGGGGTCGACCAGGTGCGTCGGGCGCACGATCTGTTCGACGATCTGCTCGGAGTGCTCCCGCTCGTAGTCGCCGGGCGTCGCCGACACGTAGAGCGTCCGGTCGGTCTTCTCCTCGAACTCCTCGAACGTCAGCGGCCGGTTGTCGTACGCCGTCGGGAGCCGGAAACCGTTCTCGACGAGCGAGTCCTTTCGCGACTTGTCGCCGGCGAACTGCCCGCGGATCTGCGGGAGCGTCTGGTGGGACTCGTCGACGACGGTGAGAAAGTCGTCCGGGAAGTAATCGAGCAGCGTGTACGGCGGCTCTCCGGAGTCCCGATCGGACATATGCACCGAGTAGTTCTCGATGCCCGAGCAGTAGCCCGTCTCCTGCAGCATCTCGATGTCGAAGGTGGTGCGCTCCTCGATCCGCTGGGCGGCGACGAGGTCGCCCTGTCGCTCGAAGTACCGGACGCGCTCGTCCATCAGCTCCTCGATCTCCGCGATCGCCTCCGCTAACTTCTCCTCGGGGATCGAGTAGTGCTCTGCGGGGTGCACGAGGACGGCCGGCTCCTCGGAGACGACCTCGCCGGTCAGGGGATCCAGTTTCGTCAGGCGGTCGACCTCGTCGCCCCAGAACTCGATGCGGACGGCGTAGCGGCCGTACATCGGGTACACTTCGACGGTGTCGCCGCGGACGCGGAACGTCCCCTGCTGGAAGTCGACGTCGTTGCGCTCGTAGTTCAGGTCGACGAGGCGCGCCAGCAGGTCGTCGCGGTCGAGTCGGTCCCCGAGCTCGACCCGAAGCGCCATCTCGGTGTAGTTCGACGGGTCACCGAGGCCGTAGATCGCCGAGACGCTCGCGACGACGATGACGTCGTCGCGGGTAAGCAGCGACCGCGTCGCGGAGTGTCGGAGCCGGTCGATCTCCTCGTTGATCGACATATCCTTGTCGATGTAGGTGTCGGTCTGTTCGACGTAGGCCTCCGGCTGGTAGTAGTCGTAGTAGGAGACGAAGTACTCGACCGCGTTGTCCGGGAACAGATTGCGAAACTCCTCGTACAGTTGGGCGGCGAGCGTCTTGTTGTGGGCGATGACCAGCGTCGGCTGCTGGAGCTCCTCGATGGTCCACGAGACCGTGTTCGTCTTGCCCGAGCCAGTGACGCCGAGCAGCGTCTGTTTGTCCATTCCGGACTCGAAGCCCGACGCCAGTTGCTCGATGGCTTCGGGCTGGTCGCCTGCGGGATCGAACGGGGCGTCGACCCTGAACTCCCGATCCGCCGCCGGTCTGTCGGGCGAGAGCGGACTCGACCCGGAGGTATCGCTCATTGGGGCGCTATTAGGGGTTGAGTCACTTGAGACGGTCGGTCGGCGCAGTTCGTCGCGATCGCGATTACACAAGAAACGAGGGTGCGCCGTTTTGCCCCGGCCTATACGGAAAGGTACTCTTCGACGGCACCGGAGGCTTCGATCTCCTCGGGCGTCCCCTGCTCGACGACTCGTCCCGTTTCGAGGACGTAACAGTAATCGGCGACCGCCAACGCGAGGTTCAGGTTCTGTTCGACGATGAGCACCGAGATGCCGCGGTTGTCGCGGATCCGCTTGAGCTGTTCGCCGATCTCGTGGACGATCGAGGGCTGGATCCCCTCCGATGGCTCGTCGAGCAACAGATGACTCGGATCGGCGTTGAGCGCCCGGGCGATCGCCAGTTGCTGTTTCTGTCCACCGCTCAGCGTGCCCCCCTTGGCGTCGGCCTTCTCTTTGAGTGCCGGGAAGTACTCGTAGATGTACTCCGGAACCTCTCCCTTCAGGAGCAACTGATCGCCGCTGGCACTCCCGAGCCGGATGTTGTTCTCCACGGAAATCGCCCCGAAGATGTCTCGGGATTGCGGGACGTATCCGACGCCTTTCGCCGCCATCTCGAACGGCTTCAGCGTCGAGATGTTCTCGCCGTCGAGGAACACGTGGCCGCCCTGGAGATCGTTCAGTCCCATTATTCCCCGAAGCAACGTCGTCTTTCCGACCCCGTTGCGACCGAGGACGGCGACGATCTGGTCGGTCTCGACCTTGACATCGACGTTCCAGACCACCGTACTCTCGCCGTAGCCGATCTGCACGTCCGAGGTCCTAAGCATCGGCCGCCTCCCCGAGGTAGATCTGCTGGACGGTCTCGTTTCTCTCGATCTCGTCGATCGTGCCGCTGGCGATGATTTCGCCGCGATCGAGGACGGTGATGCTCTCGGAAACTTTTCTGATGAAATCCATATCGTGTTCGATGACGACGATCGCGACGTTCTCCGTCTCCCTGATCTCCTTGATGAGGTCGACGGTGTCGTTCGTCTCGCCGACACTGATCCCGGACGTTGGCTCGTCGAGGAGCAGGAGTTCTGGCTCTGCGCCGACGGCCATAACGATCTCGAGCCACTGTTTCTCGCCGTGCGAGAGCGTTCCGACCATCGTGTCCTGTTTGTCGTTCAGGTTCGCGATCTCCAGCAGTTCCTCGATCCGATCGCGGATGTCGCTGTCGTCGTGCGTTCGCAGCAGCTTCCACGGCGACGATGCCCGCGATCGGAACGCCAGTCGCATATTCTCGATTACGGTCTCGTCCTCGTAGACGCTCGTGATCTGGTACTTGCGAATAATTCCGCGCTGGGCGCGCTCGTGCGGCGGCACGGACGTGACGTCTTCCCCGTCGAACGTGATTGTCCCCTCGGTTGCCGAGAGCTTCCCGGTCAGAAGGTTCTGGAAGGTCGTCTTACCGGCTCCATTGGGTCCGATCAGTGCCTTCGTCTCGTTCGGCTGGACAGTGAAGTCGACGTCGTTGACCGCGGTGAACTCGCCGAACCGCTTCGTCAGTCCCTCGGCCTGTAACAGCGGTTCGATCTCAGTCATCGACCTCACCTCCCGCGCCGATCTCGTTTCTGCTCGTGGACACGAGGGTCGCCTGGACTCCCTCGACAATATCGGAGAGGAGCCCGACGATTCCACGAGGCGCACCGATCACGACGGCGATGAACAGCAGTGCGAGGCCCATCTCCCAGTAGTTGATCAGCACGTCGCTCAGCGTGGAGTTGAGGTATTGGATCAACAGCGCCCCGAACACCGCCCCGATGAGGGTGCCACGGCCGCCGACAGCGATCCAGATGACCACCTGCGTCGAGAGCACGAAGCCCAAGAGCGGCGGCGAGACGAAGCCGTCGATGGTCGCGTACATACTGCCTGCGACGCCAGCCATAACACCGCTCAGAGTGAATATGATGAGCCGGTACTGCTGTGTGTCGTAGCCGAAGAACTCGGTCCGTTCCTGATTCCCACGAATCCCGCGCAGGACGCGGCCGAACGCCGAATCTACGAGGGTATTGAGAAACAGGTACGACCCCACGAGGACGCCGAGTGCGAGGTAGTAACTCATCGTGGCGGTTAGCTCCACGCCGACGACCTGTATCGACGGAATCCCGTAGATCCCGTTGAAGCCGCCGAGGAAGCCCACGAACTCCCCGGCGATGCTCTCGAAGATTATCGAGACGATGAGGGTCGTGATCGCGAAGTACGACCCCTTCACGTCGGCGCTGAAGAGGAACCAGCCCAAAGCGAGCGTTAGCAGTGCCGCCACCACGGGGGCGACGATGAACACGACGGCGATGTCGGGGACCACGGGCACCTCTTTCAACAGTTTCGCGGTGACGTACGCGCCGACACCGAAGAACGCGGCGTGGCCGAGCGTCAACAGGCCGGTGTAGCCCCACACGAGGTCGATCGAGAGCGCGAGCAGGGCGAACGTGAGGTACGTCGACCACGTCGAAACCTGGTACTCCGAGACGAAAAGCGGGAGCGCGACGAGCGCGAGGAGTCCGACGATCTTCGCGACCGACGACGGCGTCTTCAGATGGACCGCAGCGTCTTTCGTCGCCATCTCACTCACCACCCCCCGTCGTGGGGACGAGCCCCTGCGGTCGGTAGCGGATGATGATCAGTGCGACCAACAGCACGGCAGCTTGCGCGATCGAAGTGTACCCGGAGATGACTGTCCGGAACAGGTTGTCGAGTCCACCGAGGAGAACCCCGCCGGCGATGGTTCCTGTGAAGGTCCCGATCCCGCCGACGATAACGACGAGGAAGGAGTCGGCGAGCCAGGAAATTCCCATCGTCGAGTTGACACTCAGGAGTGGGGCCATAATCGCGCCGGACAGCCCCGCCAGCGCGGAGCCGAACGCGAACGTCGTCCGGTCGGAGACGCGCGTGTTGATGCCGACAGCCGCAGCCATCTCGCGGTCCTGAATCACGGCGAGCGCCATAATCCCGATGTCGGTGTAGGCGAACAGTCCGATCGTGATCGCCATCACCACGACGGCCACCACGATGATGAACGCCCAATGGATAGGGTAGGTCACGCCGAGCAGAGAGATCGAACCCTCCATCGGGGGCGCGACGCTCTTTTGTGACGTTCCGAACGCGATCGTCACGGCCTCCTGCAGCACGATCGCGACGCCCCACGTGGCCAAGAGGGTGTCGAGCGGCCGGTCGTAGAGTCGTCGGATGAGAGTGACCTCCATCGCGACGCCGACGAGCCCCACGACGAGGGGCGCGATCACGATGCTGAGCCACGGGGAGAAGCCGGCGCTCTGGACGGCGTATGCGGTGTACGCTCCAACCATCATCAGCGCGCCGTGTGCGAGGTTAAGCACCCCCATCAGGCCGAAGATGATCGTCAATCCGGAGGCGACGAGGATCAGCCCCGAGATCGACGTGAGCGATATCAGTACCCGATCGGCCAACTGTAACGGAATGGTTGTTGCTAATGTTGAGATCATGATGTGCCGAATGATGGGTGTGACTTAGACGTCCAGACAGCCCTCTGCGACTGTGATCCCGTACGGTTCGATCTGGCCGAATTCGGTCAGGACTTCGAACGCTCCGCTCTCGGCGTCGAACTCGCCAACGCGCGATTGCAGCGTCGCGTGGTGTGTTGCCGGATCCATCGAGACGGTTCCCTGCGGTGCGTCCATCGAAATAGGATTCTCCAGCGCGGCTTTGACCTCCGCGCCGGACGAGGCACTAGGTGCGTGTTCGGTCAACGCGTTGGCCATCAGGTGCGGCCCGAAGTACGACGCCTCCGCTACGAAATTCGGCGTCGTATCAGTGCCGTACGCCTCCTCGTAGCTCGAAATGTATTCGTCGTTGGCTTCCCCGTCGAGGCTCGTGAAGTACGGTGCGGAGGTCAGGACACCGTCGGCGGCATCGCCGGCGGCGATAGCCTCCTGTTCGCTCATAATGTTGCCGGCCCAGACCATCTCGTCTATCAGTCCGACCGAGCCGGCCTGATTCAGCATCTCGACCATACTCGTCCCGACCGTGGTGAAGTACACTGCGTCGGCGCCGGAGGACTGGATGTCGCTGAGCTTCGAGCCCCAGTCGGTGAAGCCGAGCGGTACGTAGTCCTCGGCGACGATCGAGCCGCCGTTCTCCTGAAC
>NZ_JAVDDW010000012.1:0-103148 GCF_030848585.1 Halobellus sp. H-GB7 | reverse complement strand
ATCGTTCGAAGGAAGACCAACGGCTGTTTGAAAGTACTGGCCCGGCTATCGGGCGGGAGAATCGGGGAGCAGAACGCGATCAAACGGCCGGCGACCGAACGCGAAAGCGAACCGGCGGGCCGACGAGAGAGTGAGCCGAAATCGGCTCGTCGTCGCTTAGAACTGGTCGACGGAGCTGGGGAGTTCGAGCTTCATCCCCTTGCGCTCGCGGATCTCCATAATCTTCTCGCGCTGGAGGTTGTCCGAGAGCACGCGGAAGCCGGCGTTCTCGGTGTTCCACGACGCGCGACCTTCGGTCGCAGAGCGGATGTCCGAGGAGAAGCCGATCATCTCTTCGACGGGCGCGATGCCCTCGATGACCATCAGGTCACCTTCCTGGTACATATCGTCGACGCGGCCACGACGGCCCTGGATCTCGCCGGACGCCGAACCCATGTGTTCGGAGGGAACGTCGATGCGGACGTTCTGGATGGGTTCGAGCAGCTTGATGTCGGCGTCGATCAGCGAGCGGTGGACGGCGTCGCGGACGGCGGGGATGACCTGTGCCGGACCGCGGTGGATGGTGTCCTCGTGGAGCTTCGCGTCGTGCAGTCGCAGGAGCGCACCCTCGACAGGCTCGTTAGCCAGCGGGCCGTCGTTGAGGGCCTCTTCGAGGCCCTCGATGACGAGTTCCATCGTCTCGTTGAGGTGCTGGATACCCTTCGTGTCGTCGATGAGGATGTTCGTCCCGTGGATGTGCTCGACGTTCTGGGAGGTGTCTTTGTCCATTCCGGCTTCCTGCAGCGCTTCGCGGCGCTCCAGTTCCGGCATATCCATCGAGGCCTCGCCGAGCTTGATCGTCTCGACGACGTCGTCCGAAAGGGGTTCGACGGTGATGTAGAACTTGTTGTGGCGGTTCGGGGAGACGCCCTCGACCTCGCGGGACTCCTGCTGGGGAGCCTCGCGGTAGACGACGATCGGCTCACCGGTCTGGACCGGGATGCCCTGGTTCTTCTGGATACGCTGGGTGATGACTTCGAGGTGAAGCTCGCCCTGCCCGCTGATGAGGTGCTCGCCGGTGTCCTCGTTAATCTCGACGCGGATGGTCGGGTCTTCCTTCGCGACCTGCTGGAGCGTCTCGATGAGCTTCGGCAGGTCGTCCATGTTCTTCGCCTCGACGCTCTTCGTGATGACCGGCTCGGAGATGTGCTCGATCGACTCGAACGGCGTCATCTCGATGGACGAGACGGTAGAACCGGCGATAGCGTCACGGAGGCCAGTCACGGCCGCGATGTTCCCGGCGGGAACGCCGCGGTCGAGCTCCTCGCGCTCGCCACCCATGAAGATACCGACCGACTGGACGCGGTTCTTGCCCGCGGTCCCGGAGACGTAGAGCTCCTGGCCCTGCTTGATCGTCCCGCTGAACAGCCGCCCGGTGGCGATTTCGCCAGCGTGCGGGTCCATCGAGATGTCGGTCACCATAAAGACGACCTCGCCGTCGTCGTCGACTTCCTGCATCTGCCGGGAGATCTCGGATTCGTCGTCGCCACGCCAGACGCGCGGGATACGACGGGGCTGGGCGTCGAGCGGGTCCGGGAAGTGCTCGGCGACCATGTCGAGGACGACGTCCGAGAGCGGCGTCTGCTCGTGGAGTTCACGACGCTGGTCGTTGCGCTCCATCTCGATGATCTCGGGGAAGCCGATGCCGGTCTCGGCCATCGACGGCGCGGAGACGCCCCACTTGTAGAGCGCCGATCCGAACGCGACGGTGCCGTCTTCGACGGAGACCGTCCAGTCGTCGACGTCGTCCATATCCTCGGTCATCCCGCGGATGAGTTCGTTGACGTCGCCGATGACGTCCATCAGCCGCTCCTGCATCTCCTGGGGTCCTTCCTGCAGTTCGGAGATGAGGCGGTCGACCTTGTTGATGAACAGCGCGGGCTTGACGCCCTCTCGCAGCGCCTGCCGGACGACCGTCTCGGTCTGCGGCATCGCGCCCTCGACGGCGTCGACGACGACGAGCGCACCGTCGACGGCGCGCATCGCACGCGTCACGTCGCCACCGAAGTCGACGTGGCCGGGCGTGTCGATGAGGTTGATCAGGTGGTTGTCCTCACCGTACTCGTGGGTCATCGAAACGTTTGCCGCGTCGATGGTGATCCCACGTTCCTGTTCGTCTTCCTCTGTGTCCATCATCAGACGGGTCGCCTCGCCCTCGTCGGCGATCATTCCCGCCCCGGCGAGGAGGTTGTCCGTCAGCGTGGTCTTCCCGTGGTCGACGTGAGCGGCGATGGCGATGTTCCGGATCTGCTCCGGTTTGTCCATCAATTGCTCACACTCTTGTACGATCTTTTTTCGTCGGCCCATTATACGAGCCTGTACCGGTAGGAGGGTCAAAAGGGTAGTGTTTTGCCGGTGGCGAAATCGCCGGATACGGCGGTCGCTACCCAGGGTATGCCTCGTTTTGACACAGTAGGGTGGCTAATGATTACTCTCGTCTCTTACCGCCGACCATCGCCACCGGGAGTGGCGCTCGGCGGTACACAGTGAGAGTAATCATTAGGCGAGGTCGGCGCCGGCCGCGACAACCCAGACCTGTGGGTCGCGGCCGAGCCGTCCACTACGTCCGCAGACACCCGACAGCGGATCCACAGCAGAGTAAGAGTCTTGTTCGGCCACCCCGTGAGAGAGATACGCATGGACCTGCGAGTACGCGGGGACGTCCCAGCCGACCCGTTTCTCGGCGCTGGCGAACTCTTCGAGACCGAGTACGACCTCGAACTGCCGGTGTACGTCGACGTTCGGACGGACCCCGACGAGCGAACCTGGGCGGCGCACTACGACGACCACCACGTCCTGAACATCTCCCGACAGGCGGCGACGAGCGCGATGGCCCGCGAGTTGGTCGTCCACGAACTCGCGCATATGGCCCGCAACGAGGAGGGCCACGCCTCTCATCACCTCAAAACGGAAGAAGCGCTCTTTCTCGCGCTGTCGGGCGAGTCAGTCGAGCGGCGGAAGGTCGCACACTGCTATCAGATCGCGAATCATATGAAGGACATCTACGCCGACGACATCACACTCTCGGTGATGCCGCCGGAGAAACTGATCTCCTTCCTCGAATCCGAACTCGCGCGCGCGGTCGCGACCCGCTCGGACCCCGCACCGTGGCCCGACTCCCGCCGCGTCACCGCCGGCTCGGACCCCGAGATCACGGCTGTCAACGCGGCGTTCGCGCTCGGCCTCGTCGAGCGCCACGACGTGATCGACCCCGAACACCGGCTCTACGACTTAGCGCACGCTGCCGCCGACGACGCCCCGACCGTCGATCTCGACGCGTTCAAGCGGCGCTTCCGCTCACTCGGCGAGGACCCCTCCGACAGCGACTATCGGAAGACGCTGGTCGACGCCACCCGCGCGTACGTGGTCGGTGAACCGGGTGACGCTCGCGGCGACGTCGCTGCCGACTGATACTGTCGGACAGAAGTACGAGGAGACAGACCGGAGAGGACAGAGAGAGCAGAGAGAAAACGACGTGTTCGAGGAGTCGCGACTGCGAACGGTCTACCGGGCCGCTTCGGCGACGCGCTCGGACTCTTCTTTCTGGCTGATGGCGTAGGACTGAACGTCGTAGTCGGCCGCGCCGATGAGCACCTGTGCGAGCGCTTCGTCGGCGCCCTGCGGCGTCTTGTAGGAGCCGCGCTGGGTCCCTTCGGCGATGAACTTCAGCGCCTGGTCGACGCGGCGCTGGGGCGCGACGTCGACGGCCTGCGGAACGGAGATGCCACCGTACTTGAGGCGGACGGTCTCCTCACGGGGTGCGGCGTTCTCGACCGCGCGGACGAGGACCTGGATCGGGTTCTCCTCGGTCCGGTCGTTGACGATCTCGAAGGCGTTCTTGACGATTTTCATCGTCTTCTGCTTGTGGCCCGTGTTCTCCTCGGTCTGCATCAGGCGGTTGACGAGGCGCTCGACGATGCTGATCTCGGACTTCTTGAACTGTTTCGAGGCGTGACGGCCCATCGTGTGGGCGATCGGCGTCACGTTGATGTAGCGCTCCGTCGAGGGGTCCGCGTACTCGATCTCGGTGACGTCCCAGACGCCGAACAGCTGTGCGTTCGTCTCGGCTTCCTCGCTGTCTGCGGGGGCGTCGGGTTCGGGGGCTTCGCTCTCAGACATCTTAGCGCACCGGTTTCTCTGCGTTACCGCGGACCAGTTCGATCATCGAGACGCCGTTGACCTTCTCGACCTTGTAGTTCACGCCGGAAAGGTCACCCATCGCGCGACCCTTCGCGCCGCCGATCCCGGCGATCGTGACTTCGTCGTGCTCGTCGATGAACGAGATCGCACCGTCACCGGGACAGAAGGCGGTGACCTGCTTGCCGTTCTTGATCAGCTGCACTCGGACGCACTTTCGGATCGCCGAGTTGGGCTGCTTCGCTTCGATCCCGACCTTTTCGAGGACGATCCCGCGACCCTGCGGGGCTCCCTCGAGGGGATCGGACTTCGCGCCAAGACCGCGCTCGCGTCGCGCGTACTCGGAGTCGGACCAGCGTCGCTTCTGCCGGTCCTGCTTGAGTTTCCGCGCGGCGTACTTGCCGTTCGCCATAGTGACCCGGATTTCCCGTCGGAGCTACTTAAGCCTCCCTTTTCCGATCCGACGAAACGGGCGCAGGTCGGGTTAGCGACCCCTAAGAAGGATTCTGAGGCCGTCGTTTCGATTCGGGATACAGTCGCTCGCGAGGGGAGAGGGGCTGAACGGCGCGGAGAACGTGTCGTTTCGGTGTGAGAGCACCGGAGGCGAACCCGCGTGCAGTGCGGATCGAGGCCGCGCGTCAACTCCCGTCGCCGTACCGGCCGTCGCTGCCGCCGTCGCGTCCGACACCCGGTGCCAGCCCATCCTCGACGTCGACCGACACCGAACCGCTGAGTTCCTGTCCCGACGGCGGCCCGAGCGTCAGGCCGACCTCGTCGAACCGTGCTTTCACGCGCCGGCGGAAGTCGGATTTGAGCGTCACGAGATCGACATCCATCGGATCGCCGACCCAGAAGTCCGCCCGGATCCGCACCGAACTCCCCTCGAAGGAGACGAGTTTCGACGTCGGATCGGGGTCTTCGAGCACGCGGTCGTCCGCCCGAGCGACTTCCACGAGTTCTCGGAGCGCCAGTTCGACGTCGTCGCCGTAGGCCACCTCGACTGGCTCGGAGACGCGGTACTGCTCGCGCCCGTACGGCCGCGTGAGCGCGTTCGCGGTCAACTCCGTGTTCGGGACGATGATCGTCTCGTCGTTCGGGGTCCGAATTCGCGTCACCCGGAAGTCGACCGCCTCGACGACGCCCTCGCCGCCCGGCCAGCCGATCCAGTCGCCGACGTTGAAGTCCGGATCCGCGACCAGAAAGATCCCGCTGACGAGGGATCCGACGAGTTTCTGGCTGGACGCGCCGACGACGAGCGTCAGCGCGGCGGCGATGATCGAGATGTCGGTCAGTATCCCTCCGAAGCCCGCACCCACGACGCCCGCGACGATCGCGACGAGGACGATCAGGGCATGCAGATACGTCTGTGCGGCCGTCTCGATCGTCGGGTTGTTTCGGTTCCGCGCGGCGACGACGCGGGCGATGGCGGGGAGGACGAAGAGCCGTCCGAACGCGTAGGTCACGAGCGTCCCGAGCGTGAACCCCACGCCGATACGGACGATGTCGCTGTACGATTCGCCCGCGATAGCGTCGAACGTACCGGGCGGGACGAGTTGCCCCGGGGCGAGCGCGCCGAACTGGAGCAGTCCGTCGTGCACGTCTCCGAGAGCGCGACAGCGACACAAAAAGTTATAGGACGGTTTGCACGTCTGTCGCGGCCCGCGACAGCGTCACGTCAGCTGAATGTCGTCGATGTCGTAGTGCCGGCGCGCGAGTTTGCGTGCGGTCTGGATGTGTTTGCCCTCGCTTCCGATGGCGACGCCGCGGTCGCCCTCGGGGACTTCGACGTATGCGACCCGCTCGCCGCCCTGCTCGGACAGCGTCACGTGTCGGACCGCCGCGGGCGCGAGCGCGTTCTCGACGAACGCGGCCGGCGTGTCGGCGTTTTCGACGAGTTCGACGTCACGACCGATCGCCTCCTCGACCGCCTGGACGTGCGCGCCGCCGGGACCGATCGCGGCCCCCATATCGCCGGCGGCGACGAGGATGACAACCCGGTCCTCGAACAGCAGGCAGTCGCGGGCCGCAGCGCCCGTCTCGTCCTCGAAGCGGGCGATGAATTGGCGCGCGTCGTCCGACAGCGTGACTCGCATCGGGGTCAGTCGTCCGAGAGTTCGGCTTCGGTGCCGCCGTCGGCCTCGATCGAGCCCATCCGGAGGTCGACGTCGCCCGTGCCGATCGCGACGGGCTTGCCGACGATGACGTTCTCGATGACGCCGTCGAGGTCGTCCTCCTCGCCGTGGACCGCCGCGTCGAGCAGGTGATTGACCGTGACCTCGAATGCGGCGCGGGCGAGGACGGAGTCCTTCGACCCGGAGATGCCGTGCCGACCGATCGACTCGATCTCGCCGCGGTTCGTCATGATGTCTGCGACGAGCATCAGGTGCCGGACGTTCACGTCGTCGAGACCCTGCTCGCGCAGCGTCTCCATCGTCTCGTTGATGATGGCTTCGCGGGCGGCCTCGACGCCGAGATTGCGGTAGACCTCGTGGATGTTGTTACTCGTCGTCCGCGAGGCGTCGACGCCCTCGATCGAGAGGACGTCGCCGAAGGCCGATCCCTCGGTGTAGAGGACGAACTCCTCGCCCTCCGTGCGTTCGTTGTCTTCCTTGCGGATGACGACGCGGGAGATGTCTTCGAGCCCTTTGAAGACGATGTCGCGGAGCTCCTCGACGAGCTGGAGGAGCCGTCGGTAGCTCGGCTCGTCGGGGCCGAACTCGATGAGCGTCTCCGAGCGGCGCGTGTTGACGCCGAGGGCGTCCTCGATCGTCTCGGCGATCTCCTGGGCGACGGTGTCGACGCTGTCGACGGTCGGCCACCGCTCGGCCAGCGTGTCCTCGTTGAGGTCGACCTGGACGATCATATCGGCGACGTTCGTCGAGATGTCGCCGAGCGCGAGGATCTTCGTCGCCTCCATCTGCCAGACGACCTCGTGGGCGCGCTCGCGGTTCTCGGCGTACTCGTCTTCGAGGTGGACCGTCATCATCGGCGTGTCGGGGGTCTTCCGCGCGTCCACCAACTCGATGAGGCGGGGCAGACCCTGTGTGACGTCGATCTCGGCGACGCCCGCGTAGTGGAACGTGTTCATCGTCATCTGCGTTCCGGGCTCACCGATGGACTGCGCGGAGACGGTCCCGACGGGGTCGTGCGCGTCGACGCGGGAGTCCTCGTAGCGCGAGGAGATGGCCTGTGCGATGTCGTCGGCCTGTTCGAGCGTGACGCCCTCGCGGTCCTCGATCGTTTCGTAAATGCGGTGCTGGAGACTCTCGGGCAGGTTGTAGTCCTGCACGATGGCCTCGATGTCGTCGGTGACGTGTTCGTACTCCTCAGTCATCGGATTCTACCCCCATACCCTGGGCCTTGTCGAGTCCCGGGCCGGCGTACTCGGAGATGTTGGTCGGCCGCTCCTCGCGGCCGAGGAAGCGTTCTTTCTCCTCATCGGAGCTGAACTCCGCGTCGAGGATGCGGTCGGCGACGTTCTCGACGTCGATCGGGTTCTCCTCGGAGGAGGAGACCTTCACGGGCGAGGTGCCGTCCTCGCCGAACTCGAACTGGACGACCGTGCCGGAGGTGTCGCGGACGGTACCGTCGTACTGCGCTTCCAGTTCGGAGAGGGCGTTGATCAGGCGGCGCTGCAGGTACCCGGACTTCGACGTCCGGACTGCGGTGTCGACCAGGCCCTCGCGGCCACCCATCGCGTGGAAGAAGAACTCCCGCGGCGTCAGCCCGCCACGGTAGCTGTTCTCGACGAAGCCGTGTGCCTCCGCCGAGAGGTCGTCCTTCTGGTAGTGGCTGAGGGTCCGGCCCTCGTACCCGCGGTTGATGCGCTCGCCCCGAACGGCCTGCTGTCCGACACAGCCGGCCATCTGCGTGAGGTTCAGCATCGAGCCACGCGCCCCAGATCGGGCCATCACGACCGCCGGGTTGTCGTCGCGGAAGTGGTCTTCTGCGATCTCACCGGCGGAGTCACGGGCCTTCCCGAGCTGCTGCATAATCTTCATCTCGAGGGTCTCATCGACCGTCCGACCCGGCAGCGATTCGAGCTCGCCGGCCTCGTAGATCTCGATGAGTTCCTGGACGCGGTCGTAGGCGTTCTGGATGGCCTCGTCGACCTGCGCGTTGGCCTCGCCGGGGATGGACTCGTCGTCGATCCCGATCGAGAAGCCGAAGTGCATAATCGCGCGCATCGCCAGCGACGCGACCTCGTTGACGAACACGCGAGCGCGCGTCTTCGAGTGGAGCTTCGCCAGCGTGTCGACGACCTCGCCGCCGAACGCGCCGACGGCGTCCTCGTCGATCGTCCCGGAGAGGAGCTGGCCGTCCTCGATCACGACCTCGTCGCCCGCAGACGACGTGAACTCGAGATTCAGATCGTCGGGCAGGAGTTCGCTGAAGAGCTGGCGGCCGGTCCAGTAGGGCTGGCCGGTCTCGTCCTCGCCGGCGGGCTCGGGGAGCGTGTCGATGCTCGTCGCCCGGAGCAGGTCGAGCGCCTGCGTCTCGGTGAACTCCGGATTGCCGTTCGTCAGGAGGTAGGTCCCGGAGATGTGGTCCTGGATCGCGCCGATGATGTTCTCACCGAAGCGCGGGCTGAGAAGCTGTTCCTGCACGCGCATCAGGACGCGCGCCTCCGCACGCGACTCCTCGGTCTGGAGCGCGTGCATATTCATCTCGTCGCCGTCGAAGTCGGCGTTGTACGGCGGGCAGACGACGGTGTTGAGCCGGAACGTCTTGTACGGCATCACGACGACCTCGTGTGCCATAATCGACATCCGGTGCAGCGACGGCTGGCGGTTGAAGATCACGATGTCGCCGTCGATGAGGTGTCGGTTGACCTCCCAGCCGGCGTCGATCTTCTCTGCGAGCTCCTCGCAGTTCTTCTCTGTGACCTTCAGGCGGCGGCCGTCGGGCCGTTTGACGTAGTTGGCCCCCGGGTGGCCCTCGGGGCCGTTGCGGACGTACTGCTTGGCCCGATCGAGGTTCCGCTCGGAGACGTTCATCGTCTGCGTCATCTCGCGAGCGACGCGCTCGGGGACGCCGACCTCGTTCAGCGAGAGCGTCGGGTCCGGCGAGATCACGGTCCGCGCAGAGAAGTTGACGCGCTTCCCGGACAGGGAGCCACGGAAGCGACCTTCCTTTCCCTTCAGGCGCTGACTCAGCGTCTTCAGCGGGCGTCCGGAGCGGTGTCGCGCCGGCGGCGTCCCGCTGATCTCGTTGTCGATGAAGGTCGTGACGTGGTACTGCAGCAGTTCCCAGAGGTCCTCGATAATCAGCTGTGGCGCACCCGCCTCGCGGTTCTCCATGAACCGCTGATTGATGCGGATGATGTCGACGAGCTTGTGCGTCAGGTCGTCCTCGGAGCGCTGCCCGTTATCCAGCGTGATCGACGGGCGAGCGGTGACCGGCGGGACCGGAAGCACGGTGAGGATCATCCACTCGGGCCGCGACCGACTGGGGTCGATCCCGAGCGTCTCGATGTCCTCGTCGGGGATGTCCTCGAACCAGTCGCGGATGTCCGAGGGCATCAGCTTGTTCATGTCCTCCTCGGTGAGGTCGACGTCGAGCGCCTTCTCGATCTTCTTGCGGTCGTCACCGACGGGGCGGAACTCGCCCGAGAGGATGTCGTTGACGCGGCTGACGTCGAGGCCGGACTTCTCAGCCAGTTCGGCGGGTGACATCCCGCTGTCGTCCTCGTCGGGGTCGGGCTGCATCGCCGAGGCGATGCGCTCAGAGTAGTCGCCGGCGAGTACGTCCTGCACCTCGTAGTAGGTGGTCGGCTTCTCGTGTTTGATGTCGTGCTGGGGCGCGCCGCAGTGCGGACAGCGGCTGGCCTTCCGCGCCTGTCGGACGCCCGATTTGAGGACGTCCGTCCAGTCCTCGCCGAGTTCCTCGTTGCGCTGCAGCGCGTCGGTGAACTCCTCTTGCTCGTCGGCCGTCAGCGAGAGGCGACCGCACTCGCGGCAGGTCGAGCGGAGCAGGCGGCGGATGAGCTTCGTGAAGCCGACGTGGATGACGGGCGCGGCCAGTTCGATGTGGCCGAAGTGGCCGTTACACGATCCCGAGTGCGAACCGCAGGTGCGGCACTCGAGCCCCGGGTCGATGACCCCGAGACGGGGGTCCATCAGCCCCATATCGATTGGGTAACCGTCGTCGTCGTACGTGTCCGCGGTGATGATCTTCGTCGCGGACATATCTCGGTACGTCTCCGGGTCCATCAGCCCGAACTGGATGGCACCGATCTCTTTGGGTGTCTGCATTGACATTGTTGGTTAGACTGCGTCTTCGAGGTCGAGTCGCGGTCGGATTCCCAGTGCGATCATCTCGTCGAGGAGGAGCTTGAACGCGTAACTGATCTCGATCTCGTGGATGTCGTCCTCGTCGCCGGTGACGGGGTCGTAGATGCGGCGCTGGCCGCGGTCCTCGACGGCGACCATCCCGGTGTCGGCGGAGATGTACACCGTCTCTTTGTCCGAGGAGTCGAGCAGGCGCTCTTGGAGCACCATCGCGGCCCCGTGGCCGATGACGGTGTCACGCTCCATCTCGCCCAGCCGGAGACCACCCTCGCGGGCGCGCCCCTCAGTGGGCTGGCGGGTGAGCACCTGCACCGGCCCGCGCGAACGGGCGTGCAGCTTGTTGCTCACCATGTGGTAGAGTTTGTGGTAGAAAATCGTCCCGACGAAGATCTCGGCCTCGATCTTCTCGCCGGTGACGCCGGAGTACATTACCTCCTTGCCGGAGGACTTGAAGCCGTGGTCCTCTAAGGCTCCGCGGAGTTCGTCCTCGGACTCGCCCTGGAAGGCGGTCCCGTCGACGCGGCGGCCTTCGAGCGCGCCGACCTTGCCGCCGAGCATCTCCAGCACGTGGCCGACCGTCATCCGCGACGGTAGCGCGTGCGGATTCAACACGAGGTCGGGCACGACGCCCTGTTCCGTGAACGGCATGTCTTCCTGGGGCGCGAGGTGGCCCACGACGCCCTTCTGACCGTGCCGGGACGCGAACTTGTCGCCGAGTTCCGGGATCCGCTGGTCGCGGACGGAGACCTTCGCCAGTTTGGAGCCGTCTTCGCCTTCCATCAGCGTGACGGTGTCGACGACGCCGGATTCGCCCGAGCGCATCGTCACCGAGGTCTCGCGTCGCTTCTGCGGCGAGAGCCCGCCCATATCGTCGGGCTCTTCGAGGAACCGCGGCGGCGACGTTTTCCCGAGGAGCACGGAGTTCTCGTCGACCCGCGTCTCGGGGTTGACGAGGCCGTCCTCGTCGAGGTGCGTGTAGGCGTCTTCACCGCGTGCGCCGCGTACGTCCTGGCTCGGCACCTCGAATCGGTCTTCCTGACCGCCGGGGTAGCGGCGTTCCTCGCCCTCGTAGGTCCGGAAGAAGTGCGAGCGGGCCATCGCGCGGTCGACCGAGCCCTGGTTCATCACGAGTGCGTCCTCGATGTTGAACCCCTCGTAGCTCATCACGGCGACGACGAAGTTCTGCGCCGCCGGCCGCTCGTCGAACCCGATCTGCTCTGTGGTCTGCGTTTTGACCATCGAGAGCTGTGGGTAGTGCAGCAGGTGCTGTCGCGTGTCGGGGCGGATGCGGTAGTTCGCCGCGGGCAGCCCCAGCGACTGCTTCATCATCCCGGCACCCATCGTAATACGCGGCGAGGCGTTGTGCTCGGGGTAGGGGATCATCCCCGCACCGATCCCGAAGATGAGCTGCGGGTCGATCTCGAGGTGGGTGTGGTCCTCGTTGATCTCGTCTTCGTCGACTGCGACGTAGATGTCTTCTTCCTCCTCGGCGTCGATGAACTCGACGTAGCCGCGCTCGACGAGGTCTTCGAACTCCAGTGCGCCGGACTCGACCGCTTCGATCTCCTCGTCACCGAGGAGCGGTTCGCCGTCTTCGACGACGATCAGCGGTCGGCGTGCGCGACCGGCGTCGGCGTTGACGATGACTTCGCGCGTCCGGTCTTTGACCGAGACGTTCACCATCTCGCTGACGTCGCCGCGGCGGCGCGCCTCTCGAATCTGTTCTGCGAGCTGTTCGGGATCGGGATGCGTCCCGACCAGACTACCGTTGACGTAGACTTTCGCCTCTCGTTGTGACTGAGCCATCGTTTTAATCGTCCGCGGGTGTGCCGGCGCCCGGACCCTCGATGCCGGGGATTCCTTCGACGCCCATCGACGCCAGTTCGCGCTTGAGCGACTGTTCGTCCTCGATGTTCTGTGAGAGCTCCATCGCCTGCGCGAAGTTCTTCACCAGACCGCAGTTCGGTCCCTCGGGGGTCTCGGAGGGACAGATGCGACCCCACTGGGTCGCGTGCAGGTCACGCGCCTCGAAGTGCGGCTGACTCCGCGAGAGCGGGCTCCGGAGGCGACGCAGGTGCGACAGGACGCCCATATAGTCCGTCCGGTCGACGAGCTGGGAGACGCCCGAGCGGCCGCCGACCCAGTTCCCCGTCGCGATCGGGTGTTCGAGCCGCTCTGTGAGCACGTCCGAGCGAACCACGGTGTTGACCGTGAGTTCGCGGTTCCGCATATTGGCCCGTTCGAGCTGGTACTTCACGTCGCGTGCGAGCTTGTTCAGCGCCGTCCGGAAGAGGTCCTTCATCAGGTCGCCGGAGACTTTCAGGCGCTTGTTGGCGTAGTGGTCCTTGTCGTCGGATTCGCGGCGGTTGAGCGCGAGCTCGAAGCACGCCTCGGCCATCCGACAGAGGTAGTACGCCTTGTTGATGCGGACGTCTTCGTCGTCGACGCCGTCCTCGTGCAGGTGCGGCAGGAGGTAGCGGTCGATGACGTAGTTGGCCCGCTTCAGCTGGTAGTTCTTGCCCTGGCCGCCGGCGACGCGCTTGCCGAGTTTCTCGATCGCTTCCTGCTCGGTCTGGACTTCCGCTTCCTCCAGGTTTTCGAGCATAAACTTCACGATCTCGGGGTCGTCGGAGACGCGGTGGACGATCTCCTCGTCGGATTCGAGCCCGAGCGCGCGGACGAGCGTCACGAAGTTCACGCTGCCGGAGACAGACGGGAAGGAGACTTCGAGCAGCCCTTCGCGGTTGCGCTCACAGAGGACGAGCGCGCGGTAGCCACGGCGCTGGGAGAACGTCTTTGCGACCTGGATCTCGTCGCCGTACTTGCTGTCGTACTCCGCGAGGATCTTGTTCGGCGCGAGGTCCTCGGAGGTCATCAGAACGCGCTCGGAGCCGTTGACGATGAAGTAGCCGCCGGGATCGACGGGGTCCTCGCCGATCTCGATCAGTTCTTCCTCAGAGAGGCCGGCGATGTTACACTTCGTCGAGCCGACCATAATGGGCATCCGGCCCACCTTGGTCTCGGTGGTGTCGACGACGACTTCCTCTTCTTCTTCGCCGCCGCGGACGATGGACATCTCCATAAACACCGGCGCGGCGTAGGTGATGTTCCGGAGGCGGGCTTCCTGCGGGAAGAGCAGTTCCTCGGAGCCGTCGGCCTCGCGGACACGCGGGGTCTCGACGCGGACGTCACCGAGTTCGACGAAGACGGGCTCTTCGCCCTCCTTGTCGCCGATGTCGGTTTCGATTCGTTCCTTCTCCGTGACGACGTCCTGCATCCCCCGCTCGAGGAAGTTGTTGAACGAGCGGAAGTGGTGTTCTGCGAGCCGTTCCTCCGAGAAGTACTCACGCGAGACGACGCGTCGGTCCTGTCGATTCATTCGATCACCAGTCGGTAGGAGACCGCTTTGTCTGTAGTTCGAGAGTCGCGGACGATCTTGACGACGTCGCCGATCTCGGCGTCATCCGGGAGCGCCGGGTCCTTCCGTTTGATCTTCGGAAGATCGGCGCGTTCGACGTCGTACTGCGTCAACATCGACTCGATCTCCTCCTCATCGATGAGCGTGTGCTCTGGGACGAGTTCGTGTTGGCTTACGTCTACCATGTCTGGGTGTGATGGGTGGTGGTTGGGGAAGAAGTTCTCACGGGATACTACAGCCCGGTTCGTCTGGGAACCATTTAACCCTTGCCAACTCCGGATCAGAGAAGCACGGCTCACCGCCACGAGTACCCTCAGCACCCGTGTTGCATTGACACACGAGGGTGTCAAATAAATGTGTTCCGGCGATCGGTACCGCCCGTCGGATCCGGCCGCGAGTTTATACCGGATGCCGCGGCCAGCGCCCGTATGACGTAGCGTCAGCCCCGCGTCGGGCAGCGGTCGTTCGGCACGTCGACGCGGGACCGCAGCAGTGCCGACTGTTCGCCCTCACGTACCAGTGCAGGAGTGGTATACTGTCGGATAGAACGATGTGAAAACCATCGGCACCCCGTGGGTGCCAATATGATTCACAAACTTCTGTCCGACAGTATATCTGTGGCCGCGAGCGCGCCGCTATTCGACGACGAGACTCGTCCGTTCGTCGACGGCGTCAGCCTCTTCGAAGTCGCCGCCACCGAGGAGGCCGCGAGCGGCGCGTTTTCCCCACTCGACGGCGGGCTGGGTGAACGTCGAGACCGCCGCGAGTTCACCGTAGAGCACGCACGCCGCTTCCATCTCGTAGAGCAGCGCACCGAGCGATCGCTCGTCGACGGCGTCGATCTCGACACGGACTGCCGGGACGCCCGACGCCGCGAGGCTCGCCTCGGTCGCTTCGAACTCGGCGTCGAGGAGGTCGCCGAGCGAGGATCCGCCGAGGTACGAGAGCCCGTCGAGATCCGTCTTCGGGATGTCGCGGTCGGGCCGCTCGCGCGGGCGAACGAGCGTCACGAGTTTGTCTCGCGGGCCGGCGCGGTACAGTTGGAGCTGTGAGTGCTGGTCGGTCGCGCCGAGTGCGCGGGCCGGAGTCTGACCCAGCCCGTCCTTGCCGAGACTCTCGGCCCAGAGCTGTGCGAACCACTCGGCGAACGTCTCTAAGCGCTCGGCGTACGGCATCATCGCGTTCGTCACCGCGCCGCGCTGTGCGAGCGCGTACGTCGTCGCGCCGTAGGCGTACGCGGGCGTGTCGAAAAGCGATCCCGAGAGCCCGTCCGCGGCGTCGGCCGCACCAGCGCGGATCGCGTCGAGATCGTGGCCCTGGATCGCCGCGACGGCGAGCCCGACCGTCGAGAGCGCCGAGAAGCGGCCGGGGACACCGTCCGGAACCGCGAGCGACGGGAGATCGTGTTGGTCCGCGAGCGAGCGGAGGTTCCCCGACTCGCCCGTCGTAACGAACGTGCGCTCGGTCCAGTCGACACCGGCGTCGGTCATCGCCTCGCGGACGACGAGGAAGTTCGCGAGCGTCTCGGCCGTCGTCCCCGAGCGCGAAACGACGTTCACGACCGTCCGATCGAGGGAAAGCGAGTCGAGCAGCCGCGAGACGTGCTCGGGGTCGACGTTGTCCAAGAAGTACGCGTCGGGATCCTCGGGACCGGCGAGGGCGTCCGCGAACGTCGCTGCGCCGAGTGCACTCCCGCCGATCCCGACCGTGAGCACCGCCTCGGTGTCGTCGAAGGGGTCGACCGCTGTTCTGATGGCGTCGAGATCGACCGTCGATGGAAGATTCAACGCTTCGTAGCCGTGCTCGTGGTCGTCGCGACCGGCTTCGATCCGCTCGTGAGCCGTCGCCACCTGTTCGTCGAGTCGCTCCAGCGACGCCCGGGAGACGCCGGGCGTCGCGTCGAGAGTACTGCCGAGGTCGACGTGCATACGTCTCCAACGACCGCCCCCGACGAAAAAGCGGTCGATCCCTCGAAGCGGCGGTCACTCGGTGCAGTCGGCGAGGCGGCTCGGCGGGACCGGTTCGTTCAAACCGCTCCGAGTCCAATCGAGAGCCGATGGCATCCGGTTACGACGGCGTCTTCGGGGCGTTCCCCTACGCGTTCCGTTCGAGCGAGTCGCGTCTGTTCAAACTCTACGTCGTCGCGAGCGCACTCGCCGTCGGCCTCATCGCGTTGCTCGTGGGCATCGCTCTCGTCGTGCTGATCGGTGAAACCGCCGCTGTTCAGGGTGGATCGCTCACGCTCTCGCGGTCGTTCTACGCCGTCATCGGCCTGCTGGTCATCCTCCCGGCTGTCGCGCCGGTCCTGCTCGTCGCCCGACGACGGCGCAAGAACGTCGATTCGTCCGGTCGCCACGAGGCTGCGCTTGCGGTGGCCGGCTTCTGCTTCCTGCTCTCGCTGTATCTCGGCCTCGTCGCGTCGATGCCGGAGACGTTCGTCATCGACGGCGAGACGGTGACGCGGCCAGCGCCGAGCGGTCTTTTCGCGCCGGTGATCGTGGGCCTGTACGCGATTCCGGCCGCGCTCTCGTGGGTCGTGCCGCTCGCGGGTGCAGGGCTCGTCGCCGCCGCGCACCGGCTCTTCGGGTGACGAAACCCGCAAGTGCGCCGGGCGTCTACCCAGTGGCAATGACAGACGCCGATCAGGCTGGGGAGACAGACCGAATCGAGGGGACGTTCCTCGTGACTGCGGCCGAAGACGCTTCGGCCGTGCTCAAGAACGTCGAAACCGGGCAGGTACACACGCTCTCGTCGAATCCGGGCGTCGAGTGCGACGACGTCGTCGAGGGCGTCGTCGCCCCCGATCCGCCGATGAACGTCTCCTATCAGCTCATCGAAACGACGTCGAGGCGGTCGCTATCGGTCGAACGGAGCGACGAACCGCCGACCACACACTCGAAAGAGCTCGCTGCGTCGCAGGACGTCGGCGACCTCACGCGGGAGCCGCGGGCCGGCAAGGGCGAGATCCACGTGATAACTGTTCCCGAGGATGACACCGGAACAGCCGCCGACGACGTCCTCGAAGACGAAGAGCAGTTGCTCTCGCGGGCGGCGCGCCTCGACGTCAATCGGGTGGAAGTTCGGTCGTCGCCCGGCGTGCTCTCGGTGCGGTATATGCCGTAGCGACGGTGTTGCGGGCCTGTGCGTGCGTCGCCCCGCGTAGGCGATCATAAGAAGGCTTATTCGGCGGGGCTCTCCACCGGCATCTATGGTCGAGTTTACGGTACCGGAGGTCGACTACACCCGGTACACGAACCGCCAGTTGGCGGCGATCCCGCTCGCTGTCCTGGTGGTCGCACTCCTCATCATCGCGGGCTGGTACGTGATGACTGGTTCTCCGGTGAACCAGGGTATCGCGTTCACAGGGGGTACCGAAGTCCAAGTCGCTATCGACGGGCCGCAGTCGGCGGCCGAAGAACAGATCAGACAGGCGTTCTCGGCCGAGCCCGAGACCATCCGTTCGGTCCCGGCGCAGAACGTCTACGTCATCACCTTCCAATCGGAGGCGGGCTCGGTAGGCGCAGCCGAGTTAGAACGCCAGGCGCAAGATGCGGGGCTGGACGTCCGGTCCGTCTCGTCGGTGTCTGCGAGCTTCGGCTCTAATACGCAGGTCCTCGCGCTCGGCGGACTCGGCGTCGCTTTCCTCGGAATGAGCGTGCTCGTCTTCGCGATGTTCCGCGTGTTCGTGCCCTCTATCGCAGTCGTCATCTCCGCGTTCTCGGACATCGTCATTCCACTGGCGCTGATGAACGTCCTCGGGATCGAACTCTCGCTCGGGACCGTCGCGGCGCTCCTGATGCTCATCGGGTACTCCGTCGACTCCGACATCCTGCTGAACAACCACATCCTCCGCCGTTCGGGTGACTTCTACGAGTCGACCTACCGGGCGATGCGGACCGGTGTGACGATGACGCTGACGTCGATCACAGCGATGCTCGTGATGACGATCACGGCGACGCTGTTCGGCATTCAGCTGCTAGCAGCCATCGGGACGGTACTCGTCTTCGGACTCGCCGCGGACCTGATGAACACGTACCTGCTGAACCTGAGTCTCCTTCGCTGGTACAAATTCGAGGGGGTGGCCCGCTGATGGTCGACGTACGCGAGAACTGGCGCGTCGCCCTCCTCGTCGTGTTCATCCTGATCGCCGGATTCGCGCTCCTCTCGCCGACGCTCGCAGCGGACGACGGGACCGCCGGATCCGACGTCGCGGCCACGAGTAGCGTGACGAACCTTCAGTACGGCCTCGAGCTCTCCGGCGGGACGCGTGTGCGGGCGCCGCTCGTCGGCGTCACCGCCGAGGACGTCTCGTTCGGCACAGACAGCACCCGGGCGGTCGAACAGGCCGTGGCTGACGAACTCGAAAACGCCGGCCCCGCCGACGTCATCGCCCGCACGGGCGTGCCGGCCGGACAGCAGTCGAGTGCGCAGGCGCAGTCGGAGACGACGACGACCGTCGAGGTGACTGCCGAGAACGTCACTACCGACGAACTGACAGCTGCACTCGATGCGACCGGCTACGCGACCGAAGAGACGGAGGTTCGCGGCGGTGTCACCGACGCGACCCGGCAGGAAGTCGTCCGCATCCTCCAGAACAAGATCAACGAGGCGGGGCTCTCGGGCGGGACCGTCCAGCAAGTCACGACCGCCCAGGGCGAGAACTACGTGCTCGTCGAGGTTCCGAACCAGGACGCCTCGTCGGTCCGCGAACTCGTCAGCGAGCGCGGGACAGTCGTGATCGAAGCGTACTACCCCACCGGAAACGGGAGCTACGCCCGCGACGTCGTGCTGCAGCAAGAGGACTTCCAGAGCATCGGTACCGCACAGGAGGGTCGGACCGGCGGCGCGTACGTCCCCGTGACGGTCTCCGAATCGGTCGCCCCAGAGTTCCAGCAGTCGATGGTCGACACCGGCCTCGCCCAGCAGGGCGGGACGCGGTGTGTCTACCAGCAGGACCGGAATAACACCGAACCGTGTCTCCTCCTCGTCGTCAACGGTGAGGTGACGAACGCCTTCGGGATGAGTCCGGGGCTCGCAGACAGCCTCCGTAGTGGCGCGTGGGAACAGGACCCCGTCTTCCAACTGCAGACGACGAACGTCTCGGAGGCGCAGGACGTCGCGATCAACCTCCGCGCCGGTGCGCTCCCGGCACAGCTGGACTTCTCCCAGGACAGCGGTGGGACGGTCTCGTACATCTCACCGAGCCAGGGGGCTGACTTCCGCATCAACTCGCTCATTACCGGAATCATCGCGGTGCTCGCCGTCAGCGGCGTGGTCTTCGTCCGCTACAGCGACGTGCGCGTCGCCGCGCCGATGGTCGTGACCGCGCTCTCGGAGGTCGTGATCCTGCTCGGGTTCGCCGCAGGGATCGGCTACCCGCTCGATCTCTCGGTCATCGCCGGGTTCATCGCCGTCATCGGGACCGGGGTCGACGACCTCATCATCATCGCCGACGAGGTGATGGCCGAAGGCGAGATCAACTCCCGCCGCGTCTTCCAGTCGCGCTTCCGCAAGGCGTTCTGGGTGATCGGCGCGGCGGCGGCGACGACGATCATCGCGATGTCGCCGCTGGCGATCCTCTCGCTCGGCGACCTCCAGGGCTTCGCCATCTTCACCATCCTCGGCGTCCTCGTCGGGGTTCTCATCACCCGCCCGGCGTACGGCGACATCCTGCGGTCGCTGACGACGATCGATCGCTGAACGCTATCGGCCGGCGACGAAGCCGCCTTCTCGCAGTTTCGATCCACTGTTTCACGCGTCGTCAGTCACACGCGCCGTCCGCGTTTCGAAACCGCTTCACCCTGTCGCACCCTCGTTCGTGAGGCAGTCGAGTCTCACCCTACAAGAATAGGCGACTGTTTAAATACGAAACCGGGACAACCGAAGACTGCAGCAGGCGACGACCGACGCCGCGTACATCGGATCAACGACCACGACGACACCTCCACGATGGCAACCGACTCACACCTCCCTGACGTCGACGCCGCGGACGCTGAGCACGACGACCCCGCTGACGGCGCCGAGACGGCCTGGCGGATCCGAGCGTACGTCGCCCGCATCGAGGCCTACGACGACGCGCCTGACGAGTGTACGATCTATCCTGAGGACGCCGACGCCGACGAACTGCCGACGACCTGGGTCTCCGCCGAATCGGGGTCGTACGTCTCACTCGAAGCGATGCGGTAGCTCTGGATCAAATACGCCCGCCGCCGGTCAGAACTCCGAGAGCCCCGACTGCTCCGCAGCGGCAAGCACGTCGGCGGACGTCGACCACGACGCCCGTGCGCAGTCGGGCAGTTCGCCCGTTTCCGCGACGAAGTCACGCAAGAAGGCCCGCGTCGTCTGGTCGCTCGGATAGCCGCTTCCGATCGGCCCGTAGTCGGCGTACGCTGCGTCGAGGGCCTCGATCGCCGCGTCGCGACGGACTTTCGCGACGACGGAAGCGGCCGCGACGATCGGGTACTCGGCGTCGGCACCGTGTTCTGCCTGTACGTCGACAGTCGGTCCAGCCGGTTCGGCCGCGACGCCCTCACGGACCCGACGCGCGAACCGCGACTCGCTGACGTCGCCGGCGTCGGTGGTGACGGCGTCGCCGTCGCGAGCGACGGCAGCGATCGCTTCGGCGTGTGCGTCGACCGTCAGCGAGTTCATATCAGTCTCGGGGTCGTCGATGCGGTCGGTCGAGACGATGGCGACGCCGACAGCGACGTCCTTGCGGGCGCGAAGCGTCTCGGCGATCTCCTCTCTCGTCGCCGGCGAGAGTCGTTTCGAGTCGTCGACCTCGTCGGGGATCCCGTCGGGCGGCGCGCGCACGGCCGCGGCGACCATCGGTCCGAGAACGGGGCCTTTGCCGGCCTCGTCGCTGCCGATCGCGGCCGCGTCGCCGCCGGGAGTCTGACCTGCGGGCGGCATCGCTCAGCCGTCCGCGGCGTCGTCACCGTCGCCGGACGCCTCGGCCTCCGGTTCGCCGGTGTCGACCTCCTCGTCGCCCGCGGTCTCCTCGCGGAAGTACGCCTCGTCCTCGAACGCCTCGTCCTCGCCGTAGACGCCGACGACGTCGAGCGCGGTCACCTCGGCGTCGACGCCGAGCAGACCCGCGAGGCTGGGATTCGTCCGGCCCTCGTCGCCGGAGACGAGTTCCTTGATGTAGAGGCCGCCCGCGCCGTGGATCTCGACCGTCGCGTGGGTGTCGTCGTCGAGTTCGCCACTCGTCTCGTAGACCTCGCGCGTCCGGGTCAGGCTCGCCCGGCGGTGGTCCACGCGGTGGGGCGTGTACTGCTCGATCGTCGCACCTTCGAGTTCCTCGAGTGCGGCCGCCAGGTCGTCGGCGTCGACCGCATCGCCGAATTCCACCTCGGCGCGGTAGCGCTTGGACGCGTCCAGGCCCTTGACCCGCTCGACCATCTCGTAGTCGGCCAGTCGGAGGCCCTCGACCTCGACGCGACCCTCTGCGAAGGCGTTGATGTCGCCCTCCAGTCGGTCGGTGTCGACGTGGCGACGACGGGGTTCCATCACCTCGATGACGAACGGCCGGCCGGTGCCGAGCATCCGCGCGTCGACGTCCTCGCGGCCAGCGCCGTGGAACTTCGCGTCGGTGCCGTCCATCACGTCGCGGACGACTGGCGCCGTGAGGCCCTCGACGCTGTCCTGATAGAGGTAGCCCGTGCCGTCGCACTTCTCGCAGGGCTGTTTGCCGACGTAGCCGGAACCGTCGCAGGCGTTACACGGCCACTCGGTCTGGGGGATGTCGCGTTCGAGTTTTCGGTAGCGGCCGTAGACGAACGCCGAGTGGACGTCGACCTCGACGCGGTCGGCTTCCAGATCCAGCGTAAACTGCACGTCCGGCCGCCCGAAGTCGACCGCCGTGCCGGTGAGTCGGCCCACGCGCTTGCCCACTTCGCGGTTGAACTCCGATTTGAACAGTTCGCCCGAGTCCTCCTCGAGACCAGCGCCCTCGCGGAAGAGCAGTTCGTTCTCCTCAACGAGCGGCGGCGTCCGCGTGCCGACCTGATAGGTGTCGAACTCGACGTCCTCGACGGCGGCCGCACAGCGCTCGGCCCACTCGTCGAACTCGCCACACAGGCCTTCACACACCCAGCAGTCGGCGGTGTCGACCGATTCGTAGGGTTCGTCGTCGTCGAGCGCGGCGGCGATACGGAGGCTCGACCCCCGTTCGTCGTTCGTCAGCCCGTGGCTCCGATCGGCGAAGACCCGGCCCAGGCAGGCGTCACAGACCGGTTCCTGCGCATCGAGGGCGCGGGCGTCGGCGAGAATGCTCATAGACGTAGAAAAGGCGGCTATCGCTTCTGTCTTGTCCTTTCGGCGCTGGGACGGTGGTCCCGATGACGGCCCGACAGTTTCGGGCTCGTCAGACAGCATTCGGACTCCTCAGACGACGCCTGCAACGCCCGCGACGCGTAACAGCCACCAGACGGTGACAGCCGCGCCCGCCCCCACCGCGAGCACAGCGACGAAGACGGCGGTCCCGAGCGCGACCACGACTCGTCGGTCGCGCGTCTCGCCGCGGGGATCGACCAGTCGCGCTTCGAGCAGGCGGACGTTCCGGTCGTTCGCCCGCCAGAGCACGTCGAAGGCGTCGCCGACGAGCGGGACCGAGCCGAAAACGGCGTCGACGAGGAGGTACAGACACATCCGCGCGAGCGTCGCTCGGGGAGCACCGAGCGCCGCCGCCTCCGCAACCACGTACGCCGAAGCGGCCGTCGCCGGTGCGTCGCCGACGACCGGAAGAAGCCCCAAGAGGGGGTCGAGACCGACCTTGAGGTTCGTGCCGGGGATTTCGATCGCGCTGTCGAGCAGACGGCTGAGTCGGCGCAGCCGCGCGAGTCGGTCGGCGGTTGCAGGGTCGACATCGCTCTCGATGCCGGCCGCGGGACTGACGATCTCGGCGTCAGCGGCGGATGAGCGGTTCGACGATTCCACAACGAGACGATGACCGGCGACGGGCATCGTTGTTTCGGCGCCGAGGGTTACAGAACGGGAAAGGTAGGCCGAATCCGCTGTCCTTAGGACCGCTCGGAAGAGAGGGAAAGTGAATGGAAGCCGCGATCGAGATACGCGACCTGCGAAAATCCTACGGCGACGTACAGGCGCTCGACGGCGTCGACCTCACCGTCCCAGAGGGGTCGTTCTTCGGGCTGCTCGGACCGAACGGCGCGGGCAAGACGACGTTCATCAACATCCTCGTCGGCCTCGTCCGCAAGACGGGCGGCGAGGCGCGCGTGTTCGGCCACGGCGTCGAAGACGACTACCGCGAGGCGCGCGATCACATCGGGCTCGCGCCTCAGGAGTTCAACGTCGATCGCTTCTTCCCGATCCGGGAAGTGCTCGAACACAAAGCCGGCTATCACGGCGTGCCACCCGGGGAAGCCGGCGACCGCGCCGACGAAGTCCTGAAGCGCGTCGGCATCTACGACAAACGCGACACGCGCTTCGATTGGCTCTCGGGCGGGATGAAGCGTCGGTTTATGCTCGCGCGAGCGCTCATCACCGATCCCGATCTGCTCATCCTCGACGAGCCGACCGCCGGCGTCGACGTCCAACTCCGCCACGAGCTCTGGGAGACGATCGTCGACCTGAACCAGCAGGGGACGACGATCCTGCTCACGACGCACTACATCGAGGAGGCCGAACGGCTCTGTGACGAGGTCGCCATCCTCGACTCCGGACGCGTCGTCGACGTCGCCAGCCCCGAGGAACTGATGGACCGCGGGACCGACGACATCGCCGTGGAACTGCGGCACGCACCGACTGCCGTCCCCGACTTCACGGCGGTCGACGAGCGGGTCGAGAGCGTCGACCTCGACGGCACGCGACTCGTCGTCACCGCACACCAAGGCGGGCTCGTCGCACCGGAGGTCGTCCGGTGTCTCGACGAGCAGGGCCACGAGATCGTCGACTTGGAGATCCAGCGGACGTCGCTCGAAGAGGTCTTCGTCGAGATGACCAGACAAGGCGAGGGCCGCGCGACCGCGGAGGTGTCGCAATGAGCATCGACACGACGGGGTTCGTCTCGCTGCTGCGCCGCGAAGTCCTCCGGTTCGTCCGCCGCCCGCGGAACACCTTCGTCCCCCCGTTCATCACCAACGTGCTGTACTTCTCGGTGTTCGGCGTCATCCTCGGCGAACGCATCGATCAGATCGCCGGTGTCCCGTACATTCTCTTTATTCTCCCCGGCCTGGTCGTCCTCGGTGCGATCTCGAACGCCTTCGAGAACGCCTCGTTCACGATCTTCCACGGCCGCTGGAACCGCTACATCGAGGAGGTGTTGACCTCGCCGCTCTCGTATCGGACGATGGTCAGCGCGTACGTGCTGGCCGCGGCGATCCGGGGTGCGATCGTCGGCGTGCTCATCGCCCTCATCGGTGCGTTCTTCACCTCCGTCGGGGTGGCACGTCCGCTGTATCTCGTCGCGTTCGCGGTCGTCATTACACTGCTTTTCGCCGGGTTCGGCGTCGCCGGCGGCCTCTGGGCCGACGACTTCGACGACCTGACGATGCTGAATCAGTTCATTCTGCGGCCGCTCGTCTTCTTCGGCGGTGTCTTCTACTCGCTGAACGAGTTGCCGGCGACGGTCCAGCAGGTGTCGCTTCTGAATCCGATGATCTATATGGTCAACGGCGTGCGGTTCGGCTTCCTCGGCGTCAGCGAAGTCGACCCGAACGCGTCGCTCGCCGTGCTCGGCACGCTCACCCTCGGCGTCATCGTGGCCGACATCGCGCTCTTCCGGCGCGGCTACGGCCTGACCGACTGATACTGCCAGCTGTGACTGGTGTGAGATATCGCAGCATTTGCAACTGATTGCGCACCCGACCGAACGCAGTCGCGATCACGTGCGTGAAGACGTGCAAATGCGACGGTCGTTGTGGCCTCGGCTCGGGTCTCGCTGTTCGCCACGGATCAGAGCCCCTTTGTCGTCGAGGGCAGCCCACAGTATGGGTATGCTAGCGACGACAGCCGATTACCGGTAGTCGCCCGTTTCACGTGGGTGAAATCTGACTTTTCGTTTCAAGAATCGCTTTACGGAGCCTCGGATATGGTTCCCACGCAGTATGAATAGAGATTCATCCGCGGCGTCGGCGAAGGCGTTATTCGTCGTCGCCGTCGTCGCGGCCGTCCTGGTGAGTTCGGTACTCGCCCCCGTTGCCTACGATTATACGACGTCCACGCAGTCTGAGGGAACGGTGTCGGTGATTACGGTCTCCGGCACCATCTCCGCCTCGACGGTGGACGGCATTTCTGAAGACCTCCGAAATGCACGGACGAACGATTCCATCGAAGCGGTCGTTCTCAAGGTCGATAGCGGTGGCGGCTATGTCGCTCCCAGCGAGCGACTGTACCTCGAAGTGTTACGAACAGCAGAACAGATGCCCGTGGTCGCCTCGGTGCAGGGCGTCGGCGCATCCGGCGCGTACTACGGGATGCTCCCGGCCGACGAGATCTTCGTCCTCTCCTCGACAGAGGTCGGTAGTGTCGGTGTGGTCAGTTCCGGCGGCAGCGTCCCCCTCCCCGAGTCGGTCATCCGGACCGGCCCCGACAAGGCACAACCGACGGCCGACGAGCGTCGACAGACCGTCGAATCGCTCAAACGACAGTTCGTCGGGCGCGTGATGCAACACCGCGGCGACAACATCACGCTCTCCCGCGAGGAGGTCGCCTACGCGAAGACCTACCTCGGACCGAGAGCCGTAGAGAACGGCTACGCCGACCAGATCGGCGCGTTGCCGACGGCGATCGACCACGCGGCCGAGATGGCCGGACTAGAGAACTACGACGTGACGAGACAGGAGCCTCCGCAGTCGCTGGGGCTGGTCCTGCTGACCTCACAAACGGACAACGGAACGATGATCTACAAACGGAGTGCGCAGACGAACGGACTCGTCCCCGTTACGCGGCCGTTGATGGTGGACGAAATCGCCCCCTACAATCCGGAGGTGAACGCCAATGGAAGCGCGTGACCTCACCGGACCCGCAGTCGCGTTCGTCGTCGTCGTCGCGCTCATTGTCGGTGGCGCAGCGGTGCTTCCGATCTTCTCGGGCGGCGACACCCCGGAAGTGTCGAACCTCGCGCAACAGCAGGCCGACCTCGACGCGGCCCGCGTGGCCGCCGCCGACGAGACCGGTGAGATCACGATGGACAGCGACGCCACCGGAAAGACGGTTCTCGTCGACAAGGCACACGGAAACGAGTTCTCCGACGAAAAGCTCTCGACGCTCGTGAACACGCTCGTCGAGAACGGCCACGAAGTCCGGTTCGTGACTCAAGAGCAGGCCCGCGGCTCCGCGTGGAACGAATCGCTCCGGAGCGCGGACGCACTGCTGGTCGCGAACCCGACGCAGGCGTACACACCCGAACAGCTCGCCGGCGTCCGCGCGTTCAACGACGCGGGCGGCCGCGTCCTGTTGCTCTCGGACCCCGCGTCTTCGTCCGGGTCCATACTCAGCATCCTCGGACTCGGAGTCGGGCCCCAGCAACCATCGAGCGGCGGTCCCGGCCTGAGTTCGACGTTCGGCGTCGCCGGACACTCGGGGTACCTGTTCAATATGCACGAGTACCAGCACAACTTCAAGAGCATCTACGCGACCGCCGGAAGCGGATCGCTCTCGCAGGACGTCGATCGCGTCGTGTTCCGCGGGTCGGTCGCCGTCTCGACTGACAGCGGAGAGCGCGCGCTGACGGCGATCGAGCAGACGAAGCTCTCGACGACCCGCCGCGCCGACACGTACGCCGTCGCGGTGCAGTCCGGTGACGTGGCAATGGTCGGGGACACCGACTTTCTCGCACCGACCGACGCGTACACCGCCGACAACGAAGCGTTCATCGGCAACCTGGCCGACTTCCTCGTGAGCGGACAGAAGACGGGCAACGCGCCGACACCGCCGTCGACGGGGTCGGAGAACGGCACAGGACCGACGCTGCCGATGCCGACACTCTGAGGCGGGCCCGCGGACCCGGTTTTTCAGAACGGACGACTCTTGGTGTTCGAGCGGGGAGAACGCCTATGCGACAGTTTCTGATCGTCGGACACGACGCGCCGACGACGCCCGGGTTCTCGCTCGACGACCTCGCCGGCGGCGCGGGACGGCTCGACGTCCTCTGTCGCTGCGTCAACAGCGCGTTCTTCCTCTCACACTCGATCCGCGACGACGTGCGAGTGCACCTGGTGCTCGGCGACGAGTTCACCGTGCGGTTCGAGGGGAGCGACCTGCACCGCCTCAATCCCGACGAGCGGAGCACCGCGGCGCTGATTCGCACGGCGCTGGAGCACCGCGAGGACGCGATCGGGCATATGCCCGCCGAGAGCACGCCGGGCGTCTCGATCCGGCAGATGGGCTTCGAGGCGACGCTCGAAGACGTCGCCGGCGACGCAACGGTCGTCGAGCTCCACGAGGACGGCGACCCCGTCGCCGACGTCGAACCGCCGACCAATCCGCTGTTCATACTCTCGGATCACCACGATTTCACCGAGCGCGAGGCGTCGCTACTGGCCGATGCGGCCGACGAGTGCGTCCGCCTCGGTCCCGAGGTGCTCCACGCCGACCACGCGATCACCGTCGCGCACAACTATCTCGACACCGACGGCTACACCACGTACTGACGGGATGGACGGAGAGTACGGGGGAGAACGGATGAACGGAAATCGGCCGGAACGCGGCCAAGGCGACGAGAAGCAGGGTCGACGGACGACCACAGCACCCGCAGTCGACGAGCGTTTTCGCGTGCCGCTCCGTGGCGTCGCTGTCGACGCCGAGACGCGGTGTGCTCACTGGGACAGCGCCGTCGACGTCGTCGCCCTCCGGTTCGGGTGCTGTGAGAGGTTCTCACCGTGTTACACGTGTCACGCCGAAACTGCCGATCACGACCCCGAGCCGTGGCCTCGGGAGCGCTTCGACGAACCGGCCGTCCTGTGTGGCGTCTGCGGGGTGACGCTGTCGGCGCGGACGTACCTCGACGGCGACGATGCGTGCCCACGCTGCGGAGCGGCGTTCAATCCCGGGTGTCGTCGTCACCGCGACCAGTACTTCGAACAGTGACCGCCCGGGTGGGTGCAGGTGGGGTGTCACAGGGGAATTCGCGTTCGGTTCGGAAGCGTTAAAAGAACGAACGGCAACTATTCGTGTGCGGGCCGGTGGGGTAGCTTGGTATCCTTCGGCCTTCGGGTGGCCGTAACCGCAGTTCGAATCTGCGCCGGCCCACTTCTCCCGCATCTTTCCCGGCGAGCGACGCGTAGCGATCACGATTCGATAGCACGCTGTCGAGCGCTGCAGAGGACACCTACCAAGTGGCTAGTGAGAATGTTTATTGGTACCAATACACAATAAAGTAATCTTATGGCCGACGACCAGGAGGGGCAATCGAAAAGCGAAGACTCAGCGGACGCAGACGAGACTCCGTGGCTCACGGACGATCAGTTCTACCGCGCGCTCGCCTCCACGCGGCGGCGCCGCCTGTTGTCGTTCGTGATCGAGCACTCAGACAGTACCGTCGACGAACTCGCGACCGTGCTCGCCGGGTGGGAGACGACGGAGACAGGCGCGATGGCGACCGTCGAGAACCACGATCGAATCGCCCTCGAACTGGTGCACAGTCACCTCCCGCTGCTCGAAGATCTGGGTCTCGTAGAATACGACGCCGATACCGGAGTCGTGCGCGCCGAGGACGTCGATGCCGCCGTCGAGGACCTGATCACGAGGAGCATCGAGGCCGAGACGTCGCAGTCCTAGCGATGCTCGATGCGATCCTCGAAGCGACAGCACACCCACGAAAGCAGTTCGTCGTCTACCGGGGCGCCGACGAGACGGACCTCGAATCCTGGTTCGCGCGCCACGGCGTCGACGTGACGCATCGAGTGCTCCCGCCCGGTGGGCCAGCCCCCTTTCTCGCCATCAGAGAGGACGGCAAATTTACCGGCGTTCTCCCGGTCGAGAGCGTGGAGGGACTGCTCGAGCCGCCGATCGCCCGGCCGGGGGATCGAAGCGACGTCTCGGCGGGGTATCGCGCGCTGTTCGAGGTACTCGACGAGACGACGTTCGCGACGATGGAGCGCAGCGAACTCCTGGCCGTCTCACGAGAGATCGAGGATCGCGCCCTCCGCGTCGGGCGCGGGACGCTCCGCGTGAGCTTTCAGCAGTTGTCCGCGTTCGAACCACAGGCGGCGATCTATCGGTACCTCGCGCGGGAGACGGCCCTCGACATTCACGTCCACGGGGTCGAAGACTGGACGCCGCCGGCGATCGACGGTGTGACCTATCACGGCGATGACGATTCCGAACTCGACCAGTACTGGACGCTCGCGTTCGACGGCGGTGGCGACGACACACAAGCCTGCGCGCTCCTCGCACGGGAGGAGTCAGACGGATACCGAGGCTGTTGGACGAACGATCCAGAACGGGTTCAGGAGATCCTTTCGGCGCTCAGAGCGCGCGGCACGTGAACACGGCAGCGTGCAGTGATGAGAAGCCCCCGAGACAGAGGTTCAGCCTGCCATCAACGGCGTGTCGTCGCCGTAGACGCGCTCCGCAAAGAGCAGGCTGACCAGCGCGAAGATGAGGAGGGCGTACGCACCCGCGGCGATCAAGGCGTCCTGCACCGTCGCGTACTCGCCGGTCCGGAAGATGATGGCCTTCCGGACCATCGCGATGACGCCGGTGTAGATGACCAGTTGCACGATCCGACGCGTCTGGTTCTCTTCGACGTACGCCAGGACCGTCTGATACACCTCGACGATGATCAAGAGCAGGAGCCCCGTGTCGATGAAGCCGATAACGACGAGCGGGTCCGTGATATTGCCGTTCCGGACCGCGTCGGCGATCTGGAGCATCAGATCGACCACGCCGGTGGCAAAGAGGATGGCGAACACCGTCGCGGCAACCATCTCGACGCCGTGGACGAAGCGGTTGAGTGCGACGGAGTAGCGCTCAGCCGAGAACCGAGAGCCCTCGGTGTCGGTCCGGGTGGTCTCGGAGTCATCGTCGCTGCTCATCGTCGCTGGCGGCCCCCGTTAATCATAGGCGCAACTCGCTTCACGTCCGGGAGTGTCCCTTACTGCCCTATAATTTTCAGGATATGATAGCGGTCAAGTAACTGTTATTTCGGTGGGAGAGCACGCTGCAGGAGGAGTCGCTGTGTCCCGCACGTTACAGCAGGGCCGCGACGATCACCGCACTGTTCCACACCGTGACGACGAATCCCAGCGCGCACAGGCCCAGCGGTACGCCGATGTTGTGTGGCCGCGGAGTGGCGCGATACAGCCCGTAGAATCCACAGACGACCGCCACCTTGACCGGGACCAGGAGCAACATTCCGTGGGAACTGATGAACCAGGCGGCCACGGGGCTCGCTTCGACGACCGTGTGCATCTGGTACCCGACGAACGTCGTCAGCGAGTCACCGAGGAGGAAGAACACGATCGCTCCCTGCCACCACAGCGGCGTGAGCGACTCCAGCAGTTCGATCGGGGTGTCGGCGTCAGTTCCCATCGTTGCTCCCGTGGGCTATCGTGATCGTTCGGTGCAATACCTAGCGCCCGCGCACTCGGCAGATTCCTATCCGGGCGTCGACGGCGCCCGTCTGACTGGTCGCGGCGGAGGAGAAATGGGGAAAGCGGAGGTAGCGGCGGAATCGCGGGGCGAGTGGCGAGCGGTGAGTCGACGGCGACGAGATGTGACAGACGTTCGTAAGGTTATGCTGAGTACTGCTAAATGTTTGTACCACTAACATAATTAGGCCTGACTGCCGCCCGAGTCGGCGCTGGAGCGGGGCTCGGAGCGTCACTCAGAAGAGCAGATACGCAGCACCGTACGCGACACCCGCCAGCGTGAGCGTCGTCAGGCCGACGACGACGCTGACGTACGCCGCATCGACGCGAGCGGGCGCTGATCGGTCCGCCGTCGCAGTCGCCTCGGCGTCGGCGCGTTGCAGTCGAGCGCGGGCCGACCGGCCGGCCCAGAGCGCGACGACGATAGCCAGCGGGACGATCGTGAATCCGAGGACGTGTGCGTCCGCGATCGTCGGACGCGGGAGGAGGAACGCAGCCGGGGCGTATCCGACGCCGAGTGCGGCACGGGCGTCGACTGCGTCCCGAAGCCGGACGCCCTCGAGCCGATCGGCGGTCACGCGCGAAAACACCGCGACGCCCGCCCAGACGGTCGCGACCTCCGCGAACAGAATGCCGAGGAGATTCAGCGTCGGATCGGTCGCGAGGACGATCCGCTCGGTGAGAAGCGGCGGTCCGAACGGGGAGAGCAGCGGCGGCGGCGCGGCCAGGGAGACGTCGCCGAACGGATGCGTGAGGAAGCCGACGCCGGCAGTGGCTGTCAGTGCCGTCGGCGATAGCGACGTCCGGTCGCCAGCGAACGCAGCGGTGGTTCGACGGCCCGCGAGGGCGCCGACGACGCCGACGACGAGGAGGAAGGCGGCAGCGACGAGTGTCGCAGCCCCCCCGTCAGTGGTGTAAAACGTCGCGAGAAGCGTGATAGCGGCGACGACAGCGACGGCGACGCCCGCGACAGCGGGAATGGAGCTATGTCGGCGAGCGATCGGAGACGGGGGCTCGACATCGTTGGGTCCGGTCGAATCGGTCGGCCGTGCGAGATTCGAGTTCGTCCCGCGTCCGCGTCGAACAGCAACGACAGTCGCGCCGAAGACCAGCGTCCCGACGACGCCGACAGGGAGCGGGTGGGTGACGACGCGGTGGACGCCGTTGGCGACGCCCCAGAACGCCTCCCAGCCGAGCGGCGTGCCGCCTGCGACGGCGACCGCGTAGGTCGCGACCGCGTAGACGACGTCGAGGTCCGGCAGCAGCGCCGCGAGTGCGGCGACGGCTCCGAGCCATAAGGACGCGCGCTCGTCGCCGCCGAGACGGTGGGCACCCAAGCCAGCGAGTGCGAACGCCAGGAACTCGTGGCCGACGAACATCGTGTAGGTTCGCCCTACCCGCGGGACGGAATAGGTCTTCGGATGTATCGATATCGGCCAGGTACATCGACCATAAGTGGGGACGAGGGGCCCCCACGGCCACACGGACTTTTGTCGTCGAGGACCGAACACAGAGTGTGAACGCGACTGCGATCGACCACGTCAAACTCCACATTCCCGAAGACGGAATCGAGACCGCGCTCGGGTTCTACCGGGACGCGCTCGGCTTCGGTATCGACGGGATGGACCTGTACGAATCGGGGGCAAAGCCGTTCTTCTCGGTACGGCTCGCACCCGGCGCGGTGATCCACCTCCAGCCCAGCGACGGGTTCGAGGAACCGACGAAGGCCGCGTACGATCACGTCGCGATCCGCGTCGACGAGACGATCGACGGGATCGAAGCGACGCTCGACGACGCCGGCATCGAGATCGACCGACGGCTGGATCCCCTGGGCGCGACCGGCGTCGCCCCGGCCGTCTACGTCACGGACCCGTTCGGGTATCGGATCGAGTTGAAAGCCGAGCGGGAGTAGCCGACGCGGGAGCGTAGTCTCCACACCGAGCGGTTTCACACCGAACGGTTTTTCTCGCCGCTCGTGCTTGCCACACGCAGTCGATGCCTCCCAAGGCCCCCTCCGATAGCTCTCTCACGGGACAGCGCGCCGGTGTCGCGCTCGCGGTCGTCGGCGTCGTCCTCTTCGTCTCCTCGCTCGTCGTCGGTGCCGCGCTCGCGCCCAACGTCGGTGCCGCCGGCGACGGCGAGACGCGGCAGACGCTCGTCGGCTCGCAGGGCGGCGGCCCGGGACTCCACGAGAAGGGTTCGGTCTACCTGCTCGACGGCCGCCAGACCGTCTGGCGGGCCGGCGAGACTGACAGCTACTTCGACGTCACGATGCTGGCGAACGGCAGCGTGATGGCCGGGTTTATGGACAGCGGCTACGAGGACTGCGGCCCCTACGAGTCGCCGTGCACCCACACCGGCTTCCGGATCATCGAGCCGAACGCCGACAGCGGGGCCGACCCCGAAATCCAGTACGAGTACTCCTTCCCGGTCCGGAGCCGGGCGAACAGCGAGGTCCACGACGTCGAGCGCCTCGACTCGGGCGAGTTCCTCGTCACCGATATGGAGTACGAGCGGATCTTCACGGTGAAAGACGGCGAGATCACCTGGCAGTGGAACGCGAGTTCGCGGTACGACGCGCCCGCCGATCCCACGAAGACCGACTGGCTCCACATCAACGACGTCGACGTCATCTCCGAGGACCGGTATCTCGTCTCCGTCCGCAACGCCCACCAACTGGTGATCGTCGAACGCGGCGAGGGCGTCGTCGAAGTGATCAACGAAGGCGACGGCGACACCACGCAGGGCGATCCGACGCTCCTCCGCCAGCAGCACAATCCGCAGTGGCTCGGCAACGGGAGCGTCCTCGTCGCCGACAGCCACAACGACCGCATCGTCGAACTCACGCGCGGCGAGAACGGCGAGTGGACGGCCGCGTGGGCCATCTACGCCGCGGAGGGCGTCAACTTCAACTGGCCGCGGGACGCCGATCGGCTCCCCAACGGCAACACGCTGATCACGGACTCGCTGAATCAGCGCGTCGTCGAAGTGAACCGGACGGGCGCGACCGTCTGGAGTTACGAGACGCCGCAGGTGCCCTACGAGGCCGAACGGCTGCCGGCGGGCGAGACGGTCGGGGCGACGTCCTACTCCGATGCAGACGGGGACGAGCCGACGACGATCGGAGACGGCCGCAACGTCCCGGTGCTGTCGTTCCTCCTGATGATCTTCCAGACCGGGCTTCAGACGCCCTTCTGGTTCACCGAGATTCACGTCGCGATCACGCTCGTCTCGCTCGGCTGCGTCCTCGGCGGTGGCGGACTCGTGCTTCGAGACCGGCTCCGCGGCTGACGAGCGAGCGTACGGAGACGATCCGGTCACGCCGACCCGGCCAATTCTTGGCGGTGCGGACTGGAGGATTGGGTATGAGCGAGCGCGACGCCGACTCCGACGACCCTGGAGATGACGCCGAAGAGCTGGCCTGGGAGACGACCGGGACCGAGATCGACTACACCTGTCCGGGGTTCGACGTCCGCCGCGACGACGTCGTCTTGCCGAACGGCACCGAGACCGACTTCCACTACGTCGAGGAACCGCAGGCGGTCGTGATCCTCCCGTTCACGCCCGACGGCGAGGTCGTCCTGATTGAGGAGTGGCGGCAGGCCGTCGGGCGGGTCAACCGCGGGCTCCCGGCTGGGAGCGCCGAACCCGACGACGACGACCTCGACGCGGTCGCGCGGCGCGAACTCGCAGAAGAGACCGGCTACGAGGCAGGATCGCTCCGGCAGTTGTTCACGATCGAGCCCGCGAACGGGCTGTTGAACAGCGTTCACCACTTCTATCTCGCCCGTGATTGCGAGCCGACGGCCGAGCAGGACCTCGATTTCAACGAGAGCATCCGCGTTTCGCTCGCGGAGTACGACGACCTCCTGTCGGACGTGCTCGATGGGGAGATACGCGACGGTCGCACCGTCACCGGGATCACGCGCTACGAACTCGCAGACCGCTGGCAGTGAGCGTCACGGACCGCTGGCAGTGATCGACGCCGCGGGCGACCCGCATCCGTGAGACGAAGGATTTTGACGCCGCAGCACGTAGTAGACGTGTGTCCTCCGAACTGAACACCGTCGACGGTGCGGACGATCCGACGTCGACCGACGCCGCCCGCGACGCGCTCCGCGCGCTCGCCGTCGCAATCCTCCTCGCGGTCGTCGGCATCGCCGCCGGTGCGCTCCTCGTCATCGCCGCGGCGGTCGTCCTCGGCCTCGCCGGCGTCGCCGTGACGCCGCTCTTGAGCATCGTTCTCTCGCTAGCGCTCGCGACCGGCGTGGGCTTCGGCGGCGTCGCGCTCGGCTACCTCCGGTATCGCGGTCGCGGACTCGAATACGTCGGCCTCACCGTCCCGTCGCTACGCGACGTTGCGCTCGTCGTCGGCGGCTACGTCGGATCGCTCGCGCTGTTGGTCGTCGCGTCGGTGATCATCTCGGCGATCGGGGCCGAAGCGGCGCCGAACACCGCCGCCGAAGTCGGAATGGAGAATCCCGAGATCCTCCTGCTTCTCGTCCCCGCGTCGTTTCTCCTGATCGGCCCGGGCGAGGAACTGCTCTACCGGGGCGTCGTCCAGAATCGGCTGAGCGAAGCGCTGCCAGCGCCCGCCGCGATCGTCCTCGCGAGCCTGATCTTCGCGTCGATCCACTTCTTCTCGCTGTCGGGCGCACCGCAGGCACGGCTCGTCAGCATTTCTGTACTGGTCTTGCCGACGCTCGTGTTCGGGACGATGTACGAACTCACGAAGAACCTCGTCGTGCCGGCGCTGATTCACGGCGCGTACAACGCGACGCTGTTCTCGTTGCTCTATCTCACGCTGCAGTACGCAGATCCGGGACAGCTCCCGCAGACGCTCCTCGCGCCGGTTCTGGCGCTGGTGTGAGCTGCCGGCCGCGGCCGGACACTACTACACGAGCGTCCAGCCGAAGTACGCTCCACCGAGAATCAGCGCGGCGCCGACGACGCGAACGAGCTGTCGCCATCGCGTCGGAACGCCGCCGTCGGCGTCGGATTCCGCAGCGCCGCCAGAGCCGTCTCGTGGGCCGTCTTCGCCGTATCGTCCGTGTCGGTCCTGCGGGAGCCGTCCGGCGGTCTGCACCCGCACGATCGTCTCGGGCGCGAGGACGAACAGGAGACCGAGCGCGACGCCGAGGACGGCCGCGGCGAGCGTCCGGACGTCGACCATCAGTTACGGAGTCGCTCGACGCGCTTCTCGATCGGCGGGTGGGTCGCGAACAGGCGAGCGAGCCCGCGTTCCTCGCCGAAGATGCAGAGCGCGTTCACCTGCTCGTCGACTGCGGACTCGTTGCGCCGCTGGTTTCCACGGTCGATCTTCTCCAAGGCGCGCGCGAGCGGTTCGCCGCCACCGATCGCCTCGGCAGCGTCGCTGTCGGCGACGTACTCGCGGTACCGCGAGATGGCGAAGACGAAGAGCATCACCAGCATCTGGGTAATCTGGCCGACGACGATGGCGAGGAAGAAGTCCGCGATGTCGTTGTCGCCGGTGAGGAGGACGGCCCACTGGGCGACGATGGCGACGATAGAGGCGACGCCCTGGCCGAGCACCATCATCACGACGTCGCGATTGCGGATGTGCGCGAGTTCGTGTGCGAGCACGCCCTCGACCTCGTCGGGACCGAGTTGGGAGAGGAGTTCCTGGGAGACGACGACCGTCCCCGCGCCTTTCCGGCCGACGGCGAAGGCGTTCGGGACGCCCATCCGCGCGATCATCAGCCGGGGCTTCTCGATCCCCATCGAGCGCGAGAGCGACTCGACGCGGCGGTGGATCTCGGGATAGCGGTCTTCGGGGAGATCCTCCGCGCCGACCGTCCGCAGCGCCATCCATTTGCCGACTTTGTACTGGACGCCGACGAAGGCGACGCTGCCGAGCAGGACGAGCCAGAGGGGAAATCCGAACACGCCCATCACGACGACCGCCGCGACGGCGTAGAATGCGAACAGGATCGAGCCGACGATCGCCATTCGCGCTTTCAGTCCGAGGTGACGCATACGGGGATGCGTTGTCTACACGGACACAAATACTCGGTGGTCGCCCGCGTCCTGGGCAAGGGATACCCAGACTATAGTAGCGTTTGCATGTCTTCACTCACCTAACCGCACGCAGTCGTGCGATTATCTGTGTGATCAGTTGCAAACGCTACTATAGGGCAAATCCGACGATACTTACCAGCCGGCCGCCGACGTTCCGCTATGCGCGATCACTTCGAGCTCCGCGACGGGGACGCCGCCGGCCGGATCGGCGAGCTATCGGTCCCCCGGGCGGGGGTGACAGTCGAGACGCCGGCGTTGATGCCGGTCGTCAACCCTAACATTCGAACTATCTCCCCCGCGCGGCTCGAATCGGACTTCGGTGCGGAGATCCTGATCACGAACTCCTACATCATCCACAAGAACGAGGACCTCCACGAGACGGCCCTCGACGTGGGGCTCCACGAACTGCTTGGCTTCGACGGCGCGATCGTCACCGACTCGGGGTCGTTCCAGCTCGCAGAGTACGGCGACATCGAGGTGACGACCCGCGAGATCCTCGAATTCCAGCGCGAGATCGGCTCTGACATCGGAACGCCGGTCGACATCCCGACGCCACCGGACGTCTCCCGCGAGCAGGCCGAGCGCGAACTGCGCCTCACCGAAGAGGCGCTGGCGGACGCCGAGGGCGTCGACACCGGCGAGATGCTCGTGAACGCCCCCGTGCAGGGGTCCACGTACCCGAACCTCCGCGAGGAGGCGGGGCGTCACGCCTACGCGACCGACCTCGACGTCTTCCCCGTCGGCGCGGTGGTCCCGCTGATGAACAACTACCGCTACGCCGATATGATCGACGCCGTCGCCGCCGCCAAGCGCGGACTCGGCCGCGACGCCCCCGTCCACCTGTTCGGCGCAGGTCATCCGATGATGTTCGCGCTGGCGGTCGCCGCGGGCTGTGACCTCTTCGACTCCGCCGCCTACGCCATCTACGCCCGCGACGACCGCTATCTGACGGTCCGCGGGACCGAACAACTCGACGACCTCGAGTACTTCCCCTGCTCGTGTGCGGTCTGTTCGGCGCACGACCCCGACGAACTCCGCGCGTACGGCGACGAGGAGCGCGAGCGCCTGTTGGCGGAGCACAACCTCCACGTGTCCTTCTCGGAGATCCGGCGCGTCAAGCAGGCCATCCGCTCGGGCAACCTCCTCGAACTGGTCGAATCGCGCGCACGCGGACATCCGGCGATGCTCGACGGCTACCGCGCGCTCTTGGATCACGCCGAGCAACTCGAACGCGAAGACCCCATCTCGAAGGGGTCGTTCTTCTATCTCTCAGCGGAGTCGGCGCGGCGGCCCGAGGTACGTCGGCACCACGAGCGTATCGGACGACTCGACGCCGGCGAGACGGTCCTGCTCACGCAGGGCGGCAAGCCCTCGGGCGACACCTACGACGCCGCCTGGCGCGTGGTGCCGCCGTTCGGCCCGTTCCCGCGCGCGCTCTCGGAGACGTACCCGTTCACCGCCGAAGTCCCCGAGCGGACGGACCGGAGCGCGTACGAAGCGGCGGCGGAGGGCGTCTCACGGCTCGTCTCCGCGAACCCGGAGACGACCTTCGTGCTGGCGCACGACGACTGGCCGGCGTCAGCACTCGCACGCGTGCCGGAAGGCGTCGAACTGGAGTCGCTGACCGGCGAGTCACGGGCCGAAAACTGAACCCGCAGTGTCGGCGACGCCGCGTCACTCCTCGCGAGTCGCCGTCGACACGTCGCGCATCCGTTCCGAGAAATCCCAGGAGTGGAGTCGCTCCGGCGTGATTCGGATCCGGACCTCCTCGCGCTCGGGGGCGAGGAGTCGCCCGGCGAGGTCGTTGTCGGTCCCGCCGAGATAGCGGTCGAGCAGGTGCGTGAGGAGGGCCTTTTCCTCGTCGGGTTCGACCGTAGCCGTCCCGCGACCGCGGACACCCCGGTACGGCGGGTGGTTCGTCGAAATCTCGAAGGCGACGGCGTCGTCGCTACGGAGATACTCGACGACGTCCGCGTTCGCGCTCGTCGCACAGCAGAGTTCGGGTCCCTCAGATCGACAGCCGGCGAGGTCGGTTGGCGCGGCGCCGACCTCCGCCACCTCGTCGGACGCGTCGTTACCGTCGGCTGCTTCGTCGGGCGCGTCACTGACTTCCGCTACTTCGTCGGACGCGTCGCTGCCGGTCCAGAGGTACCACAGCGAGAGCATCCAGAGGTGGCCCTTGGGCGTGTGACACGCGAGGCGGACGGGCACCCGCGTCGTTTCGAGGAACTCGCCCGCCTCGGCCGCCGACCACGCGCCGGTGACGTGCATACGCGCTTCTATGAAGGCATAGCGCAAAAGCACGCGGGCCGAGTCGGGGGAGCGGTCGGCCGAAGACCCGCCGACACCGCTCGCGAACAGACAGATAATTCACCCCTGGCGGCACATTCGGGTGTATGACCGATTACTTCGAAGTTCACAGGCGAGACGGGGCCGCTCGCCTGGGCGAACTCCGCCTCTCGGACCCGCTTCGGACGCCCGCGCTCGTCGACGGCAGCGTCGACGACGCCGGGAGCCTCTGGACGAGCGAGCGCGAGGTGCCCAAAGGCTACCGGGAGATCCTGACGGTCCTCCCGCACCGGGCGTTCCCGGCCGGCACCGACGAGCGCGTACAGGAGACGTTCGCAGTCGACTACCCCGACGTCGACTACCCGAGCGCGGCAGTCGTGACCGCGGAGACGGCCGGCGACTACGGCGCCGACGCGTACATCCTCTCGGACGCGCAGGGTTTCGTCGGCCACGCCTCGGCGTTCCGCGAGGAGATCATCGCCGCGCGCGAGGCGTTGCCGGCCGACACAGCGCTGTATCTCTCCGGCGTCGCGACACCCCGAAACGCGGCCACACTCGTCTACGCCGGTGTCGACCTACTGGATGCGAAGCGGGCGCGGGTCCGCGGCCTCCAGGGCTTCTATCTCACCGCCGAGGGCGAGTACTTCCTCGAAGACCTCGACGAACTGCCGTGCTCGTGTCCGGCCTGCCGGGGCAAGCGCGTCGATATCGACCCCGAATCCGAGCCGGACAACCCCGCGGTGTTCGACCGCGAGGACTGCGCCGACCACAACGAGTACGCGCTCGAATCCCAGCTCGCGACGGTCCGCCGGCGGATCCGCGACGGTCGGCTTCGCGACTACATCGAAGGACAGACGCGTCACGACCAGTGGCTCACGGCCGCGTTCCGCGAGTTCGACCAGCAGTACGGCTACGTCGAGGAGCGGACGCCGGTCGTCCGCGACAGCGAACTCGCCGCCGCCACCGAGGATACGCTCCGCCGCGTCGAGATCCAGCGCTTCGCCGACCGGGTGACGAGCCGGTACCGAAACCGCTTTTCGAACCCGCTCGTTCTCGTTCCGTGTTCGGCGACGAAGCCCTACAGCGAGTCACAGAGCCACGCGCAGTTCCACGACGCAGTCCAATATCGCGGCCATATGGTCTCGATGACGTCGCCGATCGGCGTCGTCCCGATGGAGTTAGAGCTCACCTACCCCGCCCAACACTACGATTCGGTCGTGACAGGCCGGTGGTCCGAAGACGAGAAGTCCTTCGTCGCGGACGTGCTCCGGCGCTACCTCGAACGGAACGAGTACCCACGCGTGATCGCGCACGTGCCCGACGAGGGCTACCGCGACATCTGCGAGCGTGTCGCGGCCGACGTGGACGTCCCATTCGAGTACACCGTCGACGAACACCCGACGACGACGGAGTCGATCGGGAATCTGATGTCGACGCTGGACGGCGAACTGAAGTACAGCAAGCGCAAGCGCCAGCACAACACGATCAAGGCGCTCGCGGACTATCAGTTCGGGCCCGGAGCAGGCGACGAACTCTTCGCGGACGTGGAGATGCAGACGACGAGTCGGTATCCCAAACTGCAGGTCCGCGACGGCGACACCGACGGCGACGGCGGCGGCGACCAACAGCTCGCGACGATGGTGCCGCAGTACGGCGTCCTGTCGTTCACGCTCGCCGGCGCGCGCGTCTGGGACGAGTCCGACGCTCCGACGAAGCGCGTCGAGATCGACGGCTTCGTCCCGCACGGCAGCGTCCTCGCGCCGGGCGTCGTCGACGCCGACGAGGACATCCGCGTCGGCGACGAGGTCGTCGTCGAGGGACCGAAGGCGTTCGCCGTCGGCCGCGCGCAGATGTTCGGCAGCGAGATGGTAGAGTCGACGCGGGGCGAGGCGGTGCAGGTGCGGCACGTCGAAGAAGTGTGACGCACGCAGCAGCGCCGTAGGTGCTGTGTACCACGACTGACCGTATTCTATCGGAGGGATCGACCCCGAACAACCGATCCCCGCAACGAAACGTGACCGAGCGAGTAACGACTGGCAAACGCGACGATAGCGAAGTTGCGGATGAACTATCAGTGAAGTACAAAGTTTAAGTAGCAATTAGCATCAGTATGATGTGATGTCAAGGCAACAAGAGGGAGTTGGTCACCCTCTCGAGGAGCTCCCGGACGAGCGGGCTGTCGATTGGACGATCGTCCGGTCGCTTCTCACAGCGAACGAAGCGACGTCGCGGGCGCTCGAATCGCATCTGCTGCAAGCGTACTACGACGAATCGAAGGGGGCCAAGACGGAATCAACGGAACAGTACGTCGAACGAGCGATCGCAAGACACGAACGGATCATCGAAGATCTGCGGTTCGCGCGCGACCTCCTCGACGAGCGATAGGAGGCTGATACTCGCAGTAGTATCCGGTTACTGCGTTTTTCTCCGCAAATACCGCCGTTGTACCGCTGCCACATAGTTGATTATTTGTTCTTGGGCGTGAAGTCCGGGATATGAAACTCGCAGTCCCCACCGACTTCGACATCCTGGAGGCGCTCTCCGACGGGCGTCGGAACACGGCTGTGAACCTCTCGCATATTCTGGACAAGAACCGATCGTACATCAACACGCGACTCCCCGTGCTCGCGGACTACGATCTCGTCGAGCGCGTCGGGCCGGCACCGAACAGCGGGCTCTACGAGATCACCGAGAAGGGGCGTGTCGTCGTCGAACAGCGTGACCAGTATCGCACGGAGGGAGTCGACTTCGACGAACTCGTCGCCGAGGAACTGAAAGCCCGGACCGAGGGGTCGGGCGATGTTGGTGGCGCCGACGACACAGACGGCGCGTAGCGCCTGCCGGCCGAGAGCCGAGCGCATCTCCACTGTCTTTTATAGTAGCGTTCCCGCGTCTCGAATCGTCGCACGGCGTTCGTCTGACGACCACCTGGTCACCACCTACGAAGAGAAACACTATATACTGCCAGTATATACGAACTGTATCGATGCCGGTGGACGGTGCCGGCGGGTCGTACACAGATGGGACTGGAACTGGTGGAACCGACGGATTTCGAGATTCTGAGGTATCTGGCCGAGAAGGGCCGGAACAACGCCGTCAACGTCGCGGTCGCGCTGGATCGTGACCGCGGGTATATGAACACACGTCTGGGCACGCTCGCGGACTACGGTTGCGTGCGGCGCGTCGGACCGGCCGAGAACAGCGGGCTCTACGAGATCACCGGGATGGGCGAGGCCGCGCTGGAGCACCGCGACGCACGGCACGACCCCGACACCGACTTCGAGGCGCTCGTCGAGGCGAGCGTGGCCGGCGACGGTGCTGGGGCGGACCCAGGCGACGCTGAGACAGGTGCGGACGACGCTGCAGAGTAAGAGACGACCGGCGAGTCGTGCGGATAGCGAAACGTCGCGTCGCTCACTCGTCGTCGGCGCGGAGAATGTCGTCGAGCACGTAGAGACCGAACGGGACGGTTCCACAGACGACCGCAAAGAGCGCGACTTCGAGTCCCGCTTCGCCAAACTTGTCGATGTAGATGGTGAGGTTGCCTCCGAAGACGTACGCGATGAGGACGACCGTACCTACAAGCAGCGTAGAGAAGCCACCGAGGATGGCCGTATACCACGCGATGAACCGCCGGAAACGGTCGTGTGTCGCGAATTCGAGAGGTCGAGAGAGCATTGTCGAGCGGCCGTATCCTCACAATGAGGGCTGCATACTTCGTTAGGATCCAGTATCCGCGGTAAGACCCGCATAGGGGGTCGAGAGACCCTGCATAACGCCCCCGAAAGATCGACCCCGAACAACCGATCCCGCGACGGCGACTTTTTCACCCCGGCAGCCCTCGATGCGGATATGACAGACGACGCGTCGGAGACCGACCGCGAACTCTCGCTCGGCGTCCCACAGCAGATCCTCGAATCGCTCCCGGAGGATGGCGCGAACGCCGCCGCCGATATGAAAGAGGCGGTGGGCGGACTACAGCGAAGTCTCGACGAGGCCATCGAGTCCGCCGACTCGGAGTCGGAAGCCGCGAGTTACGCCGTCGACGCGATCGAGCACCTCGAAGGCCGAATGGAGACCTACGACGAGTTCATCCCCGAACTCCGCGCGTGGGGGCAGTCCCCGATCTACGCGATCGCGTGGCGGAACCTCTATGCGGAACTGATCGCACAGCTCTACGAACACGAGTGGCTCGCGGCCCAAATCGACCGCGAGCGCAACTATCGGCTCGTCGAAGACGGGATCCGATTCGGCGACCGATAAGTCGAGGCACGGTCGTGTCCGTCACCGGGTGCGGCAATCGGTCGCACAGGCGCGCACCTTTTTTGCCTGCTGCGCCCCAGACACGGGTATGACGTTTCAACTGCGGTTCTTCGCCAACTTCCGCGAAGCGGTCGGGACGAAGACGATCACCCGCGAATACGAGGCTGAGACGGTCGGAGACGTCCTCGTCGCGCTCGAATCCGAATTCGAGGGGTTGGCCGGCCAGATCATCGAAGACGGACGGGTCCGACCGCAGGTGAACGTCCTCCTGAACGGTCGCGACGTCGAACACGAAGCGGGGACCGACACGCCGATCGAACCGGACGACACGCTGAGCATCTTCCCGCCGGTCGCCGGCGGCGCGTTCGGGGGGTCGTCGTGAGCACAGATCGAGTGACCCGCGAGAAGTCGTTTCGGGGTATCTCGGTCCGACTGGCCCGTCACTACCTCGAAAAGCTCGGCGGGACGGTCGTCGACGACGAGCACGTCGAGGGCGAGGAGTGGACGGTCTCACTTTCCGCGGAGAAAGTCGCCGTCGGCCCGACGCTCGAACTCACGGAGGTGACGGTGGTCTTCGAGGGCGACCCGGACGTGCTCGATTCGCTCATCGAACGGTTCGCACAGAAAGCGATGCGGGCCGGTGGGTGAGATGGCTGCAGACAACCGGCCCGACGACGCCGACCGTGTGCCGGTCCCGCTCGACGGCGACGTGCTCCAGTACACCGGCGCGACCGCGAGCATCGCCCCGGAGCGCCTCGGCTCGCTCCTCCGGGAGGTGCAGGCCCACCTCGAATCGAAGCGCGACGACTATCGACGCGCCTACGAATGTCCCGTCACCGACGAGGAACGCGACGTCTACCTCGTCCCGAGCGGCTACTGGACCGACCTCGGGGCAGACATCGGCCTCTCGGAGTCAGAGATCGACGCGGTCAGCAGAGCGCACTGCCAGCAACTCCGCCGTCTCGGAACGAAGACCGACCGGCGCGAGGAGTTCGAGACGGCGCTAGAAATCAGAGATGCGGTCGTCGTCAGTCGGGCGTGAAAGGGCTGTTCTCATACTGTCGGACAGCAGTTCGTGAATTATGTTGGCACCCACGGGGTGCCGATGATTTCACATAATCTGTCCGACAGCATCAGGACTCGTGTCCAGGCTCTTCAGCGGGGCCGTACCGCTCTTCGACGGCCCGGAAGTACCGCGAGAGGAACGTCGCGTTGGGCTGTCCTGCTTCGCCGTCGGTCTCGCCGTCCCGCTCCGCGTCCGTCCGTTCGAGTTCGAGCAACAACGCTTCGAGTTCGTCCCGCGGTTGGTGACAGAGGTCTCGATAGCACTCCTTACAGAGGTGTTCGAACGTCTTTCCGTGTCTCTCCCAGCGGTTTCCGTGCTTGTCGTACTCGCGCGCCTCCGAGCGCGGGAGTGAGGTCCCGCATGCGATACAGACGACCGTCGATCCATCCCGGTTGGTCCGGGAGCGCCACATAAAACTCACCACGCACCACCCGCACTTAGCGTTTTTCCGCGGGCGGGAGACGGGGCATCGACGCCGCCACGACACCGCACCGACGCCGCTACGGTGTTGCACCAGTGCGCAGAGTCTCGCCGGCCCGGCGGGGCCCGTGTCGCGTGATTTATCGGCTGGCGCGCCGTGTCCTCGGATATGCAGATCAAATCCCGCCACCACCTCCGCGCGGACGAGATCGAGGAGCTGGAAGCCGGCATCGAGGCGAAGACGGGCGTTGCTCTCGACGGCGACACCTACGAGATGGTCGAGCTCGCGGACGAACCGTTCGACGTCGTCCTCGTCGACGGCGAAACCGACGTCGTCCAGTTCGAGGACGAGGCATTTCTGACCGTGCAGGGAGCGAACCGACACGGGCCGACGAAGGGCGTCGTCACCGTCGATGCGGGCGCCATCTCGTTCGTCAGCGACGGTGCGGACGTGATGCGCCCCGGCATCGTCGAAGCCGACGACGACGTGACGGAGGGCGATCTCGTCACCATCGCCGAGGAGACCCACGGAAAGGTCCTCGCGATCGGTCGCGCGCTCGTCGACGGCGAGGAGATGACCGGCGACTCGGGGAAGGTCGTCGAGTCGATCCACCACGTCGGCGACGACCTCTTCGAGTTCGTCGTCTGATAAGGAGTATCGTACGTCTCCATATAGGGATTATCGTACGTCGTCATAGATGTCTCGCCGGACGGGACGGCGAGACTCTCCGAACAGGTGCGATAACCCCTATGACCGCTCGACTGTCGTCCTCACGATCGTCCCCGTGTAATTTCTCATCCGGGGCGCGACACCGCGTCACCTCCCGCAATCGTCACTCGTCTGACGTTCGTCTGACGTAAGAACTAACGTCGTTCTTTCGTTTGTAGGTGGTATGGGCATTATGAGCAAGATCATCAGCGGGGGCGGACAGCACACGACCGACGAGTACCTCGACCTCGACATCGAGGGCGTAGAATCTTCGCGTGGGGCCGCGGAGATGAACGTCCGGATCGCGACGATCAGCAGCCAGCAGGACGTCGTCGCCATCAAAGACGCTGTCTACGACGGTGATCTCGTCATCGCAGACATCACGCGACACACGACCACCGACAGCACGATGGAGCACATCATCGACGACCTCCGACAGGTCGCAGACGAGGTCGACGGCGACATCGCACAGAAGGGCGACGACCAGATCATCATCGCACCCACGGGCGTCGCCGTCGCGCGCGAAAAGCTGAACTGACGACAACCACGGGGCAACCGTCGGGTCGTATCACCGCTGCTGTACGCTGACTGCTGCTTTTGACTGGCCGTCGGTCGCTGTTACATCCGCTTCGGCGGACACTGTTCTGATAGGGATTATCGTAAGTCGTCATAGATTTCTCGCCGGACGGTACGGCGAGAATCTCCGAATAGTTACGATAATCCCTATGAGAGCCATTTCGACGCCGGCGTGACCGCCGGAACCGACGAACTTTCCTCTCCGCTCTCCATATCGGGTCGTAGATGAGCAAGGACTTCATCGAGGTTCGAGGTGCCGAAGAACACAACCTCAAGGACCTCGACGTCCGGATTCCGCGCGAGACGTTCACCGTCGTCACCGGGCTCTCGGGGTCGGGGAAATCGTCGCTCGCCTTCGAGACGGTCTACGCCGAAGGGCAGCGCCGGTACATCGAGTCGCTGTCGGCGTACGCTCGCAACTTCCTCGGGCAGATGGACAAACCGCAGGTCGAAGCCGTCGAGGGGCTCTCGCCCGCGATCTCCATCGATCAGAAGAACGCCGCCAACAACCCCCGCTCGACGGTGGGCACGGTGACCGAACTCCACGACTACCTCCGACTGCTCTACGCCCGTGTCGGGACGCAGTACGACCCCGTGACGGGCGAGGAGGTCGGCGAGCAGTCCGCCCAGGAAATGGTGAACCAACTACTCGAACTGCCGGCGGGCACGCGGGCGAAGATCGCCGCGCCCGTCGCCCGCGACCAGAAGGGCGCGTTCGAGGATCTCTTCGAGGACCTCGTCAGCGAGGGGTACGCCCGCGTGGAGGTCGACGGCGAGTCCTACGACCTGACGCTCGATCAGCCGGAGTTAGACAAGAACTACGATCACACGATCGACGTGATCGTCGACCGGGTGAAGATCCGCCCCGAGGATCGCTCCCGGATCGCCGACTCCGTCGAGACCGCGCTCGAAGAGGCCGACGGCGTGCTGAAGGTGATCGTCCCCGACCCACCCGAGGACGTCCCATTCGCATCGAACACGCGGTCGACGGGGGCGCTCGCCGGTGAGGGTGACGACCGCCTCGTCGTCGAGTTTTCCGAGGAACTGGGCAACCCCAACTCGGACTTCCAGTTCTCCGAGATCGAGACGCGCTCGTTCTCGTTCAACAGCCCGCACGGGGCCTGTCCCGAGTGTGAGGGTCTCGGTCAGACCAAGGAGGTCGACGAGGATCTCGTCGTCCGCGACCGCTCGAAACCGATCAAGCACGTCTTCGAGGCGTGGTCGTACAACCGCTCGTACTACCGGACGCGGCTGGATTCGGTCGCCGAGCACTTCGGCGTGAGCGTCGACACGCCCTTCGAGGAACTCGATCCGGAGATTCAGCGGCAGTTCCTCTACGGCACCGACGAAGAGGTCGTCTTCCAGCGACAGACGAGAAACGGCACGCGCCGGAAGACGAAGCGCTTCGAGGGCGTCATTCCGAACCTCGAACGCCGCCACGTCGAGACCGACTCCGAGTCGACGCGCGAGCACATCGAGGACTATATGGCCGTCACCACCTGCCCCGCCTGCGAGGGGACGCGGCTGAAAGAGCAGTCCCGGCACGTCTACGTCGCCGGGATCTCGATCACCGAAGTCAACCGGATGAGCATCGGCGACGCGCTCGACCACTTCGAGGGGCTCGAAGCGGAACTCACGGCGCGCGAGCGGACGATCGCCGAGGAGATCCTCAAAGAGATCCGCGCCCGCCTCGGGTTTATGGAGGAAGTCGGCCTCGAATACCTCACGCTGGACCGCGAGGCGTCGACCCTCTCTGGTGGAGAGAGCCAGCGCATCCGGCTCGCGACGCAGGTCGGTTCCGGCCTCGTCGGCGTCCTCTACGTCCTCGACGAGCCCTCGATCGGACTCCACCAGCGCGACAACGACCGCCTGCTGGACACGCTCGAAGGGCTGCGCGACCTCGGGAACACCCTCCTCGTCGTCGAGCACGACGAGGAGACGATGCGTCGCGCCGACAACGTCATCGATATGGGTCCCGGCCCAGGCAAGCGCGGCGGCGAGGTCGTCGTCCAGGGCGACTTCGACGACATCGTCGCGGCCGAGGACTCGGTCACCGGCGACTACCTCGCCGGTCGGAAAGAGATCCCAGTGCCCGAGGAGCGCCGCGACTCCGAGGCGGAGTTGCTGATCCGCGGCGCGCGCCAGCACAACCTGAAGGACCTCGACGTGTCGCTCCCGATCGGCCAGTTCACTGCGATTACTGGCGTCTCCGGGTCGGGGAAGTCGACGCTGATGCACGAGATCCTCTATAAGGGCCTGGCGCGCGAAATGAACGACAACACGTCCGTCGATCCGGGCGACCACGACGCGATCGAGGGGCTCGACGAGATCGAGACGGTGCGGCTCATCGACCAGTCGCCGATCGGCCGCACGCCGAGATCGAATCCCGCGACGTACACCGGCGTCTTCGACTACGTTCGAGAACTGTTCGCCGAGACGAAGCTCTCGAAGCAGCGCGGCTACGAGAAAGGCCGCTTCTCGTTCAACGTCAAGGGCGGGCGGTGTGAGGCCTGCGGCGGGCAGGGGACAGTGAAGATCGAGATGAACTTCCTCTCGGACGTCTACGTGCCCTGCGAGGAGTGTGACGGCGCGCGCTACAACGACGAGACGCTCGACGTCACGTATAAAGGAAAGACGATCGCGGACGTTCTCGATATGGAGGTCTCGGAGGCGCTGGAGTTCTTCGAGGCCAACTCACAGCTCCGGCGTCGCCTCCAGTTGCTCGAAGACGTCGGTCTCGGCTATATGACGCTCGGGCAGCCCTCGACGACGCTCTCGGGCGGGGAAGCCCAGCGCGTCAAGCTCGCCGAGGAACTCGGAAAGAAGCAGACCGGCGAGACGCTGTACCTGCTCGACGAGCCGACGACCGGCCTCCACAAGGAGGACGAACGGAAACTGATCGAGGTCCTCCAGCGACTCACCGACAACGGCAACACCGTCGTCGTCGTCGAGCACGAACTCGACCTGGTGAAGAACGCCGACAACATCGTCGACCTCGGTCCCGAGGGCGGCGAGAACGGCGGCCAGGTCGTCGCGACGGGCACGCCGGAAGACGTCGCGCGCACGGAGGCGTCCCACACCGGTCGCTACCTCCGGGATCTCCTGCCCGACGTCGACGTCGACGGCCCGCGCGCGGACCGCCGCAAGCCCGCCAAGCCGGCCGACGACGACTGATAGGGAGTATCGTAAGTCTGCATAGATGTCTCGCCGGACGGTACGGCGAGAATCTCTGAACAGTTACGATAATCCCGATGAGAGGCTCACCGAAGCCGTTTCTCCCGCGCCGGCCGCGGTTCCCTTCGTCGGCGAGGCCAAGTGACTGGGTCGCATACATCGGGTATGGTCACCTGCTACGCCGCCTCCCGCGAGGGCGTCCTCGTCGTTCGCGACGCGGAGACCAGTACCGAAGGCGGTGCCGACACTGAGCCGTTCCGCGGTCCCTCCGCCGAGCACACGCTCGACGGCCATCGGGTCGAGTGCCTAGACGCCGCGAGCGACGCCCCAGAGCGCGTCTTCTGTGGGACGTTCGACGCCGGGCTGTTCCGCTCGGTCGACGCCGGGCAGACGTGGGAACGAGTCGGCAGCGACGTACTCCCGAAATCGGTGACGAGCGTGACCGTCTCGCCGCACGATCCCGACGTGGTCTACGCCGGCACCGAGCCCAGCGGCGTGTACCGCACGAGAGACGGCGGCGACACGTGGACGGAACTGTCGGGGCTGACCGATCTGCCGTCGGCGCCGCAGTGGTCGTTCCCGCCGCGTCCCGACACGCACCACGTCCGCTGGATCGAAGTCGACCCCGCGGACCCCGAGCACCTCTACGTCGCCGTCGAGGCCGGCGCGCTGATCCAGACCCACGACGGCGGCGAGACCTGGGAGGAACGCGCGCCGTCGACCCGCCGCGACACGCACACGATGGCGATCCACCCCGACGAACCCGACCGCGTGCGGGTCGCCGCGGGCGACGGCTACGCCGAGAGCGACGACGGCGGCGGGACGTGGCAGTTCCCACAGGACGGACTGAAACACCGCTACTGCTGGAGCGTCGCTATCGACCCCGGTGAACCGGGGCGCGTCCTCCTCTCGGCGGCCGCGGGGGCGCGCCGGGCACACACCCCGGAGTCGGCGGCCTCGTATCTGTACCGACGGGAGGATGCGGAAGCAGAGCGCGGGTCGACGAGATGGGACCGCCTCGACGACGTCGGCGTGCCGACCGGGACCGGCGTCCTCCGGGCGACGCTCGCGCCCGGCGTCGCGGACGGTGAACTGTTCGCGCTCACCGACCGCGGCCTGTACCGAACTCAGGACGGCGGCGACTCCTTCACGCGCGTCGACGTGGCGTGGCCGGAGGCGTTCCGGGAGACGACGACGCGTGGGCTCGCAGTCGTCACGAGCGAGGCGTAAGCGGGCGTCACGAGCAGAGCGGAAGCGCGCGTCGCCAGGGACGGTCGCGTCCACCGGGAAGGTATTTGCCGCCGCGTCCGCTACGGGAGCGTGATGTACGATTTCGCGGTCGTCGGCGTCGGCCCGGCCGGCGCGCGCTTCGCCCGGCGCGCGGCGGCAGCAGGCTACGACGTCGTCGCCTTCGAGCAGGGGACCGTCGGGACGCCGCTGGCCTGTTCGGGCCACGTCAGCACCGACATCTGGGCGTACGTCCCCGACGACGCGAAGCAGAAACTCCTCCAGAATCGCGTCTACGGCGCGCGCTTCCACGTCGGCGGTCCCGACTCCTCGTCGTATCCGTTCTACAAGCGCGAGGAGATCTCGAACGTCATCGATCGCGTCGAACTCGACCGGACGCTCGCAGACTGCGCTCGCGACGCGGGCGCGGACGTTCGCGAACACCACACCGTCGTCGACGTCGACGAGCGCCACGACGCCGTCGAACTCACCGTCTCGAACGCCGACGGCACCGAGACTGTGGAGGCGAAAATGGTCGCCGGCTGCGACGGCCCGACTTCGCGCGTCCGGCGGCAGGTCGGCCTACCCGAACCGGGGGAACTGCTGCACGGCGTGCTCGCGTTCGATCCCGACTCCGACGACGGCGACTTCGTCGACGTCCACCTCACCGCACCCCGGTTCTTCGCCTGGCGCATCCCGCGCGGCGACGCGGGCGTCGAGTACGGCCTCGCTGCGCCGCCGGGCGAATCGGTGAACGACCTCTTCGACCGCCTGACCGACGCCTACGACGTCGAGACCGAACACTTCTGCTCGGGCGCGATTCCGATCGGTCCGCCCGAGCGAGTACACAGCCGTCGCGTCTTTTTGATCGGGGACGCCGCCGCACAGACCAAACCGTTCACCGGCGGCGGCATCCTCTACGGGATGACCGCGGCAGACTGCGCCGCCGACGCCGTAGAGCCCGACGATCCGGCGACGCTCCGGGACTACGAGTCCGCGTGGCGCTCGGAACTCTCCCGGGAGATCGCGTTCGGCCACTGGCTCCGCCGCGCGTACTCGCTCCCGGAGCCGGTGCAGCGGCTCGGCCTCCGTGCGCTCTCCGGTGAGATCGGCGTCCATATGGACCGCCCGACGTCGTTCTTCTCGCGGGAGCACCTCGGGAAGTTACTCGGACGATAGCCGGCGGAGACGAGAAAATCAGTCCGCAGCGTAGGTCGGGAGCCGTGCCGACGCGGCGCTACCCTCGACGAACGGGAGCGCGATGCGCTCGGCCGCGACGTCGGCGTCGTCACGGATCGACAGCGACGTCGCGTCGAGATCGAAATCCACGAGCGCCAGTGCGATGGGCGTCTCCAGCGACGGGCTCGTGACGGCGCGCGTCACGGCCCCCACGCGCTCGTCGCCGTCGAAGACTGGAGTCTCGGCCGGCGGGAGCGCCGCCGCCTCCGCGTCCGGGTCGGCCTCGCCGCCCGTCTCGATCCGGAGGCCGACGAGTCGCTGGCTCGGCTGCCCGCGGTTCTCGACCTTCGAGACGACCTCCTGGCCGACGTAACAGCCCTTCTCGAAGTCGAGCGCGTTGCGGAGGCCGAGGACGTTCGGGATCCGACCCTGTAGTTCGGTGTCGAAAAGCGGTGTCCCCGCCTCCGCCGTGAGCGTCTCCCAGGTCGCGTAGCCGAACGGGACGGCGTTCAGCCCGAACATCAGGAGCGTCTCGAAGACCCGTTCGGCCGCGTCGGCGGTGCAGACGACCTCGTAGCCCTCCTCGCCGGCGAGGCCGTCGCCGGCGATCACGGTCACGCCCTCATCGCCCATCGACCCGCGGACGAACGACAGTTCGGGTTCGGGCGCGCCCGCACCGTTGAGCACGCTCGCGACCTTCTCGGTCGATTGTGGGCCGTGAACGCCGAAGACGGCGAACTCAGAGGACGCCTCGGTGATCTCGACATCCTGGATGAACACCTTCTCGGACCACTCCTCGGCGAGCGGTCCCGCGCGCGCTGGCGGTGTGAAACAGAGGAGTCGCTCACCGGCGTTGTAGACGTACAGATCAGTCTCGATCCGGCCCTGGGGGTCCAAAAGCAGCGCGTAGACGCCCTCGCCGTCCGCGCGCGGGACGCGGTTCGAGACGGTGTCGTCGACGAACGCGATGCGATCGTCGCCCTCGACCACGACGACGCCGTAGCCCATCTCGATCACGCCCGCGCCGTTGCGGACTGCCCGGTGGGTCCGCTCCGGACGGCCGTACTCGCGGACGATCCGGCGGCCGCCGCGCTCTTCGAACGTCGCACCGTGCGCCTCGTGCAGTTCCGTGACGACCGTCATCGTACGTCTGTCCGCGTTCAGGGGTGAAAACCGCAGCGTCCTGTGGCGGCACCGACGGCGGGCGCCGTCGGTCGGCCGTCGTTCACAGCCCCAGTCGATCCCGGAGCGCGTCGACGAAGCCGCGTTCGTCGGGACGCTCCTCCTCGGGATCGGGGACGGCTCGGTCGTCCACGAGGATGACGACGCGGTCGTCGTCGCCGTTCTGGACGGAGATGAGGTCGTCTTCTTTCAGTGCCGCGAGCGCCGCTTCGATTTCGTCGATGTCGGCGTCGACAGCGGCGCGCACCTCGAAGACGGTCATTCCCTCCTCCGCGCGATCGACGAGGGCGTCGAGAACCGCTACTTCGGTGTCACGTCTGTCTCGGAACTCGCGCCGCGCTCTCATAGGTGGTGATTCGCCCCGGTCGGGTATACGCTTACCGCCGTCGCGACCGTCCAGACGTGGTCTCGGACACCGGTCGCCCGCGTTCCGTCTGCCGTCCGTCTGACGCAGGAGGTACACTTTTGACGCTCAATGCCGGAAAGGCGGGTAATGGGACTCAAGTGCCGTCTTCTCGGGCACGCGTACGGGGAACCCGAGGTCGAACGCGATCGGGAGGAACAGGGGGACGAGGTCGTCGTCACGATCCGCGAGGTGCAGGTCTGTGAGCGGTGTGGAGACGAACAGGTCGTCAGTCAGAACAAGGAGGTGACGGCGATCCGCTCGCCCGAGGATGTCGGCCTCGACGAGCCGGAGCCCACAGAGAGCGAGCAGGCGTCGACCGGCAGTACGGGCGCGTCGGCAGCGGACGCATCCGGGACGGACGCGCCAGCGACGGGCGAGACGGCGCCGTCGACGGCGGCCGCGACGTCTCCCGTCGACGGGGCCGACGCGGACCAGCCCGGAGAGACGGCCGCCGCGTCCGCCGACCAGGACGCCGGCAGTCCGATGAATCAGATCGACGAGGCCGAGGCGGACGCTCACGGAAGCGGCGTCGAGAGCGAGGCTGACGCCGTCGCCGAAGGCGGGAACGCAGCCGAGACAGACGGCACCTCCGACGGCTGGGAGACCGGCAGCGACGAGTGGGACGACGTCGAGGCCGACCCCGACGCCGACGACGCGGTCATTCTCGACGACGCGGAGACCGAGCGCGACGACACGCAGTGGCCCGAGGAGACGGAGACGGATCCGAGTCGGGCCGCACAGCAGTCTGCGGCCGCCGAGCAGGGCGAACCGGTCGAGGACGACCCCGTCGAGGAAGAGGAGGTGACGAACGATGCGGAGATCATCGACGGCGACGCAGAGCAGAGCGAGCCAGCGGACAGCGACGAACGCGGCCACGGCGAGTGGCCCGAACGCGACGACGGCGCCGACGCCTGGCCCGAACACGAGGGCGACGACGAGGGCTACGCGGCGACCACCGGGAACGACGCCGACGTCGACCTCGGCGGAAATGGACTGACGCCAGAGGTGAACGGACACGCGGCGGCCGCAGAAAGCGACGGTGCAGAGACGATCGACGGGATCGCCGCCGAAGAGGGACACGGGGCCGTCGCGAGCCAGCAACAGCGCACAGAGCCCGCGAGCGCCGATCCCGGCGAGGACGGCTTCACTCGCGCGCGGGAGTCGACGACGCTCGAATCCGACGTCCCGGACGAACAGGTCGAATTCTACTGCCCGAACTGCGGACACTCTCGAACCGCGGGCGCGTCCTCGATGCGCGCGGGGGACATCTGCCCCGAGTGCAAGAAGGGCTACATCGCCGAGCGCGAGCGGTAAGGTCGTTTCGACCGACCGTCACGGCGCGGGGACGAAACAGGTAAACCACCACCTGCCGAAGCACGGTCTATGAAGGAGTACAAGATGCGTCGCGGGGAGACGCTGGAGGAACGCATCCCGGATATGGAGACGACCGTCGAGGAGTACTTCGGTCCGATCACGGACACGATGGAGTACAAGGGAAGCGACCTCTACGTCGTCGAGGAGCCCGATAATCCGGTCTTCAAACGCATTGTCGCCGGTGCTGTATCCTACAGCGGGAAGAAGGATCGCCTCGGCGTCGAATTCGAAGAGCGTGACCCCGCCGAACTATCGCCCGACGATCTGGAAGCCGCCGGCGACGCCGTCGACGCGAAGAACGACTTCCTGCTGGAAGCCACCGGTCGGGACGCGAAGTCGCGCCGCGACTCGATGAAGCGCGCCGTCGAAGACGACGCCCCCGACTACTGACACGACAGACGTATTCTCCTCGATTTCGGGGCCTCACTGACGCCGAGAGCGACTGGTGAACGGTCGTCACCGGGGCGGTGAACCCGCTGAGTTAAGTGCGGGGCTCACCCGTATCACCACAATGGCCTACTACGTGGGCGTCGACCTCGGGGCGACCAACGTCCGTGCGGTCGTCGCCGACGACGACGGCACGGTCATCGGAAACAGCGACGACAACACGCCGCACGCGCCGACTGGGATCATCGTCACCGAAGCCGTACTTCGGGTCGTTCGAGAGGCGTGCGACGACGCCGGAATCGATCCCGAGGAGGCGACGGCGGCGGGCATCGGCGCGATCGGCCCGCTCGACCTCGCCGAGGGTGCCGTCGAGAACCCGGCGAACCTGCCGGACACCATCGATCGAATCCCCCTGACTGGGCCGCTCTCCGTGCTTTTGGACACCGAGCGAGTGTACCTCCACAACGACACGAACGCCGGCGTCATCGGCGAGCGCTTCCACTCCGAGCGAAATCCCGACGATATGGTGTATCTCACCATCTCCTCGGGGATCGGCGCGGGCGTCTGCGTCGACGGCAACGTCCTCTCGGGATGGGACGGGAACGCGGGCGAGGTCGGCCACATGACGCTCGACCCGCAGGGACACCTCACCTGTGGCTGCGGCCACGACGGCCACTGGGAGGCGTACTGCTCGGGGAACAACATTCCGCGCTACGCCGAGTTTCTCTACAGGGAAGACGACGTCGAGACGACACTGCCGGTCGAAGATCCCGACTTCTCGGCGGTCGACGTCTTCGAACACGCCGGCAACGACGAGTTCGCCACGTACGTCGTCGACCAACTGGCCCACTGGAACGCGATGGGCGTCGCGAACATCGTCCACGCGTACGCCCCGCTCATCATTTACGTCGGCGGCGCCGTCGCGCTCAACAACCCGGAACTGACGCTGGATCCGATCCGCGAGCGGATGGACGAGATGGTGATGTCGAACGTCCCGGAGATCGAACTGACGACGCTCGGCGACGAGGTCGTCGTGATGGGCGCAGTGGCGAGCGCGATGACCGACGGAACGGGCGATCGCGCTCGGCTGTAGCGCTCCGTTTTCCGTTTTGCCTCCCGATCGGTCGTGGAAGACCGTGACACACTTTTCTCGACGCCAGAAGAGCGCGAGCGCAACCGCAAGCTACCAAAGCATCGAGCGCCAACGGGTGGTAATGAGCGACACAGAGGACTCTCTCCGGCGGCGCATCGAGACCTGGATGGCCGGACAGATGCCGATCATCCAGATGCACGGCGGCGAGAGCGTGGTTCGGAAAGCCGATCCCGACACCGGCGAGGTCGTCGTCGAGTTGGGCGGCGCGTGCGCCGGCTGCGGCATCTCGAACATCACCGCCGACAACATCAAAGCAGACCTGATAATGGACTTCGAGGAAGTCCAGGACGTGCGAGTGAAGGTTCCGAGCGCCGGCGATCACGGCAGCAGCACGGTTGAGGGCGGCCGCGGCGGCGAACTGCAGTACGGCACCGAAGATCCGGGGCACTTCTGAGACTGTCGGACAGAAGTTCGTGAACTATGTTGGCGCCCGTGGGATGCCGATACTCTTCACACAGTTCTGTCCGACAGTATGAGACTGCCGGCTGTACAATCGGTCGCAGCGGCGGTCGGACCGAGACGTGACTCGGCACCCGACGAGGTGCTTTTGTCCGCCGAGTCCAACGTACGGGCGTGTACGACGCCGACGCGCCCCAGGAGTTCGCTTTCGAACTCGCACTCTGTGCACATCTCGAAGCGGCGACCGAGTGGGTGCTGGGCCGGCAACTCGGCGCGGCCGTCGAGCGTTCGGGCCGGCGAATTATGGACGTCGTCGGCGTCGTTCCCGGACCGGCGTTCGACGACCGGGCGCGAATCACGGCGGAGACGGTCCCGGTCCGCGCCGTCGAGAGCGACGTCGGCGTCGGCGAGGCGATCGCCCGACACCGCGCCGTCCGCGAGTCTGATCGGCTCCACGACGCCGCTGTCGACGCTGCCGTAGAGGTCGGGTTCTTCGAGACGGAGCGGCGAAAGACCCGCGAGTACGTCCGGCAGACGACCCGGTATCCCGACGACTGGTTCGACCGCCTCGTCGGCATCGAGAACAAACCTGACCTCGGCGACCCGGGAGCGCTCGACCGACAGCTCCGCACCGACGTCTCGCTCGGGCTGTTCGATTCGGTGATCCTGGCGACCGAGAGCCACGTCACGCGGGCGCACCTGAACCGGATCCCGACCGAAGTGGGCGTCTGGCGCTTCGATCCGGAGACGCAGAGCCGAGACGTGATCCGCGAGCCCACGTCGCTATCGACGGACGCGCCCGGCGTCGAACTCGTCGAGGAACGCCCGCTCGAAACCGAGGTCGAGGTCGTCGACGGCGACGCGAAGGCCCGTAGCCGGCGGCGCGTGGCCGAGCGGGTCTACGGGAAGGGGTGGCGCACCTACGACGCCCCGGCGTGTGCCCACGCCGAAGTGACCGACGACGGCCGCCCCTATTGTACGCAGTTCGGTCGCGTCGTCGATCCGAGTCGAGCGTGTGGCGCCGACTGCGGCGCCCACGACCCCGCCGTCGCTCCCGAGGTTGACGCCGACGCACTCCGAGACGCGCGCACGCCCTGGGAGGGGAACCCGCCCGGCGTCCGTCGCCGCCAATCCGGGCTCGACCGGTTCAAATAACTGACTCGGTTTCGGGTGATTTGTTTTTTAGATACTGGGAATCGGCTTCTATTTATACAATCTTGCCGGCAAAAGGTGCAGATGTGAGGTGACGGACGATGGCCACATCCATTCAGACGACCGTTGGAAACGTCGTCGACTTCGACCTGCAGGGGACGCTCGCAGGCTACTGGGTCGCCGTGCTGCGCGTGGTGACCGGGTACTGGTTCCTCCACGCGGGGGTGACCAAGTACCTCGCCGCCGAGCCATTCGACGCGCAGGGGTGGCTCCTCAACGCGACCGGCGGAAGCCCGATCCAGAGCTTTCTCGTCTGGGTCGGCCAGACGCCGTGGCTGCTGGAGTTCACGAACCTGATGATCCCGCTGGGTGAGACGCTCATCGGACTCGGCCTCGTCGTCGGCGCGTTCGTCAGACTGGCGAGCTTCTTCGGGGCCTTCCTGATGGTGTTCTTCTACCTCGGGAACGCCGCCTGGAGCCACGGCCTGGTCAACGGCGACCTGATGGGCCTGCTGCTGTTCGCCACGCTGGGCGTCCTCGGCGCTGGACGGGTCCTCGGCCTCGACGCGGTCATCGAGAAGGCCGACCTCGGAAACACCCGGGCAGCGAAGTACCTGCTCGGGTAGCGACGTGGCACGTCGCGGCAGCCACCACACGCTCCTTTTGCTGTGAGATTCAGAGGTCGTAGGTCTCGCCGTCGACCGCGAGCGGTTCCTCGAACGCCTCCTCGACGGGATAAAAGTGCGCCGTGTGGACGAGGCGGGCCTCCGTCGCCGACAGGTCGGCAGCGAGGTCCAGCGCGCCCTCTCGGGTCATATGCTTCGAGCCGAAGGTCCGCGGGACGCCGGCGGCGTCGTGGTGGTCGCCCCCGAGCGGGTGATGCTTGCACAGCGACGCCGGGACGATCGCGTCGGCGAGGAACAGATCGGGATCGTCGAGCACCTCGCGGGATTTCTCGGGGACGGCGTAGTTCGTATCGCCCGACAGCGACAGTTTCGCTCCCGTCTCGGGGTCCTCGATCGCCAGCCCGTAGCACAAAAGCGGCGGGTGTTCGACGGGGACGAGCGTCACCTCCAGCCCGCAGACCTCGAACGGTTCCAGCGGCGTCTGCGAGTGGACGGTCACCCGGTCCAGGTAGTCGTACTTGCTGCTCACGGTCTCTGCGACGCTCTCGCCCGTTGCGGGATCGGTCTCGTCGGCAGCGTAGACGGGAAGATCGTCGAACAGGCGGTAGGCGTTGCCGAGGCCGTCGAGATGATCGAAGTGGATGTGGGTGACGATCCCCGCGTCCGGCAGCGAGACACCCTGGGTTAAGAACTGATGGCGGAAGTCGGGGCTGAAGTCCACGAGCAGCGACGCGCCGGTGCGCTCGTTTTCGACGTGCACAGAGAAGCGCGTGCGCTCGACGCCGCGGCGGCGCGCCTCCGCGCAGGTGTCGCACTCGCAGTCGACTGTCGGCGTCCCGGTCGTATCGCCCGTCCCGAGGAGAGTGACCCGCATCGCACGGAGGTAGGGGACCGGTGAGTGATATATTGTTGGCCCACCACGGCGGAGTCGCGGGAGCGGAAAGCACTTTTCGCCGGTGACTGAATCGGGGCAGTATGGTCCCCACGGATGCGCCTCACAGCGAAGCGGCCCGCTCGCACTCTGTGACCTCCCGCCGACGGTTTCTCGCACTCGCGGGAACCGCCTCTGTAACGTCTCTGGCCGGTTGCAGCGCGCTGACCGGCGGCGGCGAGCGGACGGGGTTTCACGACGGCGACTGGCTCGTGTACGGGAACGGCCCCGGCAACGCAAACCGCGTCGCGGGCGCCGCGCCGGCGCCTGACGAGCACGCGCCGTTAGTTCCGGCCGACTGGCCGTACGCACCGCCGGTCGTTCACGACGGGATCGTGTACTTCGCCGCGGAGCGGCGCGTCGTCGCGATCGGAATCGACGGGCGAGACGAGTGGACGCGAGACCTCAACCGCGAGGTGTCCGGCGCGCCCGCTCTCGACCCCGAGCGCGGACGGCTGTACGTCCCGACACGAGAAGTGGGGCGGGCAGACGACGCCGGGGGAGGCGAAACCGGACCAGAACGAGCGTCGGTCACGGTCCTCTCGACGGCTGAGGGCGACGTCCTCGACTCCCACCGCGTCGGCGACGAGCGGACGTACGGCGTCACCGTCGCCGACGGGGACGTCTACGTCCGGAGCGCAACCGCGTGCGTCAGGCTCGCCCCCGACGGCACCGAGCGCTGGCGGCGCTCGCTCGATCGACTCGTCTACGACGAGTACAACCTCGGCGACTCGACCGCGACGCAGATCCCGCCCGCCGTGACCGACGACGGCGTCTACGTCCCGGATCGAAACGCGCTCGTGAAACTCGACCGCGAGGGCGGCGAGGAGCGCTTCCGCGTGCCGGTCGATACGCCGTACGCCGCCGCCGTCGCGGACGGGTCCGGCGTGATCCAGACCGGGTGGCAGGAGACGGTCGCGGTCGACCGTGCGGGCGAGGTGCGCTGGCGACGCGGCCTCCAGAGCCGCGCCCCAGTTGCGGTCGACGGGAGCGATGTCTACGTGGTCGCGGGCGACCTCCACGAACTCGACGGAGAGACAGGTGACACGAACTGGCAGGCACACGTGCCGAGCGAAGGGACGGCCGCGCCCGTCGTGACCGACGAGGACGTCCTCGTCGCTGGGAGCGGCGTCCGCGCGTTCCGGCGGGACGCCGGTGGGTTGCTCGGCCCAGAGCGTCTCCGGTGGCGTGAGGATTCAGTCCACGCGACCGCGTACGCCTCGCCCGTGGTCGCGGCCGGCCGCGCGTTCGTCGCGGGACCGTTCGGGCTGCTCGTTCTAGAAACAGACGACAGGTGACTGGTGAAAACGAATCGACCGACGCCGTCGATCAGTGATCGTGCGCGTGGTCGTGTGAGTGCCCGTCGCCGTCGCCCGCGACGAGCTGTTCGCCGTCCGACATCATATCCATATTCTTCAGGTTGTCCCGCTCCTCGAAGTCCTCGACGGCTTCGACGATATCTTCCTGGGTGAGCGTCGTCCGTTCCTCGGTCAGCGCCTCCAGGACGGCCTCCCGAAGCACCATCCGGAGGTCAGATCCGGTGAGCCCTTCAGTTCGCTCGGCCACCGCCTCGGGGTCGAACTCGGCGATGTCCATCCGCTTTGTGATGATGCGGAGGATGTCCGCCCGCATCCCGCTGTCGGGTTTCGGGAAGTTGACAATCTCGTCGAAGCGCCGCCACGCCGCCGCGTCGAGCTGGTCGGGGTGGTTGGTCGCGCCGATGAGGATCACCTCGTCGCGGATCAGCGAGATATCGTCGATACTTTTCAGGAGGGTGTTGACCGCGCGCTTCAGCGCCGCGTGCTCGTCGGAGCGGCGCGTCTTCGCGACGGAGTCGAACTCGTCGATAAAGAGGATACACGGCGAGAGCCGCTTTGCGACCTCGAAGGTCTTCTCGACGTTCTTCGCCGTCTCGCCGAGGTACTGACTCGTGATCATCGAGAGTTTGACCTCGACGAACGGCAGGCCGAGTTCGTGCGCGAGGGCGCGTGAAACGGTCGTTTTCCCCGTTCCCGGCGGCCCGACGAAGAGGATCTTCCCGATCTCGCGGAGACCGATTTCGGCGAGGTACTCGCGGTGTTCGATCGCCTGCATCAGCTTCTGGATCTCGCCCTCCTGGTCGGTGGTCAACACGAGGTCGTCGAGCGTCATCTCGATCTCCTCGGGCGCGCGGACGTGCACGAGATCGAGCATCTCGGCGTCTTCCTCCTCGTCGAAATACTCGTCGAGGAGGCTGTCGATCCAGACGCGGTCGGCCTGGATCGGACGGGTCTGCTCGCGCGCTTCCGCGTGGGTCACGTCCACGCCGTCGTGGTCCTCGACGGCGGCCGCGATCGTCGGATTCGTCGCCAGTCGCTCGCGGTCGGCCCGGTCGAGGAACCACTCGATCGCCATCTCGGGTTGCGTCAGCGAGATGCGGCCGGAGAACTCCTCGCGCTGGGTGAAGAGCAGATCCGAGACCGCTTCCCAGGGGTGTTCGACCCCGGTCGCCTTTCGCGCGACGCTGTTGGTGACGACGAGCGGCCGCTCGATGCCGACGACGTTCGATTCTTCGTCGTCGTCATCGCCGTCCTCGTCGGACGGATCCGTCCAGAAAACTCGGCGGTACCGCGGCGGGAGATCGTTCTCGTCGAGGTCACGGTCTTCGGTGTAGAGATGTGCCGTGAGGAGGAACTCGACCACTTCGAGAGCCCGGTTACTCATCCCGAAGACGTTACCCACTCACGCGCATAAGCGCGTCGAAACGACGGTGGGAGAAGAATCGACAACGGGCGCGACAGCGTGATCGCGGCGCTGCGTACAGAGAAGATTGTACGCCCGTCGAAGAACTGCACGCCCGTACAACTCTGTGTGCAGTCCTGCGCGTTCGTACCCTTTTATCCCGACGGGGGTGTCATCGTATGCTATGCCAACGCCAGTCATCGCCGCTGCGTACCGCACGCCGTTCGGAAAGGCCGGTGGCGTCTTCGCGGACGTCCGCAGTGAGGACCTCTCGGTCACGCTGATCGACCACATCTTAGCGGAGACCGGAGTGGAAAGCGACGACGTCGACGACCTGATGTGGGGCGTCGCCCAGCAGCGCGGCGAGCAGGACAACAACCTCGCCCGCGTCATCGCGCTCCTCTCGGAGTTGGGAGAGAACGTGCCCGCGACGTCGATCAACCGCTGGTGCGCCTCCTCGATGCAGGCGATCGTCTCCGCCTCCGACGCCATCGCCGCGGGCAACCGCGAGTGCATCGTCGCGGGCGGCGTCGAGAATATGAGCCGCGTGCCGATGGACGGCGACTCCTATCAGCATCTCCACCCCGATCTCACGGAGGAGTACAACGTCTTCCAGCTCCAGATGGGAATGACCGCCGAGAAGGTCGCAGACGAGTACGAGGTCTCCCGCGAGGCGCAAGACGAGTACGCCCTCCGCTCACACCAGCGGGCCGCCGACGCGACCGAATCGGGGCGCTTCGACGACGAAATCGTCCCCGTCGAGACCGACGACGGGGCCGTCACCGAAGACGAGGGAATCCGCCCCGACACCTCCCTTGAGGTGCTCTCGGAGCTCTCGCCAGCGTTCACCGGTGACGGCACCGTCACCGCCGGCAACTCCTCGCAGGTGACAGACGGTGCAGCCGCCGTGCTCGTCACCTCCGAGTCATTCGCCGAGGAACACGGCCTCGATGTCCTCGCAGAGGTCGGCACCAACGCCGTCGCCGGCGTCGATCCGACAGTGATGGGAATCGGCCCGGTGCCGGCGACGCGCGCGCTGCTCGAACGCGCCGGCACCGACATGGACGACTACGGTCTCGTCGAACTCAACGAGGCGTTCGCCAGCCAGTGCGTCTACGCCCGGCGAGAACTCGGCGTCGAGAGCGAGCGGTACAACGTCAACGGCGGCGCGATCGCGATCGGTCACCCGCTCGGCGCATCCGGCGCGCGACTACCCGTGACACTCATTCACGAGATGCAAAAGCGAGACGTCGACCGCGGGCTCGCGACGCTCTGCGTCGGGTTCGGACAGGGCGAAGCGATCGAGTTCCTGCGGTAGCGTCGACACCGACACAATGCGAGTGTCGGTGGCGGTACCGGCGCTGAATCGAAGTGCGGGAGAAAGACGCGCGCTACTTGTCGGGGTGGACGTACTGGATCGCCTCGCGGACCTCCTCGCGGCCACCGATGATCGTGATCCGGTCGCCTTGCTGGAGCGTCAAGTCCGCGTCGGGGACGTGGGTCTCGCCCTCGCGCTGGACGAGGACGATGAGCGAGTCGTCCGGGAGTTCGGGGCCGACCTCGCGGATCGTGCGGCCGACGATCTCCTCGGACGTGACTTCGATCTCCTGGACGTCACCGGAGCGACCGATCTCGCCCATCCAGTCCATCATCGACGGCCGCTCGATGTAGTTGTCCATCGCCTGCGCCGTCGCCAGCGTCGCCGAGATCGTGCGGACGCCGAGTTCCTCGAACGCTTCGGCGTTGTCGGGGTTGTTCACCCGCGCGAGGATCGTCTCGGGGTCGAACTTCGAGCTGGCGAGCTGTGAGACGAGCAGGTTCACGTCGTCGTTGCCGGTCGCGCCGACGACGATCCGCGCGTTCTCCGCGCCGGCCGACCGGAGGACGTCCGTGTCGGTGCCGTCGCCGTGGTGGACAGTGAAGCCGGCGTTCCGCGCGGTTTCGACCGTCTCTTGGTCCTGTTCGATGAGCACTACGTTCTCTCCGCGGCCTTCGAGGCGTTCGGCGAGCGTTCGGCCCACCTTCCCGCCTCCGATGATGAGTACGCGCATTGGGATGATGTCGAGGTATTCGGCTATCTGTCGGGCGAATCCGCCTTCGAGAACGACGGTGACGAGGATGACGAGAAAGACCGTGCCGACGAGCGTGTTCGCCGCCTCGTCGAGGCCGGCGTTCCGGAGTTCGATCGCGAAAAGCGTCGCGACCGAGGCTGGAATGATCCCCCGAGGACCGACGAGGCTCATAAACCACTTCTCGCCGGTGCTGAAGCGATCGCCGCGCGCCGAGAGGAACACGAGCGCCGGGCGCAACACGAGTGCGACGACGGCGGCGACGAGGAGGCCGGGGGGGCCGATCGTCCGCAGGATGTCGAATTGCAACAGCGCCGCCAGCGCGATGAAGACGAACGAGAGGACGAGCAGCGTCACGTCGCCTTTGAACGCCGAAATCTCCTCTTCGTACGGGATGTCGGTGTTGCCCATCAGAATGCCCGCGGTGGCGACGGCGGCGATCCCCGCCTCCGTCGCGATTGTGTCTGCGGCTCCGTAGGCGACGAGCGCGCCGGCGAGAGTGAGCAGGCGGGCGTTCTGCGGTGCGTTCCCCGGCGAGAGGTCGACGTACCGGAGCGCATAGAGAAGCACGGCCGCGACGATGCCGCCGATGACGACGCCGACGCCCAGGCGCTCGGCGAAGAGCGTCAGCAGCGCCATCGGTTCCGTGACGCCGGAGATGATCGCCTCGAAGATGACGACCGCGAGGATCGCCGCGGTCACGTCGTTGACGATCCCCTCGGTCTCTAAGGCGGCCTCGACGCGGTCGCGTGCGGGGACGACTTCCAGAATCGGCGTGATGACCGTCGGCCCGGTCGCGACGAGCAGGGCTCCGATCAGGAACGAGAGGGACCACGAGGCGGCGAGCAGGACGTGGACGGCGACGGCAGTCCCGACGAGCGCGATGGCGGCCCCGAGCGTGATCAGCTTGAGTGTCGCTGCCGGCGCCTCCCGGAGCTTCTGGATGCGGAGGTGAAACGCCCCCTCGAAGACGATGATCGCGACCGAGAGGCCGACGATCGCACTCAGCGCGTTGCCGAAGGAGTCCGGTCCGACGACGCCGAGCACCTCCGGGCCGAGGAGGATTCCGGACGCGATCAGAAAGACGACGCTCGGGATGCGAAAGCGATCCGAGAGGATCTGTGAAATGACGCCGATCCCGATGATTGCGGCTACAATGGGGATGAGATTCGCCCCGCCTGCGGTCGCCACTAGGACACCTCCATACCTCCGTTTTGATCCCCCGAAGGGTATAAATCCACACATTCCGGCCGGTTTTCGACCGACAATAGGTGGTGAATACGAAATTTGCTCGTATAATTGGTGGACGAATGTCCGGTTCTACTGCGAGATCGTCGTATCCGCGTCGGGGTCGTAGAGCATCTCGACCTGATCGCCGTACTGAGCCAGGATGTTCCGGCGCTTTTTCTTCATCGTCGGCGTCAACAGGTCGTTCTCCTCGGAGAACTCCTCGGAGAGGATGCGGAAACGCTTGATCTGCTCGTAGGACTCGAAGTTCTCGTTGGCGGCGTCGATCTCGCGTTGGATCCGCTCGCGGACGCGGTCGTCGCGTGCGATCTCGGCTCGGCCTCCAGGAAGGTCGACGCCCTCGCTGTCGGCCCACTCTCGGATACCCTCGAAGTTGGGAACGACGAGCGCGGAGACGAACTTCCGGCCGTCGCCGACGACGAGACACTGTTCGACGACGGGGCTCGCGGCGAAGGCGTCTTCGATCGGTCCCGGGGCGACGTTCTTGCCCGTCGAGAGCACGAGGATCTGCTTCGCTCGCTCGCGGAAGGTGATGTACCCGTCCGGCCGCAGTTCGACGATGTCGCCAGTGCGGAACCACCCGTCGTCGGAGAACGCCGCCGCAGTGTCGTCAGGGCGGTTCCAGTAGCCGTCGGAAACGTTCGGCCCCCGGACGAGCAGTTCACCCACGTCGCCGCCGGCGGCGCCGGACTGGTCGCCGACGATGCTCTGATCGAGGTCGACCTCGACGTCCGGAAGCGGCGGGCCGATCGTTCCCACTTTCGGCTCTTCAGGTGGGTTGACGGCGACGACGGGGGCGGTCTCGGTGAGGCCGTAGCCTTCGAGGATCGGCAGGCCCATCGCGTGATACAGCCGACACAGCTCCGGTGAGAGGCTCCCGCCGCCGCTGATGAAGAAGTCGACGCGCCCGCCGAGCGCCTCGCGAACCTGCTCGAAGACGAGGCGGTCCGCGAGGCGGTGTTTGGCCGACAGCACCGCCCCCGGATCGTCGGCCGCGTGGTACGCCTGCCCTACGTCGACCGCCCACTCGAAGATCCGGCGTTTGACTGGTGACTCGGCCGCCTGCGAGCGGATCGCGTCGTAGAGCTTCTCGTAGACCCGCGGGACACTCGTGCCGACCGTCGGCCGGACCAGTTGGAAGTCCCCCCGGAGCGTGTCGGGGCTCTCGGCGTAGGCGACGGTCGCGCCCGCGGCGAACATCAGGAAGTGCCCGGCGAGACGCTCGAAGACGTGCGCGAGCGGGAGAAACGAGAGCGTCGTCGATCCCGCAGAGATCACGCCGCCTGTCTTGTCCGGTCGCGGGCCGAACCGCCGGTAGCACTGATTGACGTTCGACCGGAAATTGTGGTGTGTGAGTTCGACGCCTTTCGGCTGGCCGGTCGTCCCCGACGTATAGATCAGCGAGGCGAGGTCTTCGGGGTCGCGTTCGTCCAGCCACGACTCGTAGGCGGTCTCGTCGAAGGCCTCGGTTCCGCGGTCGTAGACCTCTGCGAGCGTGTAGATGTCGTCGCGGTCGCGGACGGCGCCGCCCATCCCGCTTCCGTCCGGGATCTCGTCGACGACGACGACGAACCCCAGATCGAGGTCGTCTTCGACGGCGAGCACGCGCGAGAGCAACTCGGCGTTCTCGACGACGACGCCGCTCGCGCCGGGATCGGAGAGGAGATACTCTACCTGCGACTGCGAGGAGGAAGTGTAGACGGTCGTGACGACGGCGCCCGCCGAGAGCAGTGCGAAGTCAGTCTGTGCCCACTCCATCCGCGTGCCCGAGAAGATACCGACGCGGTCCCCGGCGTCGACGCCGAGCGAGCGAAAGCCGGCGGCGAGTGCGCGGACGATCTCGCGCATCTCCGCGTACGTCACTCCGGCGTAGTCGCCCTCTGGCGCAGCGGATACGACGCCGCTTGCGACGAGCGAGCGGTCGTAGACGCCGCCTTTGTACCGTTGGGCGACGGCGTCCGCGTTCCGGGCCGCGCTCTCGTCGAACATCCGTGCCAGCGTCGTCTCGTCGAGGACGTCGTCGTCGAACGACGCTTCCGCCTCCCGCCAATTCATAGCGGTACGACACACCCGGGCGAATTAAAGGTACAGCCGTTCCGGACGCAGTCCGTTGTTCGTGGTTGAACGTCCACAGGCGGGTCGCGCGTTTACGCGTCGGGGCCGGTTCCCTATGGTGCGGTTATACGAGGAACGGATCCCGTCCGCGACTCAAAGGCCGAACCGGAGCAGCCACAGCGCCGCCATCCCGGCGAATATCGTCGCGAAGACGTCGTCGACGTACCACGCGACCGCACCCGCGACGATGCCCGCGAATAGTCGCTCGTTGCCGACGACCGCGACCGCGCCACCGGGCGCGACGAACGATGGAACGGCGAGTGCGGCGAACACCGCCGGCGGAACGAAGCGAAGCGCACCGGTCACTCGCTCGGGGACGTCGTCGATCCGACCGAACAGGTAGATGAACGACGCGCGGATGCCGAACGTGGCGAGGCCGAGCGCGACGACGACGCCCCAGACCGAGAGCGGGCCGTAATCGGTCGGCATCAGTGAGCACCTCCGTCGTCGGTGTCACGGCTCGCCGTCGCTAGTCGCTCGTCCGCGATCACGCCGGCGACGACGCCCGCCAGGCCACCGGCGATGAGGCCGAGGTTGAACGGCACGCCGAAGACGTCGCCGGCGACGGCGACGCTGCCGCCGACGACCGCCGCGACGAGTTTCGGTCGCGTGGTGACAGCGGGGACGAGGAGGCTCAAGAACACCAGCGGGACGGCGAACTCCAGCCCCCACGAGTCGGGGACGCGCGCCCCGACGACGATCCCCAGGACGGTACAACACTGCCAGACGACCCACAGCGACACCGCGACGCCGAGGTAGTAGTTTCGCCGCTCGGTGGAGTCGAGGTCGCGGTCCGTATAGCGCGCGATCGAGAGCGCGTACGCCTGATCCGTGAGCACGTACGAACAGAGCGACTTCCACCAGGTTCGGAGCGGCCGGAAGTGCGGCGCGATCGACGCGGAGTACATTACCATCCGGAGGTTGATCACGAGGCCCGTGACGAGGACGACCAGCAGTTCGGCGTTGCTCCCCAGCAAGTCGATAGCGGCCAGTTGTGAGGCCCCCGCGAAGACGACGACCGACAGCCCGACGGCCTGCAGCGGCGTCAGTCCGGCGTCGATGGCGGCCGCGCCCGCGACGAGCCCGAACGGGGCGATCCCGATCAGAATCGGCGCTGCATCGCGGACGCCGCGGCGCATCTCTGCGGGGAGCGGTACGCGGGACACGACAGAGTGCTCCGAGCGGGGCAATTAAACCGGTACCGTTTCGCCGCTCCGGGCGATCCCGGCGCTCGCCGTCCTCGACTCGCTGGGGACTCACGTGCGACACCACTAACTACCTCTCCCCAGTAAGAAGCGGTATGTCGAACGACGCGCAGTCGCAGGCCGGGACGGCCGAGGGGCAAGGCCCCGTCGAAATCTCTATCGACGTCGCCCGGCAGTTGGAAGAAAAGCGAGCGGAACTCTTCGAGGAGTTCGGAATCCGCGATCAGTTCCCGTCGCCGGTGCTCTCGGAGGCGCGCTCGCGCACCGAAGGCATCCAAGACGAGATCGAAGACGAACTCGACGAGCGCAAGGACCTCCGCGATCTGACGACCTGGACGACGGACCCCATCGACGCTCAGGACTTCGACGACGCCCTCAGCATCCGCGAGAACGAGGAGACGTACACGCTGTGGGTCCACATCGCCGACGTGACCCACTACGTCCACCCGGAGTCCGAGATGTGGAACGAAGCCGTCGAGCGTGGGAACACGGTCTATCTCCCCGGCTACACGATCCATATGCTCCCGCCGGTCCTCGCGGAGACGGTCTGTTCTCTGGTCCCCGAGGAAGACCGTCTCGCACACACAGTCGAGATGGAGATCAACAAAGAGACGCTCTCATTCGAGGAGGTCGACATCTACAAGTCCGTCATCCACTCCAACGAGCGGCTGACCTACACGCAGTGTGAGAACCGCCTCGACGACCCCGAGGCGCCGCTCCACGAGGAGAACGCGCTCGTCTACGAACTCGCCGATCAGCTCCACGAACAGCGAAAGGAGGACGGCTCGCTCGTCTTGAACCCGAGCCGCGACCGCGCCCACACGATCATCGAGGAGTGTATGCTGAAGGCCAACAAGGCCGTCACGCACGAACTGATGTGGAACCGCGGCGTCGAGGCGATGTACCGCGTCCACCCCCAGCCGACCCCGGATCAGTGGGACGAGGCGCTCCGCGAGATCACCGAACTCGACGGCGTGAACATCTCCGGTGCCTCCTGGGACGACCCCCGAAAAGCCGTCAACGACGCCTTAGAGAACTCCGATTCGCGAGCGCTCAACAAGATCCAGCGGGCGGTGCTGAAGGTGATGCCGCGCGCGAAGTATATGAACGATCCCTTCGGCGGTCACTACGCGCTCAACTTCGACATCTACGGGCACTTCACCTCGCCCATCCGGCGACTGTCGGACCTCATCAACCACTGGATCGTCCACGAGAACGACGTCCCCGAGGACTTAGTCGAACTGTGCGACCGCGCGTCCGAACGCCAGAAGGACGGCGAGACGGCCGAACGGCTCTACAAACAGTTCCTCGAAGAGGTGCATCTGGACCCACACGCCGTCAACAACCGCGGCGTGGTCACTGTCGACGACGACGGGAACGTGGTCAACGAAGAAGGGCTTCCGCCCGAGCGGATCGATCTGCGGGACGAGTAAGCGTCTCCGACCGCGCGGCCGGGCCGCTTACTGCTTTTTGTGCGTAAAGAGAAGTACCTCGTCCTCGTGTGTCGTTACGCAGAGATCGAGCAGCATACTGAGTTCGAGGCTGTTGTACTCGTCCTCGCAGATGACCAGATCGTCGAACGGGTCACCGCACGCGGGACAGGCGATACTCACAGTGTTCCGATACGTCGTCACCCCGCCCGCCGACTCGTGCGGCGTCAGCGACGAAGTGAGGTCGTCGTACTCGCTGTCCTCCATCGTCCCCACGAACGAGGTGATCCTTCATAATTCTACTCCTCGCGGCGGGGCCAGGAGGCAAAAAACTCCGCGACGCGGGCGACCCGTGGTGAGACGGCTTCGAGACCGACCTCGTTACTCGGCGATCGGCAGTTCGACGACGAAGACCGCACCCTCCGGGTCGTTGTCTTCGACCCAGACATCGCCGCCGTAGGTGTCGACCAGCGTCTGGACGAGATACAGACCGAGGCCCGTACCGCTGCTCTCGAGGCCTTTCTCGCCCTTGCCGAAGATGGCTTCCTTCTGGGATTCGGGCACGCCCCGCCCGTTGTCCGCGACGCGGACCTGCACCACCTCGGCGTCGTCGTCGACGGTCGCCGAGACGGTCACCTCGGGCACCTCCTTGTCGTTGTGCTGAACGGCGTTCGTCAGGAGGTTCCTGAAAACCGAGCCGAGAATGCCATTTGCCAGCACTTTCTCCTCCGGAATCGGCCCCTGAGTGGCGACGACGGCGTCGGTCTCGGATGTGAGATTGCTGAGTTCGCTTTCGAGTGCGGCGCGGAGGCTCACCGGCCGACGCTCGCTCTCGTCTGTGAGCATCACCTCTGCCATATCCCGCGCGGTCTGGGTGAGTTCGACCGCGTGGGCGGAACTTTCGCGGATCTTCTGGATGTACTCGCGCTCTTCGTTCGTCTCCGCGTCGTCGAGTTCCGCTTCGCGGAGTTCCAAGAGCAAGTCCGCGTAGGCGGTCACCAACTGGAGGTCGTTTCGGATGTCGTGGCGGACCACCTGATTCAGGGTGTCGAGGTTGTCGCGTTGCTCGCGCAGGCGCTGTTCGTACTCGTTGCGGTCGGTGATGTCGATGTACACGCCGAACTGGTGCGTGACGTCGCCGTCGTGTTCGATCGGAGCCGACCGGAAGAGAAAGTCCCGGACGCCGTCGCGGGCCCTACGCCGCACTTCGCGCGTCAAGCGCTGGCCGTCGGCTGCCTTCTCGTCGAGCAGTTCGGCCTCCGTTGCGGCCTCCTGATGGGGTGGGACGATGAGGTCGTTGATGTCTTTGCCGATCGCCGCCTCGGCGTCGTAGCCGAACGTCGTCTCGAACGCCTCGTTGACGTCGCAGAGCACCGCCCCGCCGTCGGTGAGCTCGACGGTGACGATCGGCTCCGGGACGCCTTCGAACAGCGCCTCGAAACGGTCGCGTTCGCGTCTGAGTTCGCGCTCGCGCTCCCGCCGCTCGGCGCGCGACTGGGCGAGCGCGTTGCTGAGTTGGTTGAATCCGTGCTCGACGTGCTGCCACTCGTCGGTGTCGTCGAGGTCGACCGTGGTGCCGTACTGCTCGTCTTCGAGGGCCTGAAAGCCGCCCAGCAGGCGCGTGAGTTGCTGGATACTCTGCCGGTAGATCCACCACCCGAACCCGAAGAGGATGCTGAGAACCGCCAGGAGCGACCCGATCTGCACGAACGTCACCATCTGGATCGTCGATTCCACTTCCGAGCGGTCCTCGCGCACGCTGACCGTCCAACCCGTCTCCGAGACGGTTACGTTGTGAACGAAGTCAGTGCTCGTCGGCGAGCCGCTGGCAAAGATTCGCGTCCCGTCCCGCGAGTAGAGCCGCAAGCACTCCTCGCCGTCGAGCGTCGACGCGAACCGGGAGAAGAACTCGTCTTCCGAGAGGTGAAACACGGCGTTCAGCGTGCCGACGACGCGGCCGTCACGGTAGATCGGCGCACTGACCGTGATGATGTGGTTGCCGGATTCGGCTTCGACTGGGTCGCTGACGTACGTCGTTCCGTTCATCGCGCGCTGGAAGTACTCGCGGTCGCCGAACTCCGATCCGACGAGTTCCCGACGCGTCTCCGGAGAGACGTCGGAGACGATGTTCGTCATCGTCCCGTTGGCTGCGATGACTGACGCGCCCGAGAAGCCCGACCGATTCACGAACCTCGCTAAGGCCTGCTGTTGTGCGGTGCTCCCGTGGTCTCCGATAGCCGAATTCGCGGCCGCGACAGAGACAGTTCGCTCCAGCGCCGTGAACTGCTTTTGGAGCTCCGAGCTGACGTGTTCGGCCGACCGCTGGACCTCCATCTCCTCGTGCGCGTACAGGGTGTCTTTGTACTGCTGAAACCCGACAAAGACGGCTCCCGAGAGGATGATCGCGACGATCAGTATCGAGAGCAAGAACGCACGCTTGATCTTCACTACCTCCCAGCATTGGATCCGGAGAATTGAATGTACTGATTCACCGCTGACGGGTTTCGGCGGACGAAGGGCGCTGGCGGGCGTCTCCACAACCCCGGGTGACGCCGGCCGTCCCGAGGCCAACGAGGAGGCCTGCTGCGTGGCCGACGTTGATGCTCGCAGGAGATCGGAGGAGTACGGCTGTGAAAACCTCGATGCCGACGAGTCCGGCGGCACAGACGCCGAACAAAAGCGCCAGGAGTTCGAGGTCGGTCACCCGCCCGTGCTGCGGCACGTGCACTAGGGCGAACCCGGCGGCAGCGAAGACGACGCCGCTGATACCGTAGACGGCTACGTTCGGGTCCGATCCGAAAGCGATTCCCCAGCCGGCCAGCGCCGCAATCGAGCCAGCCGCCGCCAGAATCGCCATCGCGGCGAATCGGATCTTCGAGAGGTGTGCCTCCGCGATCCGCCCGAACACGAACAGCGTGAGGACGTTGGGGACGACGTGGGCCAATCCACCGTGGAGTAACGGCGACAGCGGCCAGGCGAGCCACGGCGCGCGGAGGTACACGTAGTTTGTGGTGACGAACACCGACGGCGCGTCCCACAGGACGGTCTGGAAGGCCTGGAGCGCATAGACTGCGCACACCGCCACCGTGAGGAAGTCCGTGATCGGAGCGGACAGCGAACGGTGTTGGGCGAGGACCGGCCGCACCCCGTTGGCGAAGGGGGTGAGCAGATTCGTCACCGAGACGCGCCGCATCGTCTGTACGTCGAACCCGAACCGCTATGAGTGCTTGGGCGAGCGCTCAGGCTGCTCGCGTGGGTTTTTATACGAGGGCACGGCCAGCCACGCCGTGACGTAGTGTTCGCCCCGCGCCGAGTCGCGGTCGTCCGGCACACCGGCGCGGGAGCGGTCGGCCGGCGGTAGCGCAACCTACCCCCACCGAATCCGGTCGAGGACCGGCGTGTCGGCTGTTCGCCCCAGTGTACGGTCGTCTGCACTCACCAGTCGACCCGTCGGATTCTTGTCGTCCCAGCGTGAGGCTCGGACGTGCGACTCGTCCAGGTGATGGTCCCGACCGGGAAGCGAGAGGCCGTACTCGACGTTCTCGACGAGGAGGACGTCGATTACGCCGTTTCCGACGAGACCAGCGGCCGCGATTACACCGCCGTCGTCACGTTCCCGCTCCCGACGGCGGCCGTCGAACCAGTGTTGGACCAACTGCGGGGCGTCGGTATCGAGCGGGACGCCTACACTGTCGTCATCCAGGCTGAGACCGTCGTGTCCGATCGGTTCGAGGCGCTCGAAGAACGCTACGAGGCAGAAGAAGAAGAGAACGGCAACGGCGACCGGATCGCCCGCGAGGAACTCGTCGCGCGAGCGGACGAGATGGCGCCTACGGTCCGACCGTACGTGCTGATGACCGCCGTCAGCGCCGTCGTCGCGACAGCTGGCTTGCTCCTCGACTCGCCCGCCGTCGTCGTCGGCTCGATGGTCATCGCGCCGCTGATCGGCCCAGCGATGGCCGCGAGCGTCGGCACCGTCGTCGACGACCGCGACCTCGCGATCCGCGGCGTCAAGCTCCAGGCACTCGGCGGCGGCCTCGCGATCGCCGCCGCGGCGCTCTTCGCCGTGTTGTTGCGGGTGACGAACGTGGTGCCGCTCACGGCCGCGGAGGTGTTCGCGATCGGTGAGGTCAGAGAGCGTCTCGCGCCCGACGTCCTCTCACTCGTGATCGCGCTCGGTGCGGGCACTGCGGGTGCGGTCTCGCTCGCCTCGGGCGTCTCCTCGGCGCTCGTCGGTGTGATGATCGCCGCCGCCCTCGTCCCACCGACCGCGGTCGTCGGCATCGGCATCGCGTGGGGCGAGCCGCAGTCAGTCGTCGGGTCTGCGGTGCTCGTGCTCGTGAACATCCTCGCGATCAACCTCGTCGCGCTCGTCGTGCTCTGGCGGTTGGGCTACCGCCCGAAGCTCTGGTTCCGCGAGGAGGAGGCTCGCTCGACGACGATACAGCGGATCGCGGTGCTGGCGATAGCCCTCCTACTTCTCACAGGGATGCTCGGCGCGTTCACTTACAGCTCCTATCGGACGAACGACTTCGAGAAAGACGCGACAGCGGCGATCGAAGCCGAACTGCCGCCGGAAGCGATGCTGTTAGATCTCGAAGTGACCTACGAGGGCTTTCCGCTCCAGACGCCGCAGACGATCGTCGTGACCGTCGGCCACCCACCGTCGTCGTCGCCGCCGCCGGTCGCCACGGCAATACGCGACCGCGTTTCGGCGCTCGCCCCGGATCCGATCGGACCGTTCGGCCACGAGGAGATCCGCGTCGAGATCCGCTACGTCGGCGTCGACCGCTCGACGGCGTAGCCAATTCCGTCACGGAACCCGGATGTCACCGGAGTAAGATGCGCCAAATTCAGCGTCAAAGGCTCAAAGAGTTGCTTGCGCCAAGCGCGCGTTCAATAGCCGAGCGAACGAACGGACGTGTATGAACCGTCGAATCGGGTTCACAGCAGTCCTCGTTGCAGCGCTCGTCCTCCTCGCCGGGTGTAGCGGACCGCTCCAGTCCACGACGACCGACGCGGCACCGACCGGAGGCGCAGCCGACGGCACAGCGGCCGGAGACGTGACACGAACGATCTCGACGACCGGCACCGGCGAGGTGTCGGCAGACGCCGATCGAGCAGTGGTGACAGTCGCGGTCACCGCTCGCGCCGACACGGCCGAGGCGGCCCGTAGCGCAGTCGCCGAGAACGCGACGCGGATGCGCGACGCGCTCCGTGACGCCGGGGTCGACGACGAGTCGGTGACGACCGCGTCCTACCGACTCCAGCCCTACTACGCGGACGTCGACCGCAAGACCGGTGAGCGCGACGTCGCCGGCTACGAGGCTATCCACGCGTACCGGATCGAAACGACACCCGACGCCGCCGGGACTGTCGTCGATACCGCCATCGGAAACGGCGCCAGCGAGGTCTACGGCGTGCAGTTCACGCTCAGTGCGGAGACACGCGCCGAGCTCCGCGAGCGGGCACTCGAACGGGCGATGAACGCCGCTCGGACCGACGCCGACGCGATTGCCGCCGCAGCCAATCTCACCGTGACGGGCGTCCAGTCCGCGTCGACCGGCGGTGACTACGGCCCCGTCTACGCAGTCCGTGAGACCGCGGCCGACGCAGGTGGCGCGCCGACACAGTTCGACGCCGGCTCGGTCACTGTCACGGCGCGAGTCGACGTGACGTACACCGCCGCGTAAGTCACGCCGAGGTCAGACGATCAGAAAGAGAACCGCCACGCCGCTGAGAACGACGACACCGAGAACGACCGCGACGAGTCGTCCCAATCGGTACGTGCCGAGAAACAGCGCGAGCACCGCCTTGACGAACGTGTTGGCGATCGCCGCAATGACGATCCCCGTCGTCGCGACCTCGGTCGAGACGGTGCCTTTGGCAGCGAGTCGGCTCAGGGTGATCGTCATTGCGTCGACGTCGGCGAGCCCGGAGAAAAACGCCGTCGCGTACACGCCGGACGCGCCCAGCCACTCGTTGGCGGACTCAGAAACGAGAAGCACGATCGCGAAGACGGCGCCGAAAACGAGCGCCGGTTGCAGTCGAAACGGATTCTTGAGTTCGTCGACCTCGACGGTCTCGGTGGTGGCCGTCCACCAGTAGAGGAACGCTGCCGAGACGGCCCCGACGGCCGTCATCACTCCCAGGGGTAGCGCGACGCTCGGGAGCAATTGGGGGTTGACGACGGACACCTCGACGAGAGCGCGGGGGAACATCACGACCGACGCGGTGACGACCGCAAAGCCACAGATGCGGTACAGCGTCTCGTTTTCGGCCGTCTTGCCCGCCATCGAGACCGTCGTCGCCGTCGAGGAGACGAATCCGCCGATGACGCCGGTGAGTGCGATGCCACGCTCCGGCCCCAAGAAGCGACCGAGCAGGTACGCGGCGAACCCGAGGCCGCTGACGAAGACGACCATCAGCCAGACGAACCGCGGATTGAGGCCGTAGAGTACGTCCATCGATCGGTCGGGGAGCGCCGGGAGAACGACTAACGCGACGAGGATGAACTTCGCTGACGCTCGCCGTTCGTGTTCCTCGATCTGGTCGGCGAACGTGTGGATTGGCTCTTTCACCGAGAGGAGGATCGTAACGACCCCGCCAACGACGACCGCGAGCGTCGCACCGCGATCGGAGTGCATCGTCATCGCGCCTAGAAGCGTCGTGAGCAACGCCGCAACGAGGGTTGTCAGCCCGATGTCTCCCTCGTACCAGACCTTCGCGCCGTATGCGACGGTGAGCGGGACGATGAGGAGACCGAGTGCGACCGAGAAGGTGCTGCGGAAGAAAGTGAAGACGAGCGCCCCATAGAGTGCAAACAACGGGAACGTTCGACTCCCCGCGAACTTGCCGCCGGATTCACTCTGTTCGCGTTCGAGGCCGACGAGTGCGCCGAGACCGAGCGCGACCAGGAGACGCCAGAGGACGTCGACAAAGGGAGCAGTAAGCGGATCAAACATCAGTCACACGTACTCGACCTGTCAGTCCCAGTGAGGAAAGTAATTCGGGACTACTCCTGTCGCGACGGCGGGATGTCGGGCTCCCAACCGACCGCCTCGACCGCCGCGTCGAGCACCTCGTCGACTCCTTCGCCGGTTTCGACGCTCATCTGGAGGTCCGCCTCGACGTCCCGCGAGCGGTCACACTTGTTGTTGACAGTGAGGACGGGGACGTCGCGTTCGCGGAACCGCTCGGCGACAGCGTCGCGGAGTTCCAACTGCGCGTCCAGCGGGTAGCCGCACGCCCCGCTGGCGTCGAGGACGAAAACGACCGCGTCCGCGAGGTGCTCGATCGCGCTCACGGCCTGCCGCTCGATGTCGTTGCGCTCGTCTTCGGGTCTATCGAGCAGGCCCGGCGTATCGATGATCTGATAGCGGACCCGATCGCGCTCGAAGTGTCCGACGTGGACGCCTTTGGTCGTGAACGGATAGCGGGCGATCTCGTTCTTCGCGCGGGTGACGCCGTTGACGAACGACGATTTGCCGACGTTGGGATAGCCGGCGACGACGATCGCCGGTTCGTCCGGTCGGATGTCGGGGAGCGTCTTCAGCGCGTCGCGGGCCTCACCGATCCGTTCGAGGTCGTCTGCGACTTCCTCGACGACGTCCGCCATCCGCGCGAACGCCTGTTTGCGGTGTTTGCGTGCCGTCTCGGGATCGGTCTTGCGGAGCTTCGGCTGGTACTCGCGGCGGAGTTCGGCGATCTGCCGACTCGCCCACGTCACCTCCGAGAGGCTCTGACGGAGTTCGTCGACATCGACGATCGCGTCCGCGAGTTCGTAGTAGAAGGGATCGACCGTGCCGAAGTCGGGCCACTGCGTGACGACGTTCTCGAGGTTGTCCGAGAGGATCGACGAGGCCGTCTGCAGCATCGACTGCTGGGCCTCGAGACCGGACTTCGCGCGCCCCGCGCGGGCCGCCCGCGAGAACGCCTTGTCGAGAAGTTCCTCCGACCGGGGCGTCGTCGGAAGGGACTCGAAAATCATATGCGGTCCGTACTCGGCCGAACCGTAAAAGCGCGTCCGTTCGACCCTGTCACAGGCCGTGCGGCGACGTTGTCGGAAACGCGGCCCTGAGAGCGATCCGTCGGACACCCGCCGACGTTTTGCCGCTCGGAAGCGTGGACACGAGTATGAACACAGACTGGCGTGCCGTCGGCATCGGCTTCCTCGTGATGCTCGTCGTCGGCGCGGTCGGCCTCTCGCTTCCGTTCGTCGGCCAGGTCGGTGCGGGCCTCATCGGCGGGTTCGTCGCGGGCTATCTGGCTGGCGGCGTCGGGAACGGCGCGTGGAACGGGCTAATCGCTGGCTCGATCTCCGGCATCGTGCTCTCTGTGCTCGCCGCGACGATCGGCGGCCTGCTCGGCCTCGCCGGCGGTCCGCTGGGCGGATTCCTCGGCGGTGCGGGCGTCTTCATCGTCGGGGTCGTCCTCACGGTGTTGTTCGCCATCGACAGCGCGATCGGCGGGGCGATCGGTGGCCTGATCAGCGGGTAGTTAGACGATCTCTGACTCCCGATCTACTCGCCTTCGCCCCGGTCGAGGTACTCCTGCTGGACGGCGACGACCTCCGAGGAGTCCTCGCAGTCGGCGTACCGCCGGAGCGGTTCCTCGTTCAGCTCCAGGAAGGTGTGGCCCCACGTGAACTTCGAGAGCAACTGCTCGGCTCGCTCGCGGCGGCCGAAGATCACGAGTCCGGCGGCGAGCGCCTCGACGGTCGTCAGTTGCATCGGCCGCCCGAAGTTGACCGGGTTCGCGGCCACGAGGTACGGGAGCGCGCGGTGTTCGCCGGGGAGTGAGAAGCGGGCCTCCCCCGCAGATTCCCACGAGCAGTCGAGCGCGACGAGCGGGCCCGCGTCGGCGTCTGCAGGCGAGAGCGCACGCTCGGCGTGGGGGTTCAAGACGACGCCGTACGGCGTCGCTCGGTCGGAGCGGTGGAGTTCCACGAGATCGAAGCGCGCGAGCTTTCGGGCCGTGCACTTGTCGGGGTCGTCGTCGCCCTCGTAGCGCACGTGAAGCACCTCGGCAGCGTCGTCCGGTGCAGCGTCCGCAGCGTCGACAGTCACGTCCGATCCGACGAGCGCAGCGGAGAAAAGGCGTTCGTCACGGCCGCGACGTCGCGGGGGTCATACTGTCGGGCAGAACTATGTGAAAATTTTCGGCACCCCGTGGGTGCCAAAATGATTCACGAACTGCTGTCCGACAGTATCAGGCCTCTCGTGGTCCACCGTCTGTCGCCTGCACCTCGACGGTGCCGTCTGCCGACACGCGGACGGTGTGGTCCGCGACAGTGAAGACGACGCGCGCGTCGTCGCCGTCGACGGACGCGAGGAACTGCTCGGCGCGTTCGGTGTCGGCGGCGGTGTAGAGCGGCGCTCCGTCCCAGCAGCCGTCCTCACCGAGCGCGCCGACAATCGTCGCATCGAGTTCCTGCGTGCCCCCGAAGTCGTGACGGGCGATCAACTCCCAGTCGGTCGCGCCCCGTCTGTGTCCGGATCGATCGGTCATAGCAGGGACTACCGCTGTCGATCCCAAGAAACGGCGCGACGGTGCGTCCGGATTTAGCCCAGTTCAGCCGGGTGTCGACGTTAACGAGACGTTATGATGCCAAGAACGGGCAATCGAGGCTATAGTAGCGTTTGCAACGGATTACACAGCCAATCGCACGACTGCGTGCGATTCAGTGCGTGAAGACTTGCAAACGCTACTATAGTTCGGTCGCAGATGGCCGGTCACTCGCGCTTGCCAGCGCCGACGGCCGACTCGCCGACCGGTTCGTGACCCTCGATAACCTCAGTACCGCCCATATACGGACGGAGCGGCTCGGGGACGGTCACGGTGCCGTCGTCGTTCTGATAGTATTCGAGGATGGCGACCATCACGCGGGGGATTGCGAGCCCCGAACCGTTCAGCGTGTGGAGGTAGTCGGCCGATTCGTGGCGTTCGGGACGGTAGCGCAGGCCGGCCCGGCGCGCCTGGAACGCGCCGAAGTTCGAGACCGAGGAGACTTCGAGCCAGCGGCCGCCCTCTGCGGGGCCGTCTTCCATATCGTCGCCGGGTGCCCACACTTCGAGGTCGTACTTCTTCCGCTGAGTGAAGCCGAGGTCGCCCGTACACATCTCCAGGATGCGGTACGGGAGTTCGAGTCGGCGGAGGACCTCCTCGGCCTCGTCGACGAGGCCCTCGAAGCGCTCCTCGCTCTCGTCGGGTCGGACGAAGTTCACCATCTCCACCTTGTTGAACTGGTGGACGCGAACGATACCGCGGGTTTCGGTGCCGTGTTCGCCCGCCTCGCGCCGGAAGTTCGGCGTGTACGCCTGCACTTTCAGCGGGAGATCGTCGTCGAGGAGGATCTCGTCGCGGTACATATTCGTCACCGGGACCTCCGCGGTCGGGCAGAGCCAGAGGTCGTCGTCGTCCCACGGGTCCTCGTTCGCCCCGCCGATGCGGTAGGCGTCCTCGGTGAACTTCGGGAACTGGCCGGTGCCGATCATCGACCGGGAGTTGACCGGGATCGGCGGGAAGACGTCGGTGTAGCCCTGCTCGCGGTGGACGTCGAGCATAAACTGGACCAGGGCGTGTTCGAGTCGCGCGCCGTCGCCCTTCGTGAAGTAGAAGCCGCCACCAGTCACTTTCGCGCCGCGCTGGAAGTCGAGGATCTCCAGTTCCTCGCCGAGGTCGTAGTGAGGGACGACCTCCTCGGGGAGGCTCCGCAAGTCGTCGAAGCCTTCGCGACGGCGTTCGACGTTCTCGGACTCGTCGTCGCCGATCGGGACGTCGTCGTCGGGGATCTGCGGGATCTCTAGGAGCGCCGCTTCGAGTTCGGCTTCGAGTTCGTCGGCGCGTTCCTCGATCTCTTCGAGTTCCGCTTTCAGCTCCTGGGAGCGCTCGATGGCTTCCTGGGCCTCCTCCTCGTTGCCTTCGGCCTTCAGATCGCCGATCTTCGAGGAGATCTGGTTGCGTTCGTGTCGCAGGTCGTCGCCGCGCTGTTTGAGCTCCCGCCACTCCTCGTCGATTGCGAGGACGGAGTCGAGATCGACGTCCTCGACGCCCTTCTGTTCCAGAGCCGCGCGAACCGCCTCGGGGTTCTCGCGGAGGAACTGTCTCCCGATCATACCAGTCGCTTCTTCGGGACCCGGCAAAACCGTGTCGCATCCGCGAGCGGCGTCGGTCGGGAGGTCGGCCTGTGAATCTGCCGGCTGAACGGGACGCTATCGGGGGTGGACAACGAAAAGACACATACCCGAGGGCGGAGTGAACCCAGATATGTCGAATTGGCTCCGTCGACGGTTCACCGACGCGTACGAGCGAATGCTCCGGCGACAGCTCGACGTCGCGCCGACTCACGTCGCGATCATCCAGGACGGCAACCGCCGGTACGCCCGCGAACGCGGCGACGACGCTCCCGACGGGCACCGCGAGGGGGCGAAGACCACCGAGCGCGTCCTGGAGTGGTGCGACGACCTCGGAATCGAGGAGCTGACGCTGTACGCCTTCTCGACGGAGAACTTCGAGCGCCCCGACGGGGAGTTGGAGCCGCTCTTCGATCTGCTGGAGTCGAAACTCCACGAGTTCGCCGACTCCGACCGCGTCCACGAGAACGGCGTTCGGATCGGCGCGATCGGCGACGTCGACGAACTCCCCGAGCGCGTCCGCGACGCCGTCGACTACGCAGAGTCGCGAACGGCCGACTACGACCAGCTTCGACTCAACATCGCGCTCGCGTACGGCGGCCGCTCGGAACTGCTCGGCGCGGCCAGAGAGGTCGCCCACGAGGTCGCCGCCGGCGACCTCGACCCCGAGGACGTCGACGTCGACGCCGTCGAGCGGCGGCTCGCGAAGCACACCACGCGGGACGTCGACCTGATCATCCGGACCGGCGGCGACGAGCGGACCTCGAACTTCCTGCCGTGGCACGCCAACGGCAACGAAGCCGCCGTCTACTTCTGTGCGCCCTACTGGCCGGAGTTCTCGAAGGTCGACTTCCTGCGCGGCCTCCGCACGTACGAGTCGCGCGAGCAGTCCTGGCGGCAGTCGCGAACGGAACGCGCGGTCGCGCTCCTCCGCGCTGTCACCGAGACCGAACTCGCCGACGCGAAGGCCGTCGCCACGCGGCTCCGAGGCCAACTCCCCTCCGCAGGCGCGCGCGTGGTGTCTGCCGAACTGGAGCGCCAGCGTGGGTCCGAGCCGGTCGAGCGCGCCGATTGACGGCCGAATCGACGCACGATCAGCGGTCGGCCGGCGCGCAGTCAGCGACCGAACCGTCGCTGCCGATTCTGGTAGTCGAGGACGGCCCTGAGGTAGTCCCGGCGGCGGAAATCACGCCAGTTCACGTCGGTGAAGTACAGTTCCGAGTAGACGGACTGCCAGATGAGAAAGTCCGAGAGCCGCTCGGCGCCGGTCTTGATGAGGAGGTCGGGTTCGTCGTCGAAGACGAGTCGGTCCTCGATCTGTTCGGCGTCGACCGACTCGGGATCGAGGTCGCCCGAGTCGACCGATTCGGCGATGCCCTGCACGGCGGCGGCGAACTCGCGCTTTCCTCCCAGGCCGATGTTGATCCGGATCGGTGCGTCGGCGCGTTCGGTGTCGCCCGGCCCGCGGACGGCGACCGGGCGGGGGCCGTCGACGGTCCGCAGTTCGCGTTCCAGCGTCGGCACGACGGCCTCGTCGAGGACGCTCACCGAAATCGTGACGCGCTCGGCGCCGTACTCGAAGGCCCACCCGAGAAACTCCGAGAGCGTCTCGTAGGCGCCTTGCTCTAAGAGGTCGCGCTCGGTGATCACGACGGCGACGTGTGCGGGCGGGTCGGCGTCGTGGAGTCGGTGGCGGAGGGCGAGATAGCGATCGTACAGTCCCACGCGAGAGCGTGCGCCCCGGAGCGATATATGCCTCCGGGTTCGCCCGCAACGCGGATTGAAGTATAGCAATTAATGATGTTTGAGTAAGCCCTATTATGTTTAAGTATGCACGGTGATTTGCGGATAAATCGCGGAAGCAAATAGGAATGCGAACGATAGTGAATCAATCTGAATTTACGCGAATAGCAGTTCGGGGGATCCACGCCCGATGAACCCACTCGGGGAGGTGCTGCAGCGACCGCTGTTGCGGTATCTGCTGCGTCCGGTAGCGGCTTTTGGAGGCGTCGTCGCGGTCGGCGTCGCCGGGTTCAGTTCGCTCGGCGGCATCGGCATCGTCGACGCGCTCTTTTGGTTGCTGGACCCGACGAGCATCGAACTCCACTTTCAGGCGCACGAGGGGCCGGAGACGCTGGTGAAAGGATATGCGGTCGTCGTGCTGTCGGGACTCGTCGTCGCCGGATTGTGGATCGGCGAGACGGTCTTCTCGGCCGCGTTCGGCGGACAGATTCAGACGGAGCTGAAAGAGATGCAAATCGAACGGACGGTCGACGAGTTGCACGGGCACATCATCATTTGCGGATACGGCACGTTCGGGAAGACGGTCGCTCAATCGATGCAGGACGCCGAAACGGACGTCGTCGTGATCGAGCAGGAGAACGCCCCGTTCCAGCGCGCGCTCGACGACGAGATCCTCGCGATCCAGGGCGACGCGCGGCGTGAGGAGACCCTGACTGATGCCGGCGTCAAGCAGGCCTCGACCGTCGTCGGCGCGATCGACGACTCGAACGCGAACATCCAGATCGCGATGGCCGCGAGCCAGATCGCGCCGACCGTGCGACTGGTCGTTCGGGTCGGCGACGAGATGTACGAACCGCTCGCGCGCCGCGCCGGAGCCGACGAGGTGATCATCCCGGAGATCGCGAGCGCCGAACAGGTGACGACGACGCTCTAACGGGTTCAAGCCGGGGTTACGACCGCGACGTCGACGCAGTACCACACCCGATGTCGGGAGGGTTAAGTGCGCGTCGGGGGTATCCGGGGGTGTGCAATCGACGCTCCGGCGGGCGAGCGGGTTCGCCCTGGTGGGGACGATGGCGGTTGCCGCGCCGGTGCTCGGCCGGGCGGCGTTCGTCCCGTTCGCCGCCGTCGCGCTCTTTGCGGCGTTCGTGATCACGGACGGCCCGCTGTTCGAGTTGTTCGCCCGCCCCAGCGACAGACGGGAGGGGCGGCTGAACGGGCTCGCCGGCTTCGCGCTGGCGGCCGCCGGACTCGCAATTCTCGCGACCGAAATCGGACTCCCGGTCCCGCTGTTCGTCGCCGCCGTGTTAGTCCTCGCGTACGGAAACCTCGGCAAGCGACTCGTCGCCGAAACCTCCGACGAGCCGTTCCTCGGAGCTGCCGGGTTCGTGATCGGTGGAAGCGTCGCCGGCGTCGCCGGACAGGCCGCGGTCGCCTCGCTGACGGCCGCGCCGATCGTCGCCCCGCGGTTCGCCTTCCTCGCCGTCGCCGGATCGCTGGTCGCCGCGCTCTTCCGTGAGATGCTCTTCGAGCGCGACGATCCGCTGGTGATGCTCTCGACGGGCCTGCTGCTGTGGCTGTTCGACGCGCTCGCGGTCTCGGTCGGGACGGTGGACGTGGCGGCCGCACTCGGCGTCACGATCCTCCTCGGGTACGCCTCTTACGCGCTCGGGGCCGCCTCGGTCGCCGGAATGCTCTCGGGCGTCCTGCTGGGTCTCCTCGTCATCGTCTTCGGCGGCCTCGGCTGGTTCGCCGTGCTCATCAGTTTCTTCGGCATCGGCGCGCTCTCGACGAAATTTAAATACGAGGAGAAGAAGCGCCGCGGCGTCGCCGAGGAGAACGAAGGCGCGCGCGGCACCGGCAACGTCCTCGGAAACGCCACGGTCGCGCTCGTCTGCGTGATCGGCTTCGCCGCCAGCCACTCGCTGCCGGTGGACGGAACGCTCTTTCAGTTCGCCTTCGCCGGGTCGATGGCGGCCGCACTGAGCGACACGCTCTCCTCGGAGATCGGCGGCCTCTACGACGACCCGCGGCTCATCACGACGCTCGAACCCGTCTCCCCGGGAACCGACGGCGGCGTGACCTGGCAGGGCGAGGTGTTCGGACTCCTCGGCGCGGGCATCGTCGGCGGCGTCGCGCTCGCGCTCCTCCCGGAGGTGACGCTGCTTGGCGCCGCCGTCGTCACGGTCGGCGGCTTCCTCGGGATGACCGCCGACAGCGTCCTGGGAGCGACCGTCGAAGGGCCGCAGTTCGGCAACGAGGCGGTCAACTTCGTCGCGACGCTCGTCGGCGCGGTCGTCAGCACCCTCGCCGCGTTCGTCCTGTTCTGAGCCGTGATCCGTCCCGCGCGCCCCTCTGACGCGCAGGCGCTCGCGACGCTTCAGTCGTATCTCGACGCGCCCGCACCCGAACTGCTCGCCTCGTTCGCCGCCGTCGGGACGTGTCTCGTCGCCGTCGACGAGAGCGACGACCGGCCCGTCGGCTACCTGCTCGTCATCGACGGAGAGGACGCCCACATCGCGGAACTGGTCGTCCATCCCGAGCATCGACGCGAGGGACACGCGCGGGCACTGCTCGAAGCGGCGATCGGGCGCTCGGCACCGGGCACGCGAGTGACCCTCGTCGTCGCCGCCGACAACGATCCGGCGCGGTCGCTGTACGAATCGCTCGGCTTTCGAGAGATCGAGCACCGACCGGAGTTCTACGGGGCAGAAAACGGTGAAGCGACCGACGCCGTCGTCTACGCCTACGACGTCGGTCGCGACGGTGCCGAGCCGTGACCTCGCCTGCGTTCGGTGAACTCGTGACCGTTCAGCTCCTGACCGAGTTGGCCAGCTGATCGGCCGTCAGCAGTCGCACGCCGACCGGTTTCTTGACGAACTCGCCGGTCGAGGCGGCCACGGCGTGATCGACGCCGCGCTGGGCCGCCACGTCGAGGAGGCGCTGCGTGAACTCCCCGTCGACGACCGCCGCGTACGGTGCGGGGTCGGCGTCGGCGATGACGTCGAACGCGTCGTCGACCGGTTGCTCGGCCACAGTGACGAGGTCGTCGTCGAGGAGTCGGATCGTGCCGCTCTGGGCGTCGATGACCTCGCGGACGTGATCTTTGAGCGACTGGGGACGAGCGGGCTCGTCGTCGGCTTCTTCGGCGGTTGCGTCAGCAGCCTCGGCGTCCGGTTCGGTCTCCGTCTCGGCGTCCGGCTCCGCGTCGATGTCTTCGGCTTCCTCGGCCACTGCGTCAGCAGTCTCGGTCGTTTCGGCAGTCTCGGTCGTTTCGGCAGTCCCGACCCCTTCGGCGGTCTCGTCCGCGACGGAATCGCTCGTCGAGGACGCTGTCGGCTCACCGATCGGACCGCTCGGCGTACACCGTCTCGGGCGGTCGTTTTCGAGCGACGCGCCGTCAGCTGCGGTTCCGTCGGCGACGACGTCACCGGCCGAGGCGTCGGATAGATCGACGTCGGCCCCCGAGCTTTCGGCGGTGTCGTATTTCGTCTCGGACACCGCGTCCAGGGCTCCCGGGCCGGGGGTCACCGACTCAGTCGTCGGCGACCCCTCGCGAGGGTCCGTTCGCTCACCGCCCACGCTCGCCTCGGCCTCGGCTTCGTCGGAAGTCGTCGACTCGAATGTCTCCTCTAGTTCGACGGATTCGATCGGGGTCTTATCGCGGAGAGCCGCGAACACCTCGCGGCGCTTGAGATCCTCGACGGAGCGGCCCTCGGGCGCGAACGCGACGTGGTCGACGTTGCCCACCTGCGCGAGTTCGCGGAGGATGAGTTTCCCGCCGCGGTCGCCGTCGAAGAAGGCGGTGGTGTTCCGCCGGTTAGTGAGGTCGGCGACGGCGTCCGGGACGTTTGTGCCCTCGACTGCGATGGCGTTCTTGATGCCGTATCCGAGAAGTGTGAGCACGTCTGCGCGCCCCTCGACGACGATGACGGCGTCCGAGTCGGCGACGTGCGGACCGGCGGGAAGGCCCTCGTACTCGCTGATGTCTTCGATTCGGACGCTCTCTTTGACCTCGTCGAGGATCTCCGTCGAGGACATCACGCTCTCGTCGAACGACTCCGAGAGGAGTTCCTTCGCGCGCTCGACGACTTCTCGGCGCTTTGCTTCCCGGACGTCTTCGATGTCGGTTACCTCGACGGTGGCCCGGCAGGGACCGACGCGAGTGATCGTTTCGAGGGAGGCGGCGAGGATGGCCGTCTTGACCCGATCGAGGCTGCTCGCGATGGTGACGGTCCCGAACGACTGACCGTTCTGCGAGTCGATTTCGACGTCGATGCGGCCGACTTTCGACGACTGCTGGAGGTCGCGGAGGTCCAAGTCGTCGCCGAGGAGCCCTTCGGTCTGCCCGAAGATGGCCCCGACGACGTCGGAGCGCTCCACGACGCCGTCTGCGGTGATCGCTGCGTGGATGAGATATTTTTCCGTGTCTTCCATTGGTGGATTCCCCCGGTATGGAGGGGTGATGGTGATGTGCGTGTCATGGGAAACCCGATGACGTGCTTATATATGGGCTGCTCTCGGCAAATATCTATCGTACCCGAGAATAACGCCGCCTTTCTGTCCTTTCACAGGAGTCCGGAAGAACCGTTTCGACGGCCGTAGCGTCTCTTTTTGATCGGTAGGCTCCTCTCTCTCGGCCGCGAGCACCGGCTATCGAGTGACAGTGGAGCGAGAGAGAGCGTCCTTGGCGTTAGAAATCCACCGTCCCCCGACAACGAAGAAAAAAGTTCTTCACAAGTCCAGATCGAATCTGGGAGAGCAATATTTACATATACTGAGTGATGAGTGAGATTCGATGACGCAACAGAAGACAGATTACCTGTGGATTGGGGTCTTCGCAGTCCTCGTTACGTTCGCAATCCCGTGGTTCCTCTGGCGGGACGCGAGCACGTGGCTCGGACTGCCGGTGTGGCTCTGGTGGCACGTCGGTTGGATGGGACTGGCGTCGCTCGCATTCGCGCTCTTCGCGCGCGGTGCGTGGGACCGCGGGATGAACGTCGATCCCGAGGAGGTGGGTTTCGATGGCTGAGTCGGAACTGCTCGTCCAACTCGGTGTCGTCGGCGCGTACCTCCTCGTCGCGCTCGCGGTCGGCGTCTTCGCGTACCGACTGACCGGTCGTGACGCCGAGGACTACTACCTCGCGAGCCGTTCGATCGGAACGGTCGTCCTCCTGTTTACGACGTTCGCGACGCTGCTGTCGGCGTTCACCTTCTTCGGCGGCCCGAACCTCGCGTACGGGGCGGGCCCCGAGTGGATCCTCGTGATGGGGCTGATGGACGGCATCCTGTTCGCGATCCTGTGGTACGTGATCGGCTACCGACAGTGGCTGATCGGGAAGGTCCAGGGGTACGTCACGCTCGGCGAGATGCTCGGTGACCGGTTCGGATCGACGCGTCTCCGCGCGCTCGTCGCCGGCGTCTCGCTGTTCTGGCTGTTTCCCTACGTGATGCTCCAGCAGATGGGCGCGGGCGAGGCGATCGTCGGCCTCACGAACGGTGCGATCCCCTACTGGGTCGGCGCGGCGCTCATCACCCTGTTTATGATCGTCTACGTCGTCCTCGCCGGACTCCGCGGCGTCGCGTGGACCGACACGATCCAGGGGCTGTTTATGCTCTCCGTCGTCTGGATCGCCGTCGTCTGGGTGCTCACGAACGCGGGCGGGCTCGGCACTGTCTCGTCGTCGCTAGCGGACACGAAGCCCGAGTTCCTCGCGCTCGGCGGCGGCCTCTACTCGCCGCAGTGGATGATCTCGACCGCCGTGACTATCGCGTTCGGCGTGACGATGTTCCCGCAGATCAACCAGCGCTTCTTCGTCGCAAAGGACGCCCGCGTCCTGAAGCGCTCGTTCGCGCTGTGGCCGATCCTCGTCGTGCTGCTGTTCGTGCCGGCGTTCCTGCTCGGGACTTGGGCGGCGGGCCTCGGCGTGTCGGTACCGGAGGGTTCGAACGTCGTTCCGGTGTTGTTGAACGCGTACACGCCCGGGTGGTTCGCGGCGCTCGTCGTCGCCGGCGCGATGGCGGCGATGATGTCCTCCTCGGACTCGATGCTGCTCTCGGGATCGTCGTACCTCACGCGCGATCTCTACCGCCCGTTCGTGAATCCGGACGCGAGCGAAGAGCGCGAGGCGTGGGTCGCCCGCCTCGGCGTCGCCGCCTTCGCGATCGGGACGTTCGTCGTCAGCCTGTTCCGCCCCGGGACGCTCATCACCGTCGGCGACACTGCTTTCGGCGGCTTCGCACAACTCGCGCTGCCGGTGATGGTCGCGCTCTACTGGCCGAAGACGACGCGACAGGGGATGCTCGCCGGGATCGCCGGGTCCCAACTCTACTACGTCGCGCACGTGTTCATCCCGTCGATCACGCTCGGCGGCGTGACGCTCTTCGGCGCGACGTACTTCACCTGGGACTTCGCGCTCTACGGGATGGCTCTCTCGCTCGTCCTCACCGTCGGCGGGTCGCTCCTGACGACCGCCGACGCCGACGAGCGCGCCGACACGTTCACTGTGGGCTCGCGCGCGGACTGACGCAATCGGACAGCGTCACGCTGTGTCGGCCCGTTCTCGGGAACTGACGCGGAGCGAAGCGCTCTTGGTCGATCGATCCAAGTCTGAAGTATGAACGAGCCGGGCATCCAGTCGCTGATGGATCAAGAGACGCTGGCGGCCCGCGTCGAATCCGGGGACACCCCCGAGTGGGTTCGGCGCCACTTCGAGACGTTCACCGAGGCACTCCTCGGCGAGCGGAACGGGACGTCGTTCCCGTGTCACTTCGGCGCGCAGTCAGTGCGCGACGGCGAACCGCTCTACACTGCGGTCCCGTCGATGACTGATCCCGACGCGCTCTTGTCGTTCCGAGATACCCTGCTCGAATACCTCGACACCTATCGCGACGCGCCGGGACAGGCGTCGTTCGTGACGTTCTTCAAACCACCCGAGCGGGAGTTCACCGAAGCGGACTACCACGAGACGCTGTGGCATCTCCTCCAGTTCCTCCACGTCCACGATCCGGAACCGTGGCCCGAGGACATTCCGACTGACCCCGACGACCCCCGCTGGGAGTTCTCCTTCGGCGGCGAGCCGATGTTCCCGACCTGTCGTGCCCCCTTCTACGACGACCGCAAGAGCCGGTACTGCCCGATCGGACTGGAGATCACCTTCCAGCCGCGGACGCTCTTCGAGGGGATCACGCACGACACCGAGGCGGGCCAGCGCGCTCGCGAGCAGATCCAGGGTCGCCTGGAGGAGTACGACGGCGTCTGCCCCCACGCGGACCTCGGCGACTGGGGCGTCGAGGGCGACCGCGAGTGGACCCAGTATCTGTTCCGGGAGGATCCCGAGCAGTCGCCCGACGAGTGCCCGATCGAAGTGACGCGCGAACACCCGAAGGCCGCCGATCCCCGGTCGCGGCCGACACCGGCGGACGACTGAAATCCGTCGATGACGACCGACACACCAGTGGAGACTGCCGACGCGCTCGCGCTCGGTGACCGGCCTGCACTGCTCCTCGTCGACCTCCAGACCGGCTTCGACGACCCGGTGTGGGGCGACCGCAACAACCCCGACGCCGAGGCGAACGCTGCGACGCTTCTCGACGCCTGGCGCGCCGCGGACCTGCCAGTGGTCCACGTCCGGCACGACTCCACGGAGTCCGAATCGCCACTTCGCGGCGACGCTCCTGGCTTCGCGTGGAAGCCCGAAACCGCGCCCGAGAGCGGTGAAACCGTGATGACAAAGCGCGTGAACGCCGCGTTCGTCGGGACCGACCTGGAGGAGTGGCTCCGCGAACGCGGCTGTGAGACGGTCGTCGTCGTCGGGCTCACGACCGACCACTGCGTCTCGACGACGACGCGGCTGGCCGAGAACCTCGGGTTCGACCCCATCGTCGTCTCGGACGCGACGGCGACGTTCGAGCGCGAGGCACCCGACGGGACGCACTACGCGGCCGCGGAGGTCCACCGCACGGCGCTGACGCATCTGTACCGTGAGTTCGCCGACGTGGCGAGCACCGACGACGTGCTCGCGGCCGTGAGACGCACACGCCGGTAGTCACGCATTACGGCAGTAACGGGTTATTAAAGCCTCTCTACCGCCGATACGCATTTTTGTGCCGCGTGAGATGGGCTACGTATGCCCCGCGCCCTGTTGACCCTCCTCGGCACCGGGTTGGTCCTCGTCGTCGGCGGTGTGCTCGTCGTCGGCGGCCCAGCTATCGACGTGCCGATGGGCGTCTTCGTCGCCTGCACCGCCTGTGCCGGCGTCGCGTTCGTCGTCGCGGGGCGTCGCGAGCGGGTCCGGATCGGGTCGTGGTCGGTCCCCTGGTACGTCTTCGCCGGGGGCGGCGATCTCGCGCTCGCCATCGGCGCGCTCGCAGTGGCGCTCCCCGGTCTGCTCGGAGTCTCGGGCCCGCAGGTCGGCGTCGTCTTCGGCTCGATCTCGGTCGGCGACGGCGTCGGGACGCTCGCCCTGGCGTCCGTCGGGCTCAGCTACGTTCACGGGGTCGAACGTCTCGACTGCGACCCGAACAGGTGACGGTCGGTTTAAGATCCGGTCGCTCCTACGACGGCGTATGCAGACCCACATCGTGCCGGTCGGCTTCGACTACGACCGGCTGATCGCCCCGCTCATCCGGGACCAGCAGGACGTCGACCGGGTGATTCTTCTCGAGGGCGCAGTCGGCAGCGAGTCGAACGTCGAGTACTCTCGGAACCTCTCGGGGAAGTTAGAGAAGGACTTCCAGAACCTCCTGGGCGCCGATACGGAGCGCGTCGTCGTCGCCGACGTCTACGACTACGACGCCGCGTTCGAGCAGGCCTACGATCTCATCAACGCCGAACTCGACGCCGCCGACGACTCGGAGGTGTGGGTGAACGTCTCGGCGATGCCCCGCCCCGTCTCGTTCGCGTTCGCCACCGCCGCCCACTCGATTATGGTCGAGCGCCAAGAGGACCGCGAGCGGATTCACACCTACTACACGGCCCCGGAGAAGTACCTCGAAACCGAACTGGCCGAGGAGGTCCGCGCCGCGAAAGACCTGTTGGGTGAGGTCCTCGCAGGAGTCGACGTCGACGACGACCGGGTCCGCGAGCGCTACGAGTCGGCGACCGACCTCCTCGACGAGTTCGACGAGCGCGGGACGACCATCGGCGCGAAGCGCATCGGCGACAGCCACATCGTCGAACTCCCGGTCGCCTCGTTCCGGAACGTCAAACCGTTCGAGGAGGTCATTCTCTTCGAACTCGGCGAGTACGGCGAGTTCGACTCCGTGTCGGAACTCGCAGAGACGCTGGCGCGCGATATGAACGAGGAGTACACCGACTCCTTCCGCTCGAAAGTCATCTACAACGTCGACCGGCTGGGGCCGGGCGGGAAGGGCTACATCGAACAGGAAGAACACGGGAAGTCCTACCGGACGCGGCTCTCGCGCATCGGGCAACTCTGGGTGCGCGCTCACGCCGAAGACGACGTACTTGCGGACGACTGACCGCCGCCCTCAGAGGGGAGGGCAAGCGGAACAGGATCGACCAGCTGAACGTCCGATCGTCGCGACTCCGGAATCCGAGATTACTCGTCGACGTCGAGGTCGAACTGCTCGTTTTCGACGACGGCGTTGAGGACGACGCTCGTGTTCGACTCGCGGATGTCCGCGTCGGTGAGGAGTTCTTTGATCTGTGCGTTCATCCCGTCTGTGTCCTCGAATTTGCCGACCGCGATGACGTCGTAATCGCCCGTCACCTCGTAGACGGTGGTCATCTGTTTGTGGCCGCGGAGTCGATCCGTGATCTCGGGGAGCGCGCTCCCTTCGACCTTCAGTTGGATGATCGCCGTGACGTCGTAGCCGAGTGCGTCGTAGTTGACACGGGGGGTGTAGCCCTCGATCACGCCCTGATCTTCGAGGTCGCGGAGGTGGTTCGACACTGTCGTGACCGAGACGTCGAGTTCCTCGGCGAGGCTCCGAAGACTCGCGCGTCCGTCGCCAAGTAATGCGTTGATCAGTTTTGCATCCAGGTTTTCGTACGTCATTACACTCACGATGCGTCTGGGTACATTAGAATTTTACGAATATCCAATTAGGATAGCGACTGCGGGCATTTGCACTAAGCGATAACGTCTTTATACTGGGAGTGTTCGGATTCGATTGTCCAGGACATGACGGACCAAAATGAATCCGGTGCCGCCGTCGCAGACGGTGGCCTCTCCGCCGAAGCACAGCACGTCATCGACGAGATCGAGGAGAAAGACGTCGACTTCCTCCGCCTGCAGTTCACCGACATCCTCGGCACCGTAAAGAACGTCGCCGTACCCGCGACGCAGGCCGAGAAGGCCTTCACCGACGGGATCTACTTCGACGGGTCGAGCATCGAGGGATTCGTCCGCATTCAGGAGTCCGACATGCGGCTCAAACCCGACCCCGAGACGTTCGCGATCCTCCCGTGGCGCGACGGCCGCTCGGCGCGTCTCATCTGTGACGTCATCAATACCACGACGGGCGAGCCCTTCGAGGGCGACCCGCGGAGCGTCCTGAAGCGCACGCTCGAACGCGCCGAGGAGATGGGCTACACCGTCAACGTCGCCCCCGAGCCGGAGTTCTTCCTCTTCGAGGAAGACGAAGAAGGCCGCGCGACGACGAAGACCAACGACGCCGGCGGCTACTTCGACCTCGCGCCGAAGGACCTCGCCTCCGACGTCCGCCGCGACATCATCTACGGCCTCGAACAGATGGGCTTCGAGATCGAAGCCAGTCACCACGAGGTCGCCGAGGGCCAACACGAGATCAACTTCGAGTACGACGACGCCCTCACCACCGCCGACAACGTCGGAACGTTCCGGACGGTCGTCCGCGCCATCGCGGCCCAGCACGACCTCCACGCGACGTTCATGCCCAAGCCGATCCCGAAGATCAACGGCTCGGGGATGCACACCCACGTCTCGCTGTTCGACGAGGACGGCAACAACGCCTTCCACGACGACGACGACGAGTTCAACCTCTCGGAGACCGCCCACGCCTTCCTCGCCGGCGTCCTCGAACACGCCCCGGCGATCACGGCCGTCGCCGACCCGACGGTGAACAGCTACAAGCGCCTCGTCCCCGGCTACGAAGCGCCGGTGTACGTCGCGTGGTCCGACCGCAACCGCTCGGCGCTCATCCGCAAGCCGGCCGCACGCGTACCGGCGGCCTCGCGCATCGAACTGCGTTCACCCGACCCGTCGTGTAACCCCTACCTCGCCTTCGCGGCGATCATCCACGCCGGTCTCGAAGGCATCGAGAAGGGCCTGGAAGCCCCCGACCCGGTCCGGGAGAACATCTACGAGTTCGACGAGGCCAAGCGCGAGGAGTACGGTATCGACACGCTGCCGGCGAACCTCGGTCAGGCCGTCGCCGAATTCGAAGACGACGAGGTCATCAAGGAGGCCCTCGGCGAGCACGTCTCCGAGAAGTTCATCGAGGCGAAGACCCAGGAGTACGACGAGTTCCGCATCGACGTCTCCCAGTGGGAACTCGACCGCTACCTCGAAAAGTACTGAGCGACGCCGACGCCTGACTGCGGGTTCTTCCGTTTTCGTTCTTGCCTTCTTCGGTTCTTTCGTCTGCCGTTCTCCGACGCCGTAGCGGAGCGGGCGCCGTTCGTGGCCGAATGTCGACTCAAGCCACGTCGCGAGCGTCGACGACGAGCGGCAGCGCGAGCAGTCCGACGGCGCCGACCGCCCCGGCGACGGCGATGAGCGGGCCGTTCTCGATCAGTTTCGCGGTGCCGCTCATCACCCCGAGCGCGACGAGGAGTCCGCCGCCGCCGAGGGCGAACGTCCGGGTCGACAGTTCGACAGTCACCGCGGCCGCGCGGCGGCCGAAGCGCTGCCACGCCAGTACCCCGCCAGCGGCCGTGCCGATGCCCAAGAACAGTTCACTCTCCCCGGGAGCGACGAGGAGCCCCGCGAGTCCGAGTGCGACCGCGAGGACGAACAGCGCGGTGACGTGGCGGTGTTCGGGCGTCGCGAGCGCACCGCTCGGTGACTTCGGCGAGAATCCGGGTCCGAGCGCAAAGGCCGCTGCGAGGAACGCTACCCCGATGGCGACGCCGGCGACGACGTCCGCGAGGTAGTGGACGCCGATCAGCACGCGCGAGAGGGCGACGGCGCCGACGACGACCCCCGCGACGGTGAGTCGCTGTCGCCAGCGCCCCCACGTCGCGAGCACGGCGACGCCGCCCCAGAACATCGTCGAGCCGAGCGCGTGCCCGCTGGGAAAGCCGAGTCCGTCGCGATACGAGATCGGCGGGCGCGGGAGGCCGAAGAAGTGTTTCAGTCCGATCGTGAGACCGATCGCACAGAGGCCAAGCGCGAGAGCGAACGCGGCCCCGCGGCGCGGGATGCCGACGCGGTCGCCGAGGAGGTACGCGAGGGCGACGCACGCGAGCAGGAGATAGGGATTTCCGAGGTGCGTGAGCGCCCAGAACACCGCGACGATGGCGTCCGGGAGCGACTCGGCGAACGCGGCTTCGCCGATACCGCGCGTGGCGAGCGGCGTCGTGGTCGGGGTCATCGGTGCGTCTCTCACTGCGCGAACGACAAATATCGTCGGATTCGTCGCTGTCACCGCTTTCGAGGGAACAGCAGGGCAGAAAAGCGGGACGCAGCGATCGAACGCGGCGGGATCGAACGTGGCGAGTGTGAAGTGAGCGCGGACGGCGCACGTCGCGGGATATCGCGGACTGGCCCGTTCAGGAGCGCCGATCGCGAACCCAGTCGACGAGCCGCCCGGGCACGCCGAGCGCGTTCAGTCCGACGCCGAAGATCACGAAGAGGGCGTAGAGTCCCAGCGTCGAGAGGTAGATGACGAGCATCGCGACCACCGCGAGCAGGTCGTCGTCGAGCAGATAGAACGCACCGATCGTCGCCGCCGTCCCGTACAGCAAGACGAGATACGGCCCCCAGCCGCGGGCTTTCCCCCGGCGGAGTCGCCCGCGAACGTAGCGGCGCATCTCGGATTCGACGTCGGGGCGCTCGACCGTGCGCGACTGGACGTCCTCCTCGAACGTGTCGAGGTCGGCGCGCAGTTCCTCGATGCGGCGATCGAGGTCCTCGATGTCGGGCGCGCCGCGGGGTTCGACGTCGGTGTCGTCGCCCCCACGTGGTCCGCTGCCGGCGCTCGCGGCGCCCTCCACGTCCTCCTCGGGCGTCGTCGCATCCTCCGCGGCGGCGTCGTCGGGTGTCGTCGCGTCGTCCGCACTCATCGTCCGCTCGTCACGTCGGCCCCGCGGGTGTTGTACCTGCCGGTCTCGCTCGTCGGCGTCGCCGTCCGACTCCGCAGTCTCTCGGTCTGCGGCGTCGACCTCCCCTGCGAGGACGGCGTTGACCACCGCGCCGGTGAGCACGAGAATGCCCGAGAAGTAAAACCAAGTGACGAGTAACAACACCGCTCCGAGCGCGCCCGCGACCCCGCTTGACAGTTGCGCGTAAAAGCCGAAGACGACGCCGAGAATAGCCCAGCCGACGCCTGCGAACAGCGCTCCCGGGAGTGCCTGTCGGAGCGTGATCGGGACGTCGGGGATGAGCGCGTACAGCGGGACGAACGCCACGACGAGAAACGCCAGGAGGACGAGCGGGCTCACGAACCCGACGAACGGCACGTCGACGATGGCGATGACGGTCGCAGCGACGGCGACGCCGATGGTCGCCCCGCCGAGCGAGAGGAGGGTCAAGAGGCCATCGCGAATCTGGTCGACCATCGAACTGGTCGGGTAGCCGTAGACCCGAGAGAACGCGACGTCGATGCCGCGGAACAGTTTCAGCGCGCCCCAGACCGTGACGAGGAGACTCACGATCGAGAGGGTGCCCTGTCCGGTACGGTCTGCGAGCGCGTTCTCCACGAGGTCGGCCCCCGACGGGAGCAGATACTGCTGGGCGATCGTCCGGATCTGGTCTGCGAGTTCCGCCCCGCCGATGACGGTCGCGAGGACGACAGCGAGCGTGAGAAGCGGGACGAGCGAAACGAGAACGTAATAGGAGATACTCGCTGCGAGGAACGTTACCTCCCGCTCGCGGACGGTATCGACGATCGCACGCGTTGCGACGAGTGGGTCACGAGTCCGAACGCTCACAGGAGTCTGTTCGCCGGACTGACACAAGAGTGTAGGTGGTAGATCGGCGTGCGTCGCGGAGGTCATCGAGCCCGGTGTGCGGACCGGAGCGTCCCGAGCGATGCGTTCGAGCGGCGACTACTCGGCGTCGACCGTCGCGTCGCGAATCTCTTCGACCGTCGCATCGGTCTTGAACGACGTGCCCGAGTAGTGGGCTGGCGTCGCCTCGAATCCGGCGTTCCGGAGGTCCGCGAGGAAGTCGTCCATCGCCGGTGCAGAGCGGCTCCACTGCTTGCAGAGGCGGTGCTGGTCGTAGTGCGTAGGCGTGTCGAGTTCACCCGCGACGGTGTCTAACATCCGCCGAGCGCGCGCCGCCTCGCCCATCTCCTCGGTCACGTGCTCGCGGACCGCACGGACGAAGTCGGGTTCGCAGATCGGCCCGAGGTAGAGCGGCCCGGCGGTGAGCAGGCGGTCGCCACCGCAGGCGGCACAGGTCTCGGGCGGGTGCGCGATCAGGCCGAACTCGTGAGTTCGGTGGAGGCAGTCCTCGCAGTGGTGGACGTAGCCCAGTTGGTCGATGAGTGCGTCGGCCTGCGTGGCGCGGGCGTCGAGTTCGAGGTACACTCGGGCGTAGTGGCGCGTGACGTGCGAGAGGATCGGCACCGCGGCCTTGTCGTACCGCGCGGCGGTGCGGACGAGCGCCGAGAGGAGGACGCGAAGCCCCATCTCGGGGTGGTAGTCGGTGTTCTGCGGGAGCGTCGCGTACTTGCGGATGCCAGAGCGCTGGTGGGCGCCGCACAGCGGCGCGGTGTCCGTGGCGGTGACGCAGATCAGGTTGCGCGTGTTCGCGAACGCGGCGTCGACGAAGGGGATCGGCGTGCCGAACGGATCGAGATCGACGACGTCGAACACGGATTCGTGGAGGAGCGCATTGACGTCGCGTTCGACCACGTCGCCGTCGAGGTCGTTGCGCGCGAGGTTCTCGCGTGCGAGTTCGACCGCGTCGGCGTCGACGTCGACGCACGTGACGTCGAGACCCTCGGCGGCGGCGCGGACGCCCCGGATTCCGCTGGCCGCCATCGCGTCGAGATACGAGGTGAGGCGCGGTTCGCGCTCGCGGTACGCCCGCAGCGTCGCCACCGTCACGTCGCGGTTGAGTTCCTGCGTCGGGTTGTAGAACACGCCGTCGCCCGCACCCTCCGACGCGCCGTCGCGGGCGTCGGGGACCGAAAGCTCGACATCGCCCTCACGAACGTCCATACCTCGGTTCGGACGCCCCGCGGCGAAAAGCGATGCGATGCACGGTCCGGAGAACCTCTCGGGAGAAGCGGCCGACGGCCGAAGTGGGCACCGGTGGCGTTTTGTCCGCCCCCGAGCAAGCGACGGGCGTGAGTGACGGCGACGGCGGCCCGACCGACGAGCGCGGGTCGACGGACGACACCGACGGGTTCGACGTGGTCGCCAGCGACGCGGGCAGCGACACAGCGGGCGACGCCACCGGCGACACCGACAGCGCCTCCACCACCGACCCTGGTGAGAACGCCGACCCTGGTGAGAACGTCCACGACGGCTACGCCGTGCCGACCGAGACGGACAGCGACGCCGAAACCGCCTGGCGGCGCGAACTGGCGGAGGCGGGCGAACTCACGCCGAACGCGGTCGACACGCTGGTCAAACTCCACGACGGCCGCGGCGCGCGCGCCATCGAAGCCGTCTCGGAGGGTCGCATCAAGCGCTACCGCGACTTCACCGTCGTCGTCGGCCACGAAGACGAGTACGTCGTCGAGGACGGCGGGTGCACCTGTAAGGACAGCGCGTACAACCTCGATCCCGAGGACCCCCACGAGCGCTGCTGGCACGTGCTCGCGGTCGCCATCGCCGAACGCATCGGCGAAGTCGACTACCACGAGATGTGGTACTCCGAGGTTCGGGAGTTCATATAGACCCCGTCGAGACGCGCTCCGCACCGTTTTTACCACGTCTCGGCGAATTTCGGGTATGCCAACGATCGACGAGAAGCGAGTGTACACCGACAACTCCGGGACCGAGACGGTCTATCTCGCGACGGGGCTCGGCGTCGTCGCCGTCTCCGTCTCCGACGACCTGATCGGGGAGTTCGGCGTCGCAGAGCGGTGCCACGCCCGCGATGTCGCGACGGCGGGCCCGCTCGTCGCGGTCGCGACCGACGAGGACGTCCTGGTGGCTGATCGGAGCGCAGCGGACGGCGACGCGGCCTCCACCGCCGGCCCGTCCGACGCGCTCGATTTCGCCGCGACCGGCTTCGGACCCGCGACCGCTGTCGGATTCGACGCGGGCGCGCTTCTCGCTGGCGACGAGGAGGGACGGATCGGTCGGTGTGCGGCCCCGGATGACGCCGCCAGCGACGCGGACGCGACCTGGACGGAAGTCGGATCCGCGGGCGCGGTGCGCGCGATCGACGGCGGCCTCGTCGCCGCCGCCGACGGCGTCTATCGCGTCGACGACTCGGGCGCGACGCACGCCGGCCTCAACGACGCCCGCGACGTCGACGCCGAACCGCTCGTGGCGACCGGCTCCGGACTGTTCAAACTCGGGAACGGCTGGATGGACGTGCTTTCCGACCCGGTCGACGCCGTCGACGCCGTCGGCCCCCGAGCGCACGCCGTGAGCGAGGGGACGTTGTACGCGCGGGACCCCGATGCCGACACCCACGAGGAGGCCTGGCACGAAGAAGCCCTGCCGATCGACAGCGACGTCGTGGCCGTGACCCACGGCGCGGAGTCCTCGTACGCGGTCACGGCAGACGGGACGCTCGCCGTGCGGCTGGAAGGCGACGAGTGGCGGCACCGCGGACTCGGGGTGAGAGACGTCGCAGCGGCCGCGGTCTGACGGACCATCGCGGCTGTTCGCAGAGCAGTGCGCCCCACTCGCACGCGGCGCGAAGACGGAAAGGGGTTTTAGCGCGGATCGTGAGAACACCAGTATGATCGTACCCGGCGCATCCTCACAGGCGCTCGCGGCCGCGCTCGCGGCGGAACTGGGTGAACCGCTGGCGGCCGTAGAGTACAATCGCTTCCCGGACGGCGAGACGCTCGCCGCCGTCCCCGAGTTCGACGCCGAGCGCGCGGTCGTGGTCGCGACGACGGACTCGAACGACGCGTGGGTCGAACTGCTGCAGTTACAGGACGCCGTTCGCGAGGCCGGTGCGTCCGAGGTCGTCACCGTGATCCCGTATATGGGCTACGCGCGACAGGACCGCGCCTTCGAGGCGGGCGAACCCGTCTCCGCACGCGCGATGGCTCGCGCCGTCTCGACCGGCGCGGATCGCGTGGTGCTCGTGAACCCTCACGAGGAGTCGATCTCCGACTTTTTCGACGCACACGTGACGATCTGTGACGCCGCCGGCCGACTCGCCGCGCCGCTTCCAGAGGACCTGACCGACCCGCTCTTTCTGTCGCCGGACGCCGGTGCAACCGAACTCGCCGAAGCGGCGTGTGAAGCCTACGGGAGCGGCGAAACCGACTACTTCGAGAAGACGCGCCACTCCGGGACAGAGGTCGAAATCGCGCCGAGCGATGCCGACACGGAGGGCCGGGACGTCGTCATCGTCGACGACATCGTCGCGACCGGGACGACGATGAGCGAAGCCGTGTCGCATCTGGACGACGACGGGGCAGCCCGCGTCTTCGCGGCGTGCGTCCATCCGCTACTCGCACAGAACGCCCGGACGAAACTCGAACGCGCCGGCATCGAGCGCGTGATCGGTACCGACACCATCGAGCGCGACGTGAGCGTCGTCTCGGTCGCGCCGCTCGTCGCCGCCGCCGTCGACGCCGTCGAAGCCGCGTAACGCCGGATGACCGACCCGGAGCCTTCGCCCAGCGGAACGGCCGACGCCGACCAGTACTACCCCGACGACCGGCACGTGCTGGAAGCCGACTGTTCGCGCTGTCCCGCGCTCGTCGCGTGTCGCGACCGAATCTCGTGGGGCACCGGCGACCGCGACGCAGCAGTACTGGTCGTCGGCGAAGCCCCCGGCGCGGGCGAACCAGACGCGGAGACGTGGCGCGGCGGCAACTGGACGGGGCGAGCGTACACGACGCGGCATTCGGGGCGTCGCGTTCGGAAACTGCTCGCCGACGCCGGTCATCCCGACGCCTACGTCACGAACGCCGTGAAGTGCTTCCCCTGCGATGGCGCGGGATCGAACCGGGAACCGACGCCGGACGAGCGCGCAAACTGCCGCGACCACCTCTGGACGGAGATCGACACCGTCGATCCCGCCGTAATCGTCGCGACGGGCAAACACGCCACTGCGAGCGCGCTCGCACTCGACGGGCGGGAACTGGACGGCTTTGTCAATCGGGTGCTGGAGCCCACCGAACTGGAGCGGGTGAACGCGACGTTGCTCCCGATTCTCCATCCGTCGTACCAAAATAATTGGCTAAGTTACATACATCCTTAGAGCTTAACCAACATCTCTCACTCCCACTGCTCAGTGTTGGTTAAGACTAGATCTAGTCCCTTCCTCCCTCTCGCTCCCCACATCGATTTGAGTTGCCTCAGATTAGCACATAGTCCACTCATTGAGTTTTCTCTGTAGATGAATGGTATCCATCCTATCGGATCAAAGGCCTCAGAATCTACATTGTGTGAAGATTGAATGATTCTAAATTGATTCGGAGTGTATTGAAACATTTGTCCAAGAAAAGTATGAAAAATCATAAGATATTTAAGCTTTTGGTTCTAATTATTAAGTATATGAAGGAAAGAACCACAATTCCTTTGGAACGCAAAACACGGAAGAAGCTCGCGGTTGAGAAGGATCTTCGGGATTCTTCTAGCTATGACGAACTTTTGAACGAACTACTACACAACTACGGATTTTTATCAAATAGAGAGTGATACACTATGACGAAATACGCTTTTTTACATCAATCGGGAAAAACTGAGTACGTTACTGACGAAGAGTTATCAGAATACAAGAATAAGTCTGGCTATTGGCTCGTTGGGCCTGTAGAGGAGGAAGAAGAAAAAGAAGCCGAAGAGCTATCCTCCGGAAAAAGTAAACAAGAGGTAGCAGCAGAGGCTTTCAGGGATCACGCCCAACGAAATAACTCCCCTGTTTTCGAGGAGCTAGCAGACGACATTGAATCCAATTCTTCCTCTACTTCTCAGGAAACTGATAATTCTGAGCTAAAGTCTGAGGATTTCGATTCGTGGGATGAAATGAAGGACGAAATGCGACAAAGACACGAAGCCAAATTAGGAGAGAGGGGACTCGAACAGGAGCTAGATACGCTCAGAAAAGGCGCTAGAGAGCGCAAAGGCAAGGGGAATGCCTCAACTGCATTAGCTGAATATCTTGAACAGAAGGCCGACAAAGCCCTTGAGGACGGATCTAGTGGTCCCGACCCCCGTGATCGACTTGAGGGGAAGGACGTTGACACGTCTGAAATGGCTGAGGCAGCTAGCGAAGCCTTTGAGCGATATGCTCGCAGTGGGGATTCCCGGCATAGTGAGGTTTGGGAGGATCTGAGCGAAGAATACGAAGAGCTAGCCCAAGAGACTCCCTCTGTCGTAAGAGAAGAGCAGAACCCCAGAGGGGTCGAAGACACCCATCTCGCCGAATTTGAAGATGGGACACGACAAGTCACGACTTCAAATCCCGAAGTCAAAGAAGAGCTACAAATTCTCTCTGAAGACTACGATGGGGTAAGAATCGAATCGCAAGACGGGGAGGTAATGATCGGTGAAGTTGATGATATGTCGGTGTTCGACCGATGAAATGCCAGAATTGCGACTCGGAAAACACCCACGGGGAATGGCAAATGGCCTTCGTGGGTGCTAGCGAGTTTAAGCCTTCTCTTATGGTCTACTGTGACAACTGTGAGAATGTTGATGAGTACAAACCGAATGGGAATTGGACTCTCCAATGATTGACACTCCCAGCAAATGCATCAAGTGTGGGGCATCGGGCCTAGATACCGACATTCGGATTGAACGATATGGATCTGCCAGACTTCTTTTCAAAGTTTTGACATACTGTGTCGAATGCGCTTACGAGGAAGAATTTACTACAAAATTAGACAAAGGAATTTAAAATTATGACACGAAACACTTCGAAATCGCCTTATACGGACTATAAAACGATGAGATGGACTTGTTCGGATGGGGATATCATCTCAGTCGTTGAAGACTATCAAGCAGAGAATGATCTAAACGATGGGGAGTTGATCGAGGCCGCCCTTTACAACCTCATCATCGAATCGTAGGGATTCCTCTCAACAATTTAATTACGTATAGATGCTTGATTTGTTCGACATATGGACGCAGATAGCGGAACCAATCTCGCAGTTCTATATGCAACGTTAATTATTATTATCGGCACGATTGTGACAGAATGGCCACCTGAGAGACTGGATGTCGTATTC